>JBDNIG010000492.1:0-6567 GCA_041688415.1 Rhodopirellula sp. | reverse complement strand
CGGAGTGCACAGGCGTGCCGGGCGAGCAGTCGACGATCATTCGGGCTGGTTACCTGCGCGGTCAGGTTGCCGAGCATTTCCACCATCGAGACCGAGGCGTTGCGGTCAGTCGCCACGTAGGGGCGGAGTTGGTCGAATACGAGCGAGGCGAATGCGGCGAACGTGACTGGCGCGGCAACCATCCGCAGTTCCCCCTCTTCGTCGTAGCGGGCAGAGGCGGGAAGTTCCCGATCCGCCAGGGTTTCGAGTGCCGATTGCAGCCACTGCATGCAACTGATCGCCGTGAACGGATCATTGACGCCAGGTGACAATGCCCGGATGGCGACCTCGACGAGCTGATTGATCAGGAACCGCAGATCTTGAGTCGATGAGCGTTGAGAACCGCTGACGAACATGGACGCCAGTTCTCGCTCCAGGTCGTCATCGATGCGATCACGGGGCGACGCGAGCACGAGCACGGTTGACCGCGTGATAAAATCGCCGGGGCTGGGCTGCACATGCAAGACGAGGTCGTTCTCCTGAGCGATTACGATCAGTCCACTGCCATCAATGTACTGCAGATATCCAGTTCCCTTGGAACAGACCTGAGCGGCGGATTCATCGAACATTGGCGGCAACAACGCTATTCGCTCGTCATCGGAATCCATGTCCTTGGGGTCGCCGACGCGCGCGGGAAACTGTCCGTCGATCCCGCGATCAAGTTGCCTGCCAACTTTCGCAATGATATTGGAAACATGAATGGTTTCAGGGATGTGATGAATATAAAAGATCAACACCCCGACACTCGCGATCGCCATCAACACGCCCACAATAACCGATATATGCGGCACAAACGCGGACGACAAGTCCATTCCACTTTCAACGCCCGGTGGCAGTGATTCCGCATTGCGAACCGTCCGCAGCACCATCAGGCAGTACAGAAATGTGGAGATAAACACGCCCAACGTGAACTGATTGGCCTTGTCGGCCATGAAGTTTTTGAGCAGCCGCGGACCGACCTGCGTCGTAGCCTGAGAGATCGAGAGGATCGTCATCGAGAATGTCACACCGGCCACGGTGATCATCGATCCGGCCACGGTCGACAACACCGCCCGCGCGCCGGCGGGCTGGTTCGCGTTGAGCCAATCGATGTCGTTCATCCAGTCCGACCCGATGCGGCTGTCAATGGCCGTGGTGACTAACGCCAAAACGATCGCGCCGATCGCCATCAACGAGGGAACGAACCAATAACTGTTACGCACCTTCTCCCACAGTGGGACGAGCAATGCTCGGATCGAAATTCCGTTCATGAATTCAATGGGATGTTTCATCCACGCAGGTTTCGCAGCACCGTCGGCAGGATGCCGCCGTTGCGGTAGTACTGCAGTTCCACGGGCGTGTCGATGCGGACACGGCATGGGAACTCGATCTTTTTGCCATCCGGGCTCGTGGCGATCACATTGATCAAGGAACGCGGTGCGAGATCGTTGGACAGCTCCACGATATCGAACGTTTCTTCCCCGGTCAGTTCCAGAGATTCCCACGTCGCATCGTTGGCAAATTCGAGGGGCAACACGCCCATACCGACCAAGTTACTGCGGTGAATCCGCTCAAAGCTCGCTGCGATGACGGCTTTGACGCCCAACATCATGGTGCCCTTGGCGGCCCAGTCGCGGCTGCTGCCGGTGCCGTACTCCGTACCCGCCAACACGACCAATGGCACCTTGTCGGCTTGGTATTTCATCGACGCGTCGTAAATGCTCATGACCTCATCGGTCGGCAGGTAACGCGTCACACCGCCTTCGGTGCCGGGGGCGAGTTGATTGCGAATGCGAATGTTGGCGAACGTGCCACGCACCATCACGCGGTCGTTACCACGCCGTGAACCGAATGAGTTGAACTCACGCACCGGCACGCCATTCTCCTGCAGATATCGTCCGGCAGGCCCATCGGAGGCAATCGCACCGGCGGGAGAAATGTGGTCGGTCGTGACCGAATCACTGAGCAACGCCAGCACGCGGGCACCGGTGATTGGACCGATATCGGGGACAGCCTCGCCGGTGACCCCATCGAGTAACGGTGGGTGGTGAATATAGGTGCTCTCCTCACGCCATGGATACAAGGCACCTTGGGCGATGTCGATTGCGTTCCACAGTTCGTTGCCCTTGACGGCCGCGTCGTATTCCTTGGTGAACATTTCCGGCTGGATGCAGGCCGCGATGGTTTCGCGAATTTCGTCCGCCGTCGGCCAGATCTCACTCAGGAAAACGTCCTGGCCTTCGCCGTCCTGGCCGAGCGGTTCGGTGACGAGGTCAATGTCCGTGGTCCCCGCCAAAGCGTAGGCAACGACGAGCGGGGGGCTGGCCAGATAATTGGCACGCGTCATCGGATTGACGCGGCCTTCAAAGTTGCGGTTACCACTGAGCACCGCCGAGGCGACCAAATCACCCTCCTTGATCGCATTGGCAACCGGTTCGGGCAGCGGTCCGGAGTTGCCGATGCAGGTCGTGCATCCATAGCCGACCGTATTGAAACCGAGTTGATCGAGCGCCTCAGTCAGGCCGGCGCGATTGAGATAATCCGTGACGACGCGCGAACCAGGTGCCAGTGATGTCTTGACGTGCGAGGCGACCTTCAAACCCCGCTCGGCCGCTCGTTTGGCAACCAATCCCGCACCGACCATGACGGATGGGTTCGATGTGTTGGTGCAGGATGTGATCGCGGCGATCACGACCGCACCGTGAGTGATCTCGCTGGTGTCCCCGTTGTCGGACACCTTGCTCGATTGTTTCACCGCCGCTGGTGACAAACCGAATCCGGACTTGCCGACCGGGGCGGTGAGCGATTTGACGAACTCGCTCTTCATGTCCGACAGTGCGATGCGATCTTGCGGGCGTTTCGGACCCGCCATGCTGGGCACGACGGTCGACAAATCGAGCGAGAGAGTCTTGGTGTAGTTGAGCTCGGGACCATCATCGACGCGGAACAGGCCTTGTTCCTTGCAGTACCGCTCGACCAGTTCCACGTTCTGCTTGCTGCGTCCGGTTTGTCGCAAGTACGTGAGCGTGACGTCGTCGACGGGGAAGAATCCCATCGTGGCTCCGTACTCGGGCGCCATGTTCGCGATCGTCGCCCGGTCGGCAACACTCATCGCGTTCATGCCCGTGCCGAAGAACTCGACGAACTTGCCGACGACACCTTCGTTGCGGAGAATTTCGACGACTCGCAGCACCATGTCCGTCGCGGTCGCTCCGGCGGGGATTTCGCCGGTCAATTCAAAACCGATGACTTCGGGCATCAGCATGTATAGTGGTTGGCCGAGCATATTGGCTTCGGCCTCGATTCCGCCGACGCCCCATCCCAACACACCGAGCCCATTGATCATGGTCGTGTGCGAATCGGTGCCAACCAAGGTATCGGGCACGGCGACGGGGCCGTGTTCATCCTTGGAAATCGCGACCACGCGGGCGAGATATTCGAGGTTGACTTGGTGGACGATGCCGACGTTGGGCGGCACGACGGAGAAGTTATCAAACGCATTTTGGCCCCACCGCAAGAACTCATAACGCTCCTTGTTCCGCTCAAATTCCATCTCGACGTTGCGGATCAACGCTCCCTCGCTGCCGAAAAAGTCGACTTGGACGGAGTGATCAATGACGAGGTCGACGGGGATCAGCGGGTTGATCTTGTTCGGATCGCCACCGATTCGCTGCATCGCCGAACGCATCGCGGCGAGGTCGACGACGGCGGGCACGCCGGTGAAATCCTGCAGGACGACGCGGTAGGGTTTGAACGGCACTTCGTGCGGAGCCACGTCGGTGGCTTGCCAGCCGGCCAAGTTTTTGACGTCATCCTGTGAGATTTGAAAATCGTCACAATTTCGCAGCACGGCTTCGAGCAACACGCGAATCGAAAACGGCAGCCGGTCGATCTGTCCCAAGCCCTGTTTCTGCAACGTTTCCAATCGATACAGGGCCGCTTTGCCCGAGCCGGTTTCGAACTGTTCGCGTGCACCGAATAAATCCGCAGTCACTGGTTGGTTTCCTTCATAGAATGTCAAAAGCTAGCCTATTGGCCTGAGTTTAGCAGCGTTTGGCCGCAATGTCTTCCAGTCTTCCTGTCCGCTATCCGTTTTCCCCGTCGAACGAGCAAGCAATGATTGAAAAACCCCACGATACGGACCTCTTTCACGCCTTCAACGCGGCCACGGGCGAGCCGGTTTCGCCCGGTTTTTCGGAAGCGAGCGTCGCGGAGATCAATGCCGCCGCCGATGCCGCAGCGGACGCATCGCGGTGGCTCGCTGATTGTTCACCGGGGCGTCGCGGCGAACTACTCGATCGCGTCGCTGAGCTGATGAACGAGCGCGAACGGGAAATTGTCGAGCGCTGCGTGCTCGAAACGGGATATTTGCCCGACCGCGTGATCGGCGAATTCCGGCGCGCTAGCGATCAATTGCATTTGTTCGCCGAACTGGCGCGGCAATCCTGGTGGGACCAACGGCAGATTGACCCCGCTGATCCCGACCGTTCGCCCGAACCCGGCGTCGTCCGCCCGCGACCGGAGATGCGGCGGCGCCTCGTACCGGTCGGGCCCGTCGCGGTGTTCGGTGCCGCCAACTTTCCATTAGCGATCTCCGTCCTCGGCAACGATTTCGTTGCCGCGATCGCCGTCGGCTGCCCCGTGATCGTCAAGTCGCACCCGTCGCACCCGGGTACTTGCGAGCTACTCGGCGAAGTCGCCATCGACGCGGTGAAAGAACTCGATTTCCCCGCGGGCACCTTCGCACTCGTGCACGGCCGTCGCCCCGAAACCTCGCGGCGACTCGTCGAGCATCCCGCGATCGCGGCGGTCGGCTTCACGGGCAGTCCCGGCGGTGGCCGCGCCCTCGCCGAAGCGATCCTGCAACGCCCGCAACCGATCCCAATCTTTGCCGAGCTGGGGAGTACGAATCCCGTCTTCTTAGCCGCTGAGGCGATCGAAAATCGCGGCGAGGCGATTGCGAAGGAGTTTGCTGAGTCGCTCCGGTTCGGCAACGGTCACATGTGTACCAAACCGGGCGTGATGGTGATGCTCGACCGACAGAGTGGCTCGTTCGTCGAGCAAGTCGTCCGGATGATGTCGCAGCAATCACCGCTACCGCTACTGAGCGGGTCGATTGCCGAGGCCTTCGACCAGGGCATCGCCAATTTCCGTTCAACGCGCCGTGTGCGAACGCTTTATGACGGCGGACGGGGGAGCGAAGGAGACGGTCCTTGGCATCGCGGCCCGCATTGGTTCGCCACCGATGCCGCCACCGCGATTGGCAACCAAGAGTTACGCCGAGACGGATTGCTGCACTGCGAAACCTTTGGCCCGGTGTCGCTATTGGTCCGCTGCCACGACGAAGAGGAGATGCTCGCCGTCGCCCGGCAATTCACGGGCTCACTGACAACAACATTGCAGGCGAGCGAAGGTGATGCCGACTTCACTTCCGACTGGCTGCCAATCGCCGAACAGTTTGCTGGACGGATCATTCACAACGGGTGGCCCACCGGCATGGAAATTGGCCCCGCGACGCAGCATGGCGGGCCATACCCAGCGAGCCTGGATGGCAACAGCACGTCGGTCGGATACGCCAGCCTGCGTCGCTTCGTCCGCCCCGTCTGCTACCAAAACTGGCCCGCCAACTGGCTCACCGACACCCGCGACTGGACGAACGCGACTGGCCCGATTGAGTGAGGCCTGCGTTGGACGGACTTGCGTCGATTTCGCCATAAAAACGTGACGAGTGTTCGGATTTCCGGTTTTTGAAGTCGTGGAGCGACCTCAGCTTTTAACCTGCAACAACAGCAACAATCGACTCTCGGCCTCGACAATCAACTTCGCCGTGAGTCGAAATCCGTCTTTAGGGTCGCTGGCGGTGCGTTGCTTGCCGAATATTTATTGAGTTTTTCAGCTTGTGCTATGAACAAGTCAGCTTGGTTGTGACGACAAACTTACCATTCGGCAGCTGGGCTGAAACATTCGCAGGCGATGAACGCCTGACTGGGGCACTGCTGGATCGGCTCACTCATCGGATCGAAGTGCTTTCGATCGAAGGTGACAGCTACCGCCTCCAAGGCGGCCAGCGAACGAGCAAGTAGATCGGAAAGAGAATTCAAAAGAACGAAAACTGAACCGCTTAACAGAAACCCTCAAGTGGTCCCCTTTTCGACTGCCATCTCCAGGCCGTCTGTGCGGTCACGGTTGTGCCATCCCGATACCTCAAAACCGACACGTCTGACTTCGGCTCTCTACCTATGCACATGTGAACTGTCGGGTAACAATGGGATTTAAGGGAGCGGCGGACTGGGCTTCCCGGTGATGGCAACGCCAACTCCCGCCGCCCGCTGATCCCAAACGCTACGACTTGGAAGGATGCACATTCAATGCCATCGGGTGACGCTCAAAGGGCTTGGTTTCCGGAAATGCTCACGGAACTAAAAACTTCTGGGGCAACGAACCGGACTGGTTCCGAGTCGTTGAGTTCTGCGAAGAAATGACTGCATTACGCTCATCGATTTGGGAGCACCGGGGAATCCGAGGGCCGATGATGAAGTGCCGAAGTTG
>JBDNIG010000491.1:0-15630 GCA_041688415.1 Rhodopirellula sp. | reverse complement strand
CTAACAAACTTTCACTGACGGAGAACCCACTGTGCTTTATAACATTTTACGATCGATGATCGCGACGCTCTTGCTGATTGCAAGCGGTGGCGTGGCGTCGGCACAGCAGCCGATGCCGCTCGGCATGCCCCAGTCGGTGACACTTGCCGCCCCTGAAGTGTCACAAATAATGAGTATGTCTGACATGCTTCAGCAACCCACCGGTGCTCCCATGACCGGCTCGAAGTCTCCACGTCACAGCGGTGGGACGGAAAAGCCCGCTAGCATGACGAACCCGAGCGGCATCCTGCCACTGGCCACCGGCAGCCAATTTGCCTTTGAACCGTTGCCGAAACGTGGAAACGGATGCAATCCGCGACCCATCATTCACTGCACCGGCCCTGATTTCTACGGCTGCACCGAGCGAATCTACTACGGCACCAATCCGTGTGATGACGATCCGGTTCTATCGATGTCTCCTCCGATCAACGACGCAGTAACCACGCACTGGTACCAGCACGCTTTCAAGATGGTGACGCGAAAGAAAGCGATCGTGGAAGCCATCCAACAGTAGAACAGTATCGAAAGCGTCACTGACATCAATTCAACCCCAGGCAATGATTGCCGCCAGCGAACTGGACACTGCTGGATCAACCCAGACGGAACTTTATCATGAATTCGATCAAACGTGTCGGGCGAATTCTCGCATCGACTTCGCTGCTGCTGGCCACCGCAACGGCGTTCGCGCAACAACCGATCACCGATTCGCAAATGATCGAATCGGACGGTGCCAATGTCAACAATCCATCACCGAGAACATCGCCACAAGACTTGCGGCCTCGCGTCGGTAAAAAATTCACCGAGCCGCCACCGGTTCCGCCAGTGCCTCAGTCACTGACTGAAGAGATGTTTTTATCGGGAGAAGCCGAGCTGACACTCGACGCGATCGAAGCGATGGCGTGCAGCCGAAACCCCACGCTTGCACAGGCCCAAGCTCAGATTCAAGCCGAACTCGGCAAGGCGGTCCAAGCCGGTTTGGTTCCCAACCCGAACGTTCGTTATGTCGGCGAACAAGTGGGTGTGGAGGGCACTGCCGGTGAATGGCAAGGGATGCAAGTTTCGCAGCGGATCGTGACTGGTCGCAAGCTCCAACTTAGCCGGGCAAAGTTTCTTCAACTAGGCCGGACTTCTCAGTGGCGAGCACTGGAACAGGAATATCAAGTCCTCAATGACCTCCGCATGCAGTATTGGCGAACGCTTGGCCAACAACAATTGGTTCAAATTCATGAAGACATATTGAAGAATGCTGAGGACGGCGTGGTCACCGCCCGTGAGCTTTACAACGAAGGGCAAGCAAATCGAGCCGCGTTGCATGATGCGAACGTCATGCTTCAAAAAGCGAGACTTGGCTTGATGATGGCCCGCAATCAGTTCAATGCAAACTGGTGGGAACTGATTTCGATCGCCGGAGTAAGAATGCAACCGACTCCGATCGTTGGATCGTTAGACGGCGTCGTCAATCCGATTGATTTCAACGAAGCGCTGGATCGTTTGGTAACCGACAGCCCGCAAATCCTAGGGGCTCGTGCGAAACTCTCCGCTGATGAAATTGAAGTCAAACGTGAGACGGTTGAACCAATTCCGGATATCGTTGTCACCTACGGATTGGGACGCAATTTTGAAGCGCAGGACACGACCCATAGCACCGGTCTACAGCTCGATATTCCCCTTTGGGACTGGAACCAAGGCACGATTCGTCAAGCCGAATCGGACGTCGTTCGACAACGCGGCGAAATTTCGCGAATCGAGTTCATGCTTCAGCGCGATCTTGCTCGCGTCTATCAGCAGTACCTCACCGCCGTTCAAAACGTACGTAGCTATCAAGAAGTCATTGTGCCGGAATCAAGGCTGGCTTACGAACTTCTGCTTGATGCGTATAAAGAAGATCGCGTTGACTGGCCGGAGGTACTTGTAAGCCAGATGAAGCTTTACCAACAGCAAGCATTGTATGTCAACCATCTGGTTGCGTGGCGAAGCAACGAAACGCTGATCTCCGGATACCTGCTAACCGGCGGGCTCACCGCTCCGACTGGCCCCGAACCTCCGGGACACATCTCGGCCGTGGCGAAACCGAGGTAGGGAAGAGGGGGAGACACGGAGAGGGGGAGACAAGGAGAGGGGGAGACACGGAGATAGTTAGCGTCTCCTTGTCTCCTTGTCTCCCAACTCCCACGCTACTTCGTAGCTGCGTACTTTTCAAAAAGCTTGCCCAAGTCGGCCAACGTCGCTCAAACTTTCTTAACGTGATCGGCGAGCAGCAATTGCGAGACCTTCGACAAAGCGCCCATCGCGGCACTCAACTACATCCCGTTCACATCTCCATCTTCATGCCGGGCTTCATTCCCATCATTCCCGGCGCTGCCTTGTACCGTTCGGGATCGCCGAATCGACGCACAATTTCAGCGAACACTGCCCCTCTCTCGACCGGTTCGTCGCTTTCCATCACTAATCGATACAGGTCGTCGGGCAAAACACGCATCACCGTCATCAAGCCCTTCACCGCCATCGGGTAATCGGCCCGCATTCCGCGGACTTCGCGGCGGTTCCACAATGTTTCCATTTGCGGCATCATCCGTTCCATACCAAGCATCTTTTGCGGATAGCCTGGCGTCTCAAAACCTGGATCGTTGCGGGTGAAATCGACCGCTGGCCGCGTCGAAGTGTTGTGCATGTAGCGGTCAACGCTGACATCTTTTCGGATACGCGGACCGACCTGACGAGTCATGTGGTTCATCATGTGGTGAACCATGTGACAATGGAATATCCAGTCGCCGGGGTTATTGGCGATGAACTCGAAATCCGTTGCTTGAGCGACGCCCACAAGCGACGTATTTCGAGGCACCCAGGCACTGCTTGGTGTGCGAGCACCTTCATGCCCGGTTTCCCAGTAGGTATGACCATGCAAATGGATTGGATGGTGTTGCATTGGCGAGAAGTTCATCAATCGCACTCGAACTCGTTCTCCATGTTTGCAAACCAAGGGGGTGGTCAAGGGGCCACTGCGTCCGTTGATGGTGTGCCAGTTCCAGTCCATCCTCCAACTATCAGCGATCGTCTGCGCCGGTTCGATAAAGAAGTTCTGAAAGATCAGGCCGAAGTCTCGATCGACCGGTGGGTCGTAGACCTTCTTCGGATGAACGATAAACCAACCCACACTACCAAACGCTTCCTGCATCGCGACATGCGAATGATAAAAGAAGGTACCTTCCTCATGCACGTCGAATTCATACACCATGGTTTCACCCGGCTTGATCGGGTTCTGAGTCAGTGTCGCCGCACCGTCGTACTGAACCGGCAGCTCGAACCCGTGCCAGTGCGTGAACGTGTCTTCGGGCAACTCATTTGTCACGACGATTCGAACCCGATCTCCTTGAGTTACTTCAATCGTCGGCCCCGGCATACTTCCATTGTAGCCGTAGACGTTCATGTAATAGCCCGGCAGGAACTCACGCTCAACCGCTTGCGGAACGAGGTGGAACTCTTTTGCTCCGTTGACCATTTTCCAAGGCAATTTTTCCAAATCCGGAGCCTCAAACGGAGCCGGGCCAGCCGACGCGGGGCGAAAGCCTGGCATCTTCTTGCCGAGGTAAAAATCAGATTCAGAGTCGTTCCCGCGAGACGGTTTGAAGCGGCTGAATCCGTCGATCTCGGCCTGGGCGTCTGATCCAGCGGGAATGTTTGGCTCCGCCGAGGCGTTCCCGATCGGCAGCGGAGCGTCTGGATCATTGGGCATAGTGGTTGGGCCATTGCCTTCTTGGGCGGCAACGTTTCCAGCCAACCCCATGGCTGCGGCGATCCCGCCGACTTTCAGAAATTTGCGACGGTCTTCGGTAGCGCTCATGATGCTTGTCTTCGGGTTGAAAAGTGATGTCTGTTGTAAAAACCGCTGTCTAATTCATCCGACCATATACCCATGCCGGGTAATTCAGTTTAGTTCGCGATTGATCCACTTTCAAATTGAAAACTCAAACCTTTAGCTAAGCTTCGCACTTCTCAACCGCAACGCATTGGCGATCACCGATACGCTGCTCAAACTCATCGCTGCAGCAGCAATCATCGGGCTTAGCAGGATTCCAAAGAATGGATACAGCAGTCCTGCTGCCACCGGAATTCCGAGTGTGTTGTAGATAAACGCGAAAAACAGGTTCTGGCGAATATTGCTCATCGTTTTGCGACTCAAGTTGGCTGCCGCCGCAACACCTCGCAAGTCACCACCGACCAACGTTACGCCCGCCGATTCGATCGCGACTCCGGTACCTGTTCCCATTGCAATACCCACGTTTGCCTCAGCGAGTGCGGGCGCGTCGTTGATTCCATCGCCCGCCATGGCAACCGTCTTACCGTCGCTTTTCAACTTGCGCACAAAGTCGTGCTTGTCTTGAGGCGAGACACCGGCGTGGAACTCATCAATGCCCAACTTTGCGGCGACTGCCTTCGCCGTCGGCTCGGCATCGCCCGTCAACATGATGACACGCAAACCCAGTTCGTGAAGCGTCTTCAAAGCCGCCGGTGTCGACTCCTTGACCGGATCGGTGATCGCCAGGATCGCGGCCAGCGTCCCATCAACCGCGACGAAGATGACTGTCGCACCTTCGGACTGATGAACATTTGCTCGTTCACGTCCGGCATTCACGCCGTCCACTTTTTGATCATCCAACAGATCCGCTTTGCCAATCATGACTTGGCGACCATCCACCGTCCCTTGTACCCCACCGCCTGTGATGCTGTCGAAATCAGCCGCTTCAGTGGTGTTGACGCCATCATCTTTCGCACGTCGCATAACCGCGCGCGCCAACGGATGCTCGCTGTGCGTCTCCACCGCGGCAGCGAGTTTCAATATCTCAGTTTCGTTCCAATCACCAAAGACTTCGATGGCCGTCACTTCCGGCCTTCCCTGTGTCAGTGTTCCAGTTTTGTCAACCACGACGGTATCAACCTTCTCCATGATCTCCAGAACCTCGGCGTTCTTAATCAGCACTCCTTCCCTGGCACCTCGCCCAACCCCGACCATTACCGACATCGGCGTCGCCAAACCCAATGCGCACGGGCAAGCAATGATCAGAACCGCAACAGCAGCGACAAACGCATGGGCGAGTTGCGGTTCAGGGCCGAAGACAGCCCAGCCGATGAAGGCGGCAATCGAGCACACGATCACAGCAGGAACAAAGTACTGAGCGACTACATCGACCAGTTTTTGAATCGGAGCGCGGCTTCGCTGAGCATCTGCGACCATCTGCACGATACGGCTCAGCACGGTATCGCCGCCGACCCCAACCGCTTCCATCACCAAGGCGCCCGTTTGATTCAGGGTTCCACCAGTGACATCGTCACCTTCGGATTTCTTCACCGGCATCGGCTCTCCGGTCAGCATCGACTCGTCAACGCTACTGGATCCACTGAGCACGCGACCATCGACCGGAACTTTCTCACCGGGGCGGACTCGCAAGCGATCGCCTTTGTGAACCGCATCCAGTGATACTTCTTCTTCCCCATCGTCGCTAATCCGATGAGCCGTCTCAGGTGTCAGTTGCATCAGTTCACGAATCGCGCCACCGGTTTGTTGGCGCGCTCGCAGTTCAAGCACTTGTCCAAGCAACACCAGCGTAATGATGACGGCTGCAGCTTCAAAATACAGAGGCGGAACGCCGTTTTCGAAAAACGCTTCTGGAATCGCGGCCGGAACCAGCACAACGACCAAGCTGAATAGGTAAGCCGCCAGAGTCCCCACTGCAATTAACGAGAACATGTTGAGGTTCATACTGCGAAACGACTTTACCCCACGCGCCAAAAGCGGCCAGCCACACCAGAACACGACGGGCGTTGCGAGCGCAAACTGCAACCAACCAAACGCCGTGCTGGACATCCAATCGGCAACATGCAACCCGACCATCGGCCCCATCGCGATCACTAACAACGGCACCGACAGCACGACCCCCACCCAAAACCGTCGTTTCATGTCAGCGTACTGCTCGTCCTCGTCAGACGTGTCCATCGAAACAGTCTTCGGCTCCAAATCCATCCCACAAATCGGACAGTCCCCCGGCCCGACCTGCTCGACCTCAGGGTGCATGGGACAGGTGTAGATAGATTGGGAGTTGGGAGAGGACGAGCCCGGGAGATGGTCGCCTGATTTGGTCGATGAACTACCGTTCCCACCACAGCAAGAGTGCTCCCCATCTCCCTCTCTCCCTGTCTTCCCCTCTTTCTTCTTCTCCTCCTCTTTCTTAGCTCGCGCGGCGAGCACTGCCACGGGGTCGGCTTCAAACGTCGCCAAGCAAGCATCGCTGCAGAAAACGTACGTTTCCCCGGCGTGCTCGTCAGATCGGGGACTGTCAGAGGGTACGGTCATCCCGCAAACTGGGTCGATCTTCGTAGACGACTCGGCAACGGTTAGAGAGTTTCGGTTTTGAATGTGGTCCATGAGGGCTCCTTCGGCTGTTATTTTGACAAGTGGCATCATACCCCATGACGGTATTATACCCTAGTGGGTATGCAAATTGCATTCCATTCTCTGACGGCGACTTAGCCGCCCGCCCGATTCCCGGAGAAGAACCCATGGCAACCCAAACAGCCTGAAGGCAAGACTGCATCCAAAGCTGCCAAATGATGTTCAATGACATGTTGTCTGAAGGCCCAGTTGATTGCCACGATCCGACGGTTGCTGACGAGCGTCGCTTCGGTCGATTCACCCGACGATCGATCCGGCTCTTCATAACTTTCGCGATCTGCTTCGCAAAACACGTTGACAAGATGAAATTGAACTCCGCTGATCTTGGGCGAGATTGGAAGTGGACTTCTTTTGCACATGGCCACGACGTCGACCGCGACTCGCACGGTCAACTGTGCCGATTCAAAGTCGGTGTGCCGAACGCTGACGTTGGCGAAATTAGATCGACTGTCTCCGCATTTCCACTAAAACTTGCTCTAGATTTAGGATTCCGGCCGTTTGCGATTTGCGGTGAGTTACTCGACGACACAGCGCAAGGAGTTCAATGAGCTCTTCGGTTTGCTCCTCGCCATCTAGCGTAACGATCCTCCGAAGCCGTCGCTCCAGCAAAATATCTCCGTACTGCTCGGCGTCTCCCGATTCCAGCCACGTAACAAAGACATCTGGAAGCCGACGGAGGTAGGCGGCTTGGTTGCAGACGGTTGCCACCGAAACATCGAGTCGCCCAGCGGCCTGACGCATACTCAATCGCTCCTCCGACAACAAAGCCTCGGTCCGCCGTGCCCTCTGTATGATTTTTCTCGGACTTCGTTTTTGCGAACATGTTTTGTTAACCTGGATCAGCCGATCACGCTGCGGAGGCCTGTCGTTTCCCGAGAAAACGGCATGTTGAAATGAAACCTGAAAAGTTGCGTTGGGCGTCGTCTCGGGGAGCATAGTGGCTAGGTCACCGCAAGCCGATGCGAGACAAACCCAGTTATTTACGGGGTTTTGTTCCATCGGCTTTTTTTGTGTCTCGGGATTTCTGCCCTTAGCCTGCACCGTCTGTGGTGGATTTCGTGGTGCTTTTTGTGGTGCGGTTTCGGATGCTGGCTTCGGGGCTGCCGGGGGCGTCGTCGTCACGCCCACGATCTTGGCACCGTCGATGACAGCACGGTCGAAACTCGCCTGCATCGTCATCGCGTAGTGCTTGTTCGCCACATCCGGCGAATTGCCAAGCCAGCTTGTCACGTCCTTAGCGGGATAGTGGGCGAGCAATTCGGTTTCCCGCGTCGCCCGTAGGTTCTGCATCGGCTTTTCCCACGGCACCAAACCGGCTCGGGTGACGATCTTTTCCAGCGTCGTCAGAATGTTGGCGGCGGCGTCGTAACGGGTGACCACCAATTCCGCACCCTCGAGCGCGTACTCCTTGGCGCGCAACAGGTGCGGGCGCAGCTCGGGAAAGATCGGACAGCGGCGAATTGGCGGCGTCTTGTTGCTCCGCACGATCATCGTGTTGTTTGCTATGTCGATGTCCGCCCATTTTTGGATTCGCGTTTCGTGCGAACGCATCCCCGCGTATCGGGCAAATGCCAGCATGATCCGCCAATCTTCGCAGGGGGCTTTGCGGATGCACGCTTCGATCCAATCCGATGGCACCATGACCAACCGATCGGCGTTGCCAGTGACGGCCGATGCTTCGCCCTCAAACGGATTGCGGGTTAGTAGTTCATGCTTGATGGCCGATCCGAAAAACTGCTTGCATCTTCCGATCGTTCGTCGCACCGTGTTTTGTGCGAGTCCGGTTTCGTACTTCTTGCGCTCGTTGCCGTTGGATTGCAGCCACTTGCGATAGGTTTCAGCATCGCCGGCGTTGAACGTGTCGATACGCTTATCATCGCCAAACTTGCGGCAAAGGCTCCGCGCAGTGACGGTCAACAATTCGATCGTTCGCGGTGAACCGGGGTGATCGTCGATGTAGTCGTCACACCACTGGCGAATCGTCGGTGCCAACTCCGGTTCGAGTTCCGGCTCCGCGACTTGCAGCGGTGCTGCGAGTCCTTTTCTGACCAGTTTGGCGTACAGCTTGCCGGACGTTTCCGCCAACCTGGCGAGCCACTGGGCGACTTCGTGGTCAGGCTCGGCACCGACAATCTGCCGACCGACTATGTGGTCAATCTTGCTGCCGATGGCTTCGGCGGCACGCTTAGCGATCTTGCCGGGGTAGATGCTTTGCGGTTTGCCATTGGCATCCGTGAAACGGATTTCAATGGTCTTGTTCTTCTTTTGGACAATCGTTGCCATCGTGTTCATCTCCACGAATTTCATCAAAGGGTGAAAGAGCAACGGCGGGCCGGATGATGAAGTCCGGTTTTCGGGGATCAGCCTAGCCGTTGCGTTTGTGAGTGTAACGGATTGCGGCGGCACGGCGCAGCAATCTTTGGGTTCGTTGTTGTCGTGCCTCTGCGAGCGGATCGCCCTGCGTACAGTGCCAAGCGTCATCGAGTGTTTGCACGTCGCATAATCGCCCGCACGACGTACAGGTCGGCACGTCGGCCGGGTCCACTTCATCCATCGCCAGCAAACGCGCCGCGTCGTCATCAATGGGCAACCCCTCTGCGAGTCTTAACCGCCGGATGATGTCCGGCTTGGATTCCCGCAACGCGCCCACGTCGTCGTCGGTCAGGACGCCAGCGGGGGCGTCCAATTCGATCGAATCGCCGGCCACCGTGACGACAACGCCACGGGCCGATAAATCAGCGAGCAAGGTTTCCACCGTCATAGTTTCACCTTTACCCTTTCCGTTTCGGATTCACTAGAACCCGGTGACAATGGTGACAATGGCGGGCCGGTCGGTCGATTATTTCGCAGCCACCGCAATAGATACTCGGCATCGTCGCGGGCTTCGTCCTCGGATGCTGCCAGCAAATCCAACGCGGCGGCGGCGTGCGGGATTGACCACCGTGCGATTCGCTGGGCGGCTTCGATCGTTGCCCCGTCGATGTCGTGATTCAAGCTATTTTCATTGCCGATACCGGCACAATGAATGATTGCAGCGATTCGCAGGGCAGCCCCCGCCAACTTCCCGCCCCAGTCTTTCATCGCTTCGAGTGAACCCGAACCCAACTCAGTTTCGATCGACTCGCAAAACGCTTTGAACGCCACCACTGCTTCGTCGGACAGTTTGATGCGGTGCGGGCGACCATCTTCGTCCGGATCAATTCGCGCCAGCGACTTCACGGTGTGCGAGTACGCCAGCGCCACCACGTCAGATACCGGTGACGTTGCGACCTTGCGGCGACCGATCCACGATTTTGGGATCGCGTACAGGAATCGACCAAGCAGACCACGGCCACGGAAAGCGGGCGTCTGTGCGATGCCCCGAATTACCTCGGGCTGTATCGCCAGTGCCATCGTGAGCGCGGGTGAATCCAGTTTGACCGGACCACGCATCACACGATGAACCGAAATCGCGTCGCCACTGTGCCCCATCAGGTAGACGTTGATGTCCGTGGCACCGCTGGAATACTTGCCCGCCATCAAATCGAAAACGCCACCTTCCGCCGACATACTCGCCAGCCGTTCGCCGTTGGCCTGCATCAAAATTGCCAGCTTTTCCGATGTCGCATCGTCAACTATCAACGTCGGTTCTTCGGGCTTCGCCCACGTCGCCAACTGCTTGGCGAGTTCGTGGGCTTCTTCCTTGGCTTCGTCGCGTTTGCCAGCGTCAGCGTGTTCGGCAGCGGTCTTTTCCAGCTTCGTCAATCGCTTTTCAGCTTGGCGGTAATCGCTCAGTTCTTCGGCCACGGATTCGGCCGAATCGTCTCGCAACTTTGTTTCGGCTTCACGCAACGGCCGGGTCGCGTCTGCGAAAACGGCGCTCTTGCGGTTTGCCGGATCCAAGATCGCGGCGACGTACAGGTTGCATGGTTCGGACCAACCCGCCCATGCACCCACTGTGACACGTTTGGCGAGCGTTGCGGCACAAACCGCCAACGCCAACAACGCAGCCATGTCGGCGGGCGTTTGTGTCGCTTCGGATTCTTCGGCTACCCAGTTCGCCAGCACGGGCGGCAACGCATCGACAGGGAACGCGGGCAAGTCTGGTTGCGCAATCGGCTCGGGTTCCTGCCAGTCAATCGGCGGCGGTGCCTTTTGTGCCAACGCGATCAACTGGGCGTCGATGTCGTCGGGCGACACTTCGGCATCGTCTGCGATTGCGGGCAACTTCTTGACCACCGCGTCGATAAATCGGCGGCGGTCGTCCGCACGATCAACGAAAAGTCCATCGCGGTGGATTTCCTTTTCGCCAAGCGTCACGACAACGATGTGGCACCCGTCGGGGGCAATGCTTGCCACGGTCAAACTCAAATTAGATTCGCTCATTGTTGGGCCTCCTTGCGAAGCGTCAGGGATCGAACACGGGCGGCATGAACCACCGACAACACGTCGTCAGCAGTGGCACCACCACGAACCCAGTCGCGGGCGTCGTTGGTGCCAGTGGGCGGAAAGATGATCCGCACCGACTTACAAACCGTGACCAATTCCACGGCCAACGATTCCGCACCACGCTTGCCCGCGCCGTTGGCGTCATCGTCGGCAACGATGACGACTTCGCTCGGGTGCAATCGTTTGACAAGTTTGGTCGTGATCGCGACCGCACCGTTGCACGACGGCCGGCCGATGCAATCGAAACCGATCGACGACAACGCGGCCGTGTCGGTCGGTCCCTCGGGGATGAAAAGACGATCCACGTCGGACGGCAAATCCACCGGGACGAACACGCCGGCGGTGCCACCGGATACCGACTTCTTTTCGCCGGTCTGCATGTCGCGGGTGCGGATGCCCACCACGGTGTCGTCGTGATCCAGCATCGGCCACGTCGTCACGCCCAATTGAGCGGACCAACCAACACGCAAACGGATCAACTCCGCAGCCGGCAAACCCAAACGGGTTTGCAGCCGTGACCACCATGACGACTTCATACCACGATGACAGCGATCGGCGATGCGATCCAAACGGCCGTCACGTTTCGCAGGTGTTCGCAGTGGCACCGATCGACGCAGCGGCGGCGGCTCGGGTGCCGTGACCGTGTCGGCCAAACCAAGCCACCCAGCGAGCCACTGACAAGCCGTTGCCGTGTCACAATTCAACAACCACCGCAACGTCGCGATACCATCGCCGGGTCGCGGATCGGTATCGGTGTTGAAACAGTTCCGGCATTGAACGCTACCACGCTGGGCAACATCTTTGAACGCGGCGAAACGGTCGCGACCACCGCAACGCGGGCATGTATGACCACGCCCATCAAGTAGTTCGTGAGCGACGCCAGCGGCATCGTGAAAGATGTCCGCCCATCGTCCCATCGCAGCCGTTTTGAGTTCTTCGATTGACGGCCGGCGGGTATAATGTGGGCGACGGGTCGCACTGTCACCATTTCTTCGGGGGTGTGGTTTCCTCATTGAACCGCACCCCCGTTTTCGTGAAGGCTCGCCAGAACCCAAAGCCGTTTGATACCGGCATGATGTTTGGCGATTTCGCTTGTGCGGAACCCGGCCGGGATGATCTCGCCAGCTTTTGCCAGCGAAGCGACGACAGGACCGAACGCGCGGCGGTCGAAACCCTCGGGCGTCTTGACCGCTCGGGCGGCTTCTTCGGACGCGACTTTGCGGCCGGTCGATAACATGCGTCGGAACACGGCCACGAATTGACGGAGGGCCTTTTGGGCGTCGCTCATACTTCACCCCCGGCGTTGTCGGTGGTGCTGCCGTTGATGTGAGCGATCAGTACGGCGGCGCGAAAACGAACACTTCCACCGATGATGACTTTGGCGTCAGCGGGCAAGGTTCCTTCGTGCAACCAGCGGTCAATCGTCCGCGTCGTGGTGGCGTAAAACTCTGCCGTCTGTTTCTTGGTTAACAGCGGCGGATACGTCTGGGGCATCGGGGTTGATGCGGCCATGTGGCACACTCCATCGAGAGTTAGAAACTCGCCACCGGACAACGATGTCGCGGTGGTGCGATGGGAGTAATTGCAATCCTATTGGTAGGCGTCCAACGTTACCGTAACTTGGAAACTCCGTAAAAACGTACTGCGAAAGTGAAAGACAAGCCGAACGCATCAAAGGACGATCGAAGAAAATCCGAACGCCATGACGTTACGGTAGCGTCATGGATCGGTTTGGTATCCGGTTACAGTGTTTCTTGCAACGTATGTGTCGCCTGCTCGAATAGCTCTCCATGTCGCTTTATAGTCTTTGCGTTTCGCTTTGCAGTAGTCTCGGATGTCGCCATCGGGATTTTGTTTGCGCCAAGTCAGCCAAGCCTTACGCTCCGAAAGATTGTCTTTGGTCGCTTCCTTCATTGCAGACCAATTGCGTTGTGGCTTCACCTTTTCAGATTGCGGCGACTTGTCACCACCACCACCGCGTCGATGACGCGCAGCCCGTAGCACTGGGCTTGCTTGTTGCCACCGCTCCGCAAATTGGCTTTCGTCATGTTCGGTTGCCATCACCACCGCAACCACGGCCTCGGGATTCCCACCGGACCCGGCGACGATTTCGGCCACGTCATCGACCAACGATTGCAACGAATTACGAACCCGCCAACGCTGCCCCTGCAAATCAAACACTTGTTGCCAACGCTGGGCCACTTCGTCGTCGGTCAACAAACCCCAATCGGTTGCACGCAACTTTTCCGATTCTTCATCCTGCAAACGCAGGTACTTTTGTGATTCCCAAATGAACGCGGTGACCGACTCGGGTGCTTGGTGTTCGCCCGTCGGTGACGGATCGGCGTAGCTTGGACCGGACCCGCGATAATCCGAAAAGCAATCATCGGGATTCAATCCGATCGGCGGCGTGATCGCGGTTCGTGGATCGGCGGACAGTTCGCCCGTCACGATGTCGTGAAGGACGCCAGCGGCCAACGCAGAGGAACGCAGGAACCTTTTGACGGTGTATGTGAATCCGCTTCGTCGGATAGATTGCATGGCGAGTTCGTGACCGTCCGCATCCATGTCGCCGCTTGCGACTTCGCACGATGCAACGATCATCCGATGCACTTGTTCGTTGTCGATTGTGTGGGCTTCGCCGATGCCTTGGATCAAATCAAATGATTCGAGCAGGTGAAGGACGCCAAGCCAACGGCGGCGACCGTCGATGCTTTCCGTTGCGCCGATGTCCAAACTCGACAGACGCAAGCCCTTGCAAGCATCGCCGGCGATGTCGGCAAAGTCAAAGGCGTCGTCAGCGGGCGGGCGGTAGTGGCTAATCGGTTCCACGGGAACCACGGCCATCCACTTGTTCTGTGCGCTTTCGTCGTCCCAATTATTGCTTTTCTCAACAACCGTTCGCTCGCACGATTCCAGTAACTCGTTGAGTTCCTTTTCGGTGCGGATTGCTGCGACGCCAACGAAAACGCTCGCACTGTAAAACGGTGTCCCAACTATTTCGCGGGCATTGGCTCCCCACGGAAACGTCGTCATTGTTGTGCGACCACCACCTAGCCAATTCCATGACTCGCCACAATCAAAACGGTCGGACGGTTCACCTTCGCCACGTATCCGGTCCGGATCCACCACCAACCGCATCGAGATTTCGCCCACGTCGCGCAGTCGTTCAAAGTCTTGTTGGAGTGTCGCAAACTGTCGGGCGGGCGTTCGCGGTAACACGCTCCGCAGGTATCGGATAACGCGGTCTTCAATTGACGATTGCAAAGTCAGGGTTCCTATTCGCTTAGCTGCCGGGCGGACCCGGCCGTCGTCGTCGAATAGGAAACGACGACGGCAGAGTCCAGCGGCGGAAGCGATCCGCCTACCCTTTGGAATGATCGCGGGACCAACCGCGACCGAATCAAACCGGGTGGTTAGCCCGATGGTCTTAGAATACCGATTCTTCCGAATCGCTTGGACACGTTAGGTCATCCAAACGCGAACACAACCGAGAGAAAGGTGCATTCGATGCGGAAAGGCCGACCGCGTGATCCGTCGTGGGCTGTGCCAATCGCATTACGGCGAATTTCGCACGGCGAAGTCGCAGGTTGACGATTCGGAACTAGAGATGTGGGATGCGTGTTTGGTCGCGAAAGGACTGATCCTTCCTGATGCTCGCAAGGCCGCGAATCCATACATCAACACGTTGGCGGAACTGCGGGCGAATCGGAGTGTGCTGACAGCAACGGATTTCGAGGACGCCGAGCAAGAATCCTCTGACGCGGCGCGGCGTGTGCAGGTACAACAGGGTCAGCGGCAGGTCGCCGAAGGCAAAACGGATTACGAATCCAAGAAACCCACACGCAAAAAGAGGAGTGGATAGATGTTACGTTACTGTTTGTGCATTATACTGTTGGCCTGCGTCGTCGGCTGTGACTCCGGTGCGACGCGTGCAACAGCGGTCGAATCGACCGTCGATCGAGCGGACGTTGAGACGATTGCATTTGCGGGAGATGAGTGGTTTTTCGACGCTCCCGCCGACTACCTCAGTGATTGTTACCGGCCTGCGATGGATCATTTTGCGTTCACTCGTCCCGGTAGTGACCTGAGATTGCTCGTCGTTAGGTTGCCGACGACGGGATCCGGAGAAGGAGTCTACGAATCGTTGATGCGAGTGCAGCGTCTTGGTGATGACGGCAAACGATGGATCAGCCACGGGCCGCATGAATCGCACTTTCAGAACGGTAAATTCACGAAAGGCACGTATCAAAACGGCAAATTGGACGGAATGGACCGAAGCTTTTGGCCGAACGGCAACACGGAGACGGAGGTCCCTTACGTCAACGGACAACGCAACGGCGTAGGCAGTGGCTGGCGAGAGGATGGCACATTGATGTGGACGGCCACATACGTCGACGATGAAGAGGTCGAGTAACCCCGGAATCCCACGCGAACAGCCGGGGAGACGGGCCTGTGGTGTGGGGGTGGGGTCATGCCGCCTGACCATGTGCCAGCGAGAGACGTTCGGAAGTAATACCCGCTTCGGACCCCCACACCCCCTCAGGAGGACCCGCTTTTTTTCAATGTCCCGCCTAATCGCTGGGGTGATTTCAGCACTTCCTATGGTTCGCGGGCGTCTCGCCCGCATTTTGTGCGAATGCAGGCGGGACGCCCGCGAACCGTGAATGCCAATTCACACGAATCCCAGAAATTAAGCGGGACATTGCTTTTTT
>JBDNIG010000490.1:0-12628 GCA_041688415.1 Rhodopirellula sp. | reverse complement strand
CCCCTCACCCCCAACCCCTCTCCCCCACGAAGCGTGGGGGAGAGGGGGGCCTGGGTAAACTAGACCGGCCTGCACGAGATGGAGATGCGGAAGAAAACTTGCGCAATGCAAAAGCCTCGCAACCTCAAAGATTTAGCGGTCCAGGCTAGCGGCCTGTTGATTGAGTGTCGAGTGGGTTCGCTAGTGTTTAACAGTCGGCCGTAGGCGTACGCGAGCGATGAAACGTACGCCTTCGGCTAACGGTTAAACGAATGCCCGAGGGTCAAGCCGACCGCGAGTTGGCCAAAGGCATGCTCGATTCACTCAGGGCTCTGGAGCGTGCTTCGCACGGCTGAAATGTCTTTCTTGCGCAGCAGGATCGTGACCAATACCGACGAGTCCTTGACGGCTTCGACGGCGTGGAGTTCAGCGGGGTGGAGAAACAACATTTCACCGGCATGCAGCGTTTGCGTCCCACTGGGCGCCGTGAATTTAACTTCGCCTTCGAGGCACTGAACCGTGATCTCACCGGGGGCCTTGTGCTTGGCAATCTTTTTCCCCGCCAGCAACACGAGACGCAGAGCTTCCACGTTATCGGTTTTCAGTAGCGTGCTGGTTTTTGTCTCGCTCAATTTGTTGGCCAGGGGTCGAATATCAATGACTTCGCCAGCGCGTGCGTGAGGGATTGCCACAGTTTTCTCCGAAGAAGTGAGGTTGTCGATGCGCTGCCTAATCGCAGGGCCGTGGGTCGCGTGAAGCTAACATCCGCGGTGTCAATGCGATAGGATACTGTCCGCCGGAGTGGCTAGTGGGCGACTTGCGACGGCTCGTGATCGGTTGCCCGCTCCGCCTCCAACGCAATCGCGTGCGGAAACAAAATGTGATTTTCTTTGTGGATGTGATGGTGCGTGTCCGTTTCGAAACGATGCAAGGATTCCAGCATCTCCCGATAACTTGGGCACGCGTCCTCGGGGACGGCATAATCCAACGCTGCGCGGCGAACGTGTCGCAATGCGTCACCCACGTCCTGATGGTTGAACAGCAGGATGCGAATGGGCTTTTTCAACGCATTGATGCGCTCATCGGCCAGTGTTCCCGATTGTTCGAGGTGCCGGATCGCGGGAAACAAAACATCTTCCTCCCGCGTCGTCAGCGGCAACAACTCATTGCGAAAGGTAATGAAATATTGCTGAACGTCGACCAGTTCGGGATGTGCATCACGATGCTCGCCCACTACTTTCGCGATCAAATCAGTTAAGCGAGACAACTCCGTTTTCAAAAACGCATGGTGAGTTCGCTCAATGTGGTCACACAAATCCGTCAGCGATCTGTGCATCCAATCGTCCACTGAAACGTCGCCAATTCCCGCCACAGCACGCTGTAATCGCGAATGGACGAGAAGTGCCTCCAAGCCATTCTTCCAACACGCCTCTTCCACCGATTGTTCACCCCCACAGCAGTAGTCGATTTGCAGAGTTTCAAAAACATCAGCGGTCCGCGGGTGCTCCGCTACCCAGCGACCGACACTGCTACTCAAGTTGACATCCGACATGACAAATCTCCTCCGGGTTGATTCATTGGCACCGTTGCCGATTCGCGGCAAACGTGCTCCTTAGCATGTAGTATATGCGATTAACGCCGTGATAGCAAATAATTTGAGTCCAATGGACTGCCTTAGCGACTTTGCTCAGGCAAACGCAGCGGCTCGGATTTGTTAGAGTGGAAGAGAATCGGTACTCCCGCCTTTTGCACGAGCACAAACTTCATCATGAACGACACCTGGATCGAGAACGAGTGGGATGACCTCTGCCAACGGCTCACACGCTGCTCCGAGGAAATGGCCCCGCCAGATGGCACCGGCTCACAAGATCAGCGGAATGCTGCGGCGGAGTTTGCGAGCGCGGAACCGCCTGCCCGCTACCCGGAGTTATTGGAGCGGGTGACCGAGGCTGCTGCGCTGGCGATTTCATGGCAATGAGCAATCTTGTAGCCATTGCGAAAACGCCATACACAGGTCAGGCGATGGGCGTTCGCCCCGGTTGAAACGGAGTGAACCGGGACTACTGAATTTTTGGACACGTACCTAGGACGGTGATTGGGCGATCGCAGCCTGCAGTCGCGCCAGCACGGCGGTGGGGCTGAGGTCTTGTTGATGACACACGTAGGCCAGTGATTTACCAGCACAACTGATATCCAACCCCAACTCACCAAACACCGCGGTGGTCTCGGGATGTTCGATGATCCACTCGGGGATGCTAGTATCGAGATCACACTCCATCGGATTGAACTCAGTCGGTTGAGAAGAGTCGATCGACAACGGCATGCACGTTTTCGCGAAAGCCGCTGAGCGTGGCATCGTCGAGCAGTTCCGAGTGATCGCTCTTGATGATCGCCGCGGCGAGCGGTTTGTGCTGTTTCCAGTCTTCGAGCGTAAAACCACGAATGTCGACGTAAACATCCGAGAGGTCACTGGTTACTTTCGAAACCATGAAGATGCCATTTCGGCCACGGACGAGGTGGCAGTGCATCGCGCCGTACATCAGCCCCGCCCCCAGAATCAGACCACCCAGAAATTTCCACATCGCACATTTTTTCGTGAGTTGATCGCAGTTGACTACAGTTTCGCAGCCGCAGCTGCATCGACGTAAAAGCAGACGTCGTCACCATCAATATGAGAGACGGGATAGTCGTTAAACGCCCCGCGTTTACCAATGACGCCGGCCAGCACATCGGCTTTGCCGGCCCCCGTCACGAGCACGGCAACTTTTTTGGCAGCATTGAGCACGCGGCCAGTCAACGTGATCCGCTGTTGGCCTGATTGGGGGTGCGTGGCGACTTCACAAATTCGCTTGGAGGTCAAAAACTGGCTTTGGTGAGGGAAGATCGATGCGGTGTGCCCGTCGTCTCCCATGCCGAGAATGATCAGATCGAATTGCGGATTTCCGCTATCATCGCTTGGCACAATCTGCTGGATCTCTCGCTCGTAGCGGCTGCATTCTTCCGCGGGAGGTGCTTCGCCCCGCACACGGTGAACATTTTCACTCGGGATCGCGATCCGGTCAAATAACAGTTCTTTGGCGACACCGTAGTTACTCTCGGGATCCTCCGGCGGCACACACCGTTCGTCACCCCAGAAAAACTGGATTCGCGACCAATCAATCTTGTCGGCGAACCGATCGGCCCACAATTCGAATAGCCGCTTGGGGGTGCTTCCACCTGAAAGTGCTACGGTGATGGGGGTACTCGATTGGGCGTCGACCCAACCGGCGAAGTCGGACGCAAACGTCTCGGCAAGTGACTCCGGGTCGGCAAGGGGTTTGGTTGAAACGGCCATGGCATACTATCAAAAACTAAGAAAAAACGGTGGTGTCCACATCGCGAACGGGCGTGGAGTATAACGGACATTCCTGCAAATCGGTACGCGTGATAGCGGCCAATTTTCCAAAGGGGACGGCCCACTTCGGAATCTCGCAAGCAGGTCAGGATCCTTATCTCAGCGTATCACCCGGCGGGCATTGTCCCCGTTTGCCAAATTTAACAAGGCTCTCAAATTGAAATCGCACTTATTGATAACACTCGTCGTCATTTTTTTCGCTGCGTTCGCCGATAGTGGCGTGACACGAGCGGAAACGCCAAACTCCACAGATTCGCAACTTTTGAAATGGAAAACGCAGCGTGTCCATTCCCAGTTTCTAAGCGAAGGTGCCGCGGCGGGTGACATCGACGGTGATGGCAATATTGACCTAATCACCGGCCCCGTCTGGTACGCGGGACCTGAGTTCCACGAGCGACACGAAATCACCGATGTGAAAGTATTCGATGTTGCTGGCTATAGCGATCAGTTCTTCTCGTTTGTGGTCGACGCGAACGGGGACGGTGATCTAGATGTCGTTTCGGTGGGATTTCCCGGAGCGGAGGCGACCCTGTTCATCAATCCCGGCAAGGAAAAACTTGACCAACACTGGGAAAGCCACGTCATCGCGCCGCGGGTATCGAACGAATCGCCCGCATTCATCGACTTGATCCCGGGTGGTTTGCCGGAACTCATCTGCGTGCGCGATCGTGCGTATGGTTACTACCAGGCTGGTGAAGATGCGACCAAGCCTTGGCAATGGGTCGCAATCTCGCAACCCGGTAGCGCGATCGACCCCTTCGGCCACGGTCTCGGCGCCGGTGACATCGATGGTGACGGTCGGCTCGATGTGATCGACAAACAGTATTGGTGGAAACAACCCGCCGATGCGTCTGATTTCGCATTGTGGCAGCGCAACACGTGGTTGCCGGAACCCTACGGCAACGGCGGTGCTCAAATCCACGCCTACGACATCGATGGTGACGGCGACGCGGATATCTTGACCAGCAAAAACGCGCACGGTTACGCGATGGCGTGGTTCGAGCAGATGCCCGACGGCACGTTCACTCGTCACGACATTTCCAACGAGTCGTCCGTGGAGAACCCCTACGGATTCGCTGTCTCGCAGCTCCACGCGATCGAAATGGTCGACGTCGATGGCGATGGCATCAAAGACATCGTGACGGGCAAGCGATATTTTGCTCACGGTGGTCATGACGTCGGCGGACTCGACGCGCCCGTGGTGGCGTGGCTGTGGTGCGTTCGCCACGACGATGGCTCGGTCGAGTTCATTCCACAGATCATCGACGAACAGTCCGGGGTGGGTGTCGAAGTCTTGGCCACCGATCTGAACGGCGACAAAACGGTCGACATCGTATCGGCGAACAAACTCGGGTTGGCGATTCACTTTCAGTTGCCCCCCGACAGTGCAGCCGACTCCACCGCGATGGCAACCGAACGCTGGCTCGTCGACAAAACCCGGATGGACATGTACGCCGACGGGTATTCGCCCGAAGCGGCGGCGAAGAACATGAAGGTCCCGCCAGGATTTTCCGTCGATCTGATCGCCAGCGAGCCGGATTTGGTCCAGCCGATCGCGATGTGTTTTGATGATCGAGGCCGGATCTGGATGATCGAAGGTAACACGTATCCACGCAAAGCACCCGAGGGCGAAGGCCGCGACCGAATCCTGATTCTCGAGGACACAAACGGGGATGGTTCCTTCGAAACCACAAAGGTATTCGCCGAAGGCTTGAACCTGGCCAGTGGGATCGCCGTTGGCTTCGGTGGCGTGTGGGTCGGCGCCGCTCCCGAGCTATTGTTCTATCCCGATGCCGACCGAGATGATGTTCCCGATGCCGAGCCGACGGTACTGCTCGATGGCTGGGGATATCAGGACACGCACGAAACGCTCAATAGTTTTACCTGGGGCATGGACGGTTGGCTGTATGGATGCCACGGCGTTTTTACGCACTCGAATGTCGGCCAACCGGGTGCGACCGATGCTGATCGAACCAAGATCAACGCGGGTGTGTGGCGATATCATCCGACGCGGCATGAGTTTGAAGTGTTCGCCCATGGAACGAGTAATCCTTGGGGCGTTGACTACAACGAAAACGGTGACTGGTTCATCACCGCTTGCGTGATTCCCCACCTGTACCACATCATCCAGGACGGTCGATATTTCCGTCAGGCTGGATCGCACTTTGATCCTTACACGTACGATGACATCAAAACCATTGCCGATCACTTGCACTACGGTGAAGGCACATTTGCGTCCGCGACGGGCGGCAAAGTCAACCGGGAATTGGTGCGCCGAACCGGCAACACAACCTCGTCGGTCGGGGGTGGGCACGCTCACTGTGGTTTAACAATCTACCAAGCCGATGAGTTCCCGGAGCAGTATCGCGGCGAGCTGTTCTTTCACAATTTGCACGGGCACCGCATTGTTCGCGATCACGTGGAACGATCGGGATCGGGATACGTGGGACGTCACCGGCCCGACTTCGCCCTGTCCGAAGATCACAAGCAAATCGGCGTCGGCATGATGCAGGGTCCTGACGGTGCGTTGTACACATCCGACTGGCACGACATTCAGACCTGTCATAACCAAATCCCCGAAGTCTGGGATCGTACCGATGGGCGATTGTTTCGGATTCGCTACGGTGAAATAGAACCGTTTCAATTTGATTTGTCCCAACGCAGCGATGCTGAATTAGTACAGTTGTTGACGCATCCCAACGCGTACTATGCGCGTCAAGCACAGCGTATCTTGCACGAACGTGCGGCCAATGGCTCGCTCGCCCATGACTCCGTCCACGTGTCGCTCGCCAAGTTATTTCATTCCGACGTCCCACGACTGCATCGACTCCGCGCGATGTGGACTCTGGCGGTCATTGGCGATACGAGCGAAGCCGACCGCCTCGAACAAATGCGTGATCACGATGAGTTCGTTCGCGGATGGGCGGTTCAGCTTTGCGGAGAGACGACCGACCCCGTTTCGGATACGTTGATTGCCGAAATGGAGGAGATGGCTGCGAGCGATCCCAGCCAAGTCGTGCGGCGATACTTGGCATCGCTGCAGCAGCGATTGCCCGCGTCGCAGCGCTGGACAATCGCCGAGCGATTGGTGCGTCATCATGTCGATCAACGAGACCATCAATTGCCATTTTTGCAGTGGTACGGCATCGAGCCCTTGGTCGCGATCGATCCGGTGCGGGCGATGAAGATCGTTCGCGGCAGCGGGAATGCGATGTTGCAGCGATTCGTTGTCCGTCGCATGGCGATTTCCGAAGCGGGACGCGAATCGTTGGTTCAATTACTCCGTAGCGAGGCAACATCGGGCCCCCAAAACACTGGCGAACAAAAGTTGATTCTCAACGAGTTGCTGTCGACTGCAAAGAGTCGCAGCGGCGCGAAAATGCCCGCGTCATGGCCGACCGTCGCGCAGGCACTCCGCAGCGAAGGCAACGAATCGATCGTTTCGCTCGTCCAGGCGCTCGGTATCCAGTTCGGTGATGAGTCCGCGTTTCCAATGTTTCGAAAAACACTCCGGAATGCTGGTGCCAAGGCGACCGATCGACTCGAGGCACTGCGATTGCTATCCCAAGCCAAAGATCCTGAGCTGCCGAGCGTGTTGATCGAGCTGGTCGATGATCCGGATCTCGGTCGCGACGCTATTCGCGCGTTGGCACGTTATGAAGATGCCAAGATCAGTGAGCAGCTAATCGACCGATATCCCGATTGGCCAGCGTCGAAACAATCCGATGCCTTGCATGCGTTGACCGCGCGGCGAGCGTCGTCGGCGGCGCTCCTCGCGGCGATGGAAACGGACAAGATCGATCCGGCGAGCGTTCCCGCCTACGCAATTCGTCAAATCTTGGCTGTCGCTGATAGCCAGAAGGGGGGCACGGAGAAAGCGCAGTCCGATTCGTTTGCCGCCCGGTTGGAAAAGGTATGGGGACAGATTGGCTCGACGTCGGCTAGCACGCAATCCGAGTTTGCACGCTACGAAAAGATGTTGACGCACGGCTTCCTCGCGAAAGCCAATCGGGCGGATGGGAAGAAACTCTACGAGGTCAATTGTGGTAAGTGTCACCGTCTCTTTGGCGAAGGGGAAGCGATCGGCCCAGACCTGACCGGTGCCAACCGCAGCGATGTTAAATACTGGCTCGAAAACGTCCTCCAACCCAATGCGGTTATCGGCAAAGCCTATCAGATCACAACCCTATTGATGGATGACGGGCGAGTCGTCAGCGGAATCATCAAAGAGCGAAATGAGGACGCCGTGACGGTGCAAACACCGCTTGAGCTGATCGTGCTGCCGGTGGATGAGATCGAACTCGAAAAGCCGTCGGACTCATCCCTGATGCCCGAAGGTCAATTGCAACCAATGACACCAGAACAGGTACGTGACTTGTTCGGCTATTTGATGAGTCCAGGTCCCGCGTTAACGCGTGATGGCGTTGTTGAAGGTGAATCGATGGTTGGTCAGAGCGTGGTTACCGATGGACATGTGCGAACGCAAAACATGTCTTCGTTCCCTGATCGTTGGTCCGGCGACGAGCAATTGTGGTGGACCGGAGGCGAGGTCGGATCGAAGTTGACATCAATGGTTGCCGCCGCAGTCGCGGGTAAAACGAACGTTAGCGTGTTCCTGACCACGGCAGTCGACTACGCCAGAGTCGAAGTCACGCTCGGAGACAAACCATCTCAAATCATTGACCTGTACAGCTCGAGCGTCAAGTTGGCGAAGCCGTTGGTGTGGAAGAATGTCGAATTGAGCTCGGACAAACCATTGAAATTGGTGATCCGCATCGCTGGCGCCAACGAACTGGCCATACCTCGATTCATGGTAGGAATCGATGCCATCACGTTCGAACCGGCCCGAGACCAGCCCAAAAAATAGGCCTGACTCGTCCCCGAACACGCGGACTGGTTTTAGAAATAATCGATGCACAAATGCGGCTTGGAAACATGCCTTGCAACGCGAACGAAGAAGGTAAAGGTGCCACGGTGGTCCTAGCGCAATTCGGTAAACCGCGTGTCGATTTTTTGGCGGCAAGGAAACGAACTCCCTTCCCAGAACAGTGTCATCGCTCTCATTTCATAAGTCAGTTCCTAGCGGTAACGGGCAGAACTTCGACGGGTCAAATCAAAATGACAAGGAATTTGAACGCAGGTCTGGGTAGAGAGGACGCTCACGGTACGGACTGCATTCATGCCAGCCCATCGCGGCAATCAGCGTTCTTAACGCGATTCCAATCCTTGCACGTAACCGGAGTCGCCCAACTCGGTTCTACTCAATCGCCCGAAGTCTGACGACTCAGGTTATAATTTCAGCATGACTTTACTTTACTACGATCCGGTTCTCATGGAACACCAAACGGGCGACCATCCCGAACGTCCGGGACGCGTATTGCTCGCGGTGCGGCACCTGAGCTTTGTCGCGTTGGACGCCGCCTGCGGGCGTCCATCCTGGGAACCAGCATCGCTCGAACGTTTGATGTACGTTCACGATCACAGCTACCTTGAGTCTGTCAAACGGTTTGCCGACGCTGGCGGCGGTAACCTGGACGACGACACCGTCGTGTGCCCCCGGTCCTACGATGTCGCATTGAAAGCCACTGGCGCCGTTTGTGATGCGGTCGAGCGAGTCATCGGTGGCGAAGATGAGACGGCATTCTGTTTGATTCGCCCGCCCGGTCATCATGCCCTACGCGACCGGGCAATGGGGTTCTGTTTGTTCAACAATATCGCCGTTGGCGCGCGAGTCGCCACCAACGAGTTGGATGTCGAGCGAGTCTTGATCGTTGACTTTGATGTGCATCACGGCAATGGAACCCAAGCGATGTTCTGGGACGCCGCAGACGTGGGCTACTTTTCAATCCACCGCACGCCACTGTATCCCCATACCGGCGGAGTTGACGAAATCGGAGTCGGCCGGGGAGCAGGAACGACAATGAATGTGCCGGTCAAATTCGGCACACCGAGAAAAGAACAACTGGCGACGTTCACCGAAAAAGTAACTTCGTTCGCCGATTCGATCCGGCCGCAATTAGTCATGGTCAGCGCGGGTTTTGACGCGCACAAGGACGACCCGATCGGTTCACTCGGTTTAGAAAGCGAAGACTTCCGCGAACTGACCAAAGTTCTGCTTGACATCGCGGACAAGCACTCGGGGGGGCGATTGGTTAGCGTCTTGGAAGGCGGCTACAACCCCGAGGCAGTGTCGGAGTGCGTGGCGATTCACTTGGAAGAATTGCTGGAGTGACAAGTGGCGTAAGCTTCCAGCTTGCGATGCCCGAACCGCAAGCTGGAAGCCTACGTCACCCGAACCGCAAGCTGGAAGCCTACGTCACCCGAACCGCAAGCTGGAAGCCTACGTCACCTGAACCGCAAGCTGGGAGCTTACGTCACCCGAACCGTAAGCTGGAAGCCTACGTCACCCGAACCGTAAGCTGGAAGCCTACGTCACCTGGACCGCAAGCTGGAAGCTTACGCCACTGTTAGATTCTTTCTCACGAACACGGCATCGGACGATCGATTTCGATCCACCTCAAACCCACGTCGCTGGAACATCTGAATCATCCGGCGGTTGTTTGGCGCCGTTTCAGCGACAATGGTTCGAATGTTCCAGGACTCGCAAATCTTCAAACACTCGTTCATCAGCATCGCGCCTACGCCTCGGCCTTGCCAGCGATCCGCCACCAGGATCGCGAACTCGGCCTGTTGATGATCGGCGTCCGCGATCAATCGCCCCACGCCGGCAAGTTGCTTGGTGCCATTTTCCATCACTTCCGCTACGATCGCCAATTCACGGTCGTAGTCAACGAAGCAAAATCGCGACGCCATTGCGTGTGTTGACTTTTTGAACATGTGTCGAAAACGCATGTGAAGCGTTTCTGGCGAACAGCTTTCAATCAGTTGGTGCCAAATTGGCTCGTCTTCTGGCATGATTGGTCGGAGCAGCACCGATGTTCCATCGGGCAGTTGGGCCCGGCGAACCAGTTCATCGGGATAAGGCCGAATCGCCAGGTGCATGAAGCGAGATGCCGACTCCGGCGGAGTCTCCGTTCTGAGGATGACCCGAGCATCCAGAGCAATCACGTCACGGTCCGTTGCCAGCAGCGGATTGATATCCAGTTCGGCAATCTCGGGGCATTCGACGATCATCGTTGAGACCCTCAGCAAGCACTCGACCAAACGTTGGACATTCACACCGCGGCGACCCCGGTAGCCTTCCAGTAGCGGCCACGACTGCAACGATTCGAGCATCCGGCGGGCAAGTCGTTCGTTGAGCGGTGGAAGTTCGAGCGCCCGGTCGCGGTACAATTCCGCCGTGACGCCTCCCGCGCCGACCATCAGTACCGGACCGAACACGGGGTCACGTTTCGCTCCCACGATCAATTCACGGCTGAATGGCTCAACTACCATCGGCTGCACCGTCACGCCATCGACCACCGCGTCGGGACGATGTGATTTTGCACGCTCGATAATCGCGTCGTACGCCATGGCTACCTGGTCAGGACCGGCAAGATTCAATTCGACGCCCTGCACATCCGTCTTGTGCGTGATCTCGGGTGAAAACACTTTGAGCACCACGGGATAGCCCATTCGGTCGGCGATCGCGACCGCAGCGTCTCTGGTCCGAGCGATCTCGGTTGCGGTGACGGGAATTCCGTAGGCACCGAGTAATAGCTTGGATTCGTATTCCGTGAGGATGTTGCGTGGATGATCGGCTACGAATTCCTGTCGCTCATCGCGATTGAGCTCAAACGCCAGTGGAACCTCATGTGGTGTCTCGTACAGCATCTGACAATTTCGTTCGTAGCGAACCAAGTGCATGAAAGTACGCACGCACTTCCCGGGAGTCGAGTAGGTCGGGATGCCGGCGGACGTCAAACGCTCGATCCCCTCGGCCACCCGCTTGCCGCCCATCCACGACGCCAGCACGGGTTTGGAGGTTTGTTTCGCAGCGTTGATCACGGCCTCGGCAACACCGGTCGGGTCCGTCATCGCTTGCGGCGACAGAATCACGAGCAACGCATCGACACCCGGGTCACGCAGCACCGCCCGCACGGCATGGGCGAAGCGCTCCGGCGTCGCATCGCCGATCACATCGACCGGATTGCGGTGCGACCACGAAGCGGGCAGCTCCGCATTCAACGTCGCGATCGTTTCTTCCGACAAACCGGCAATCCTTCCGGTCCGGTCCAACAACGCATCGGTCGCCATCACGCCCGGACCACCCGCGTTGGTTACGATCGCCAGCCGGTCACCACAAGCCGTTGGATGCCGAGCCAAGAACTCGGCACAGTCGAACAGTTCTTCAATCTCCATCACGCGCACGATCCCCGCCCGAGCAAACGCGGCTTCGTAAACGCTATCGACACCCGCCATCGCACCGGTATGGGAGGCCGCTGCTTCCGCCGATTCGGCATACCGCCCTGCCTTGTAGGCGATGATCGGTTTGGTCCGCGTGAATGCGCGGGCGGCAGACAGGAACGACCGAGCCTCGGTCAACGATTCGACATAAAAAATGATTGCCTTAGTGTGGGCGTCTTCGCCGAAGTAGTCGATTAGGTCAGCAATTGTGACATCGATCATGTTTCCAATCGACACAAATTGCGAAAAGCCCACGTTCTCGCTAATCGCCCAGTCAAGGATCGCGGTACACAATGCACCGGATTGCGAGATGAACGCGACGTTGCCAGCGGGAGCCATGTCACTGGCGAAGCTGGCGTTGAGCCGCCTGTGCGGCGCAAGAATCCCCAAACAATTCGGACCAATGATCCTCATTCCGGGAAACGCCTTTGCCGTCGTGGCAACTTCACGTTCCAACTTAACTCCTTCCACACCGACCTCCCGAAACCCGGCGGACATAATGATCATCCCGCCAACACCCGCCTCGCCGCACTGCTTCACCACATTGGGAACCGTCCGCGCAGGCGTACAGATAATCGCAAGATCAACTGGCTCGGGGATTTCGGTGACGGAGCCAAAGCACGGTCGCTCGGCGACGAATTCGTGTTTTGGGTTGACGGGGTAAATGGCGCCACGAAAACCACCTTCGGATAGGTTTCCCACGACCATGTTTGCAACACTCCCCACGCGATCACTGGCACCGATCACGGCGATGTTGCGGGGCGAAAAGATTTTATCGAGATGGTGTGTTGTCAACTGCGTGTTCCTTTTGTTTCCGACGCAGCCCAGAGAAAGCAAACGTCGCGCCGTCACTGGAGTCGTTGGACTTCGGATCTTGTTGGCGGAAGTCTTCAAGAGCTTAGCACATGG
>JBDNIG010000489.1:0-10402 GCA_041688415.1 Rhodopirellula sp. | reverse complement strand
TTGGATAGGTTCTAAGGCAGTGCCATTCGAAGCGGGCCTTAACTTATCCCACGCGGGGGTTCTCGCCAAGCGACGCTGGCGGCGGCGATCAGTCCGGCGTGTCGAGATACGGGTCCTGGCCGATTTCCCGCTGCATTTTCTTGCGTTCCTTTTCATGGTGCATCATCACCATGCGGTCGCGGAAATGCTTGCGTTCGACCTTGCGTTGAGCACGCGTAAACGTCATCGCCATGCGGTCGGCGCTGCCGGTGTTGGCGGCGCCGCGAGATTTGAGTCTGTCGGACTTGACCACGCCCAAGCCTCCCTTGAGGATATCGTCATCGAGGGAGAGGTATTGGCGGTACGAACCGTGATCGCCCTGACGTCCGCACCGTCCGATTAATTGGCGGTCGATCCGGGCGGCATCGTGCAGTTCCGTGCAGATCACGTGCATCCCGCCGAGCCGTTCGACTTCATCGGCCAGTTTAATATCCGTGCCGCGGCCGGCCATGTTCGTCGCCACGGTGACGCGGCCGAGCCCACCGGCCGCCGCCACGATGTCAGCTTCCCGTTCGACATTATTCGCGTTGAGGACCTCGTGTTGGATCGCCATGTCGGTGAGCAGCTTCGACAATAGCACGCTTTTGTCAATCGACCGCGTGCCGATCAAGACGGGGCGGCCAGCCGCGTGCACGTCGGCGACCTCCTTGGCGATCGCCTCGAATTTAGAATCCAGGGTACCGAACACTCGCGCGGGCATCTGTTTGCGTTGTGGCGGACGGTTGGTGGGCACGCTGACGACGGGAGTGCGATAGATCCGTCGCATTTCGCTCGCACTCGTCGCCGCCGTTCCGGTCATGCCTGCCAAGTGAGGGTAGCGTAGGAACAGGTCCTGGACCGTGATCCGGGCCGCTTGCCCGGTCGGCACACTGATCTCGATGCGCTCCTTGGACTCGATGGCTTGGTGAATGCCATCTCGCCATTTCCGGCCTTCGGCGAGTCGTCCGGTGAACTCATCGACGATCACGATCTCGTCAACGTTCGGATCTTTCTCGCTCGGACGGATCACGTATTGGCGGTTGAGCAAGAACTCACGGTGCACTTTCACGGCCCGCTCGATGTATTCATACAGATCGACCAAGCCCATCGTGCGAACCAGATCGGCCTTGGGGAGTGCCCGAACTCGGCTGCGACCGCGCGCGGTCAGTTCATACTTTTTCGTGTCATCATCAATTTCAAAATGTTCGTCGAGTTCAAAACTCGTCGCGTGCTCGGATGCCCACCGGTAGGTTTCGACGATCTGGTCGCGGACGTTGTCTTCGATGCTGCCGATGATCAAGGGCGTACGCGCTTCGTCGATGAGGATGCTGTCGGCTTCGTCGACGAGACAGAAGTGCATCCCCCGCATCACGACCTGGTCGCCCGAATCGGAGAACCCACCGTCACCACCGCCGAGCATCTCGGTTTGGATTCGGTTTTGGGCGCGGAGCAGCAGGCGGTCACGCAGGAAGTCAAAGCCAAACTCTTTCGCGGTTCCGTAGGTGATCGCGGCACCGTAGCTTTTGCGCCGACTGCCTTGATCATCGGCCGTTTGGATGATTCCCACGCTCACACCGAGCATCTCGAACAGGGGCATCATCCACTCGGCGTCGCGTTTGGCGAGGTAATCGTTGACCGTCGCCAGGTGAGCTCCCTTGCCAACGAGAGAATGCAGGTACAGCGGCAAGGTCGCTGTCAGCGTTTTGCCTTCCCCGGTTTGCATCTCGGCGACGTGTCCTTCGAACAATCCGATCCCGCCGATGATTTGCACGTCATAGTGCCGCATCGATAGTGCTCGCCGGCCGGCCTCACGGCACAACGCGTAGCCTTCGGGCAAGAGCGTTCCGAGTTTCTCGCCCGCCATCGCCCGGTATCGCAGGGCCAGTGAACGCTTGCGAATGCTGGCATCGGATTCTTGCTGGAGGATGGGTTCGAATGCGTTGACCCGCGCCAGTTGCCGTCGCCAACGCACCATCCGCGGGCGCAGATTGCGGGCCGACAGGTACGACGCCGCTTGAGCGTTCGGATCACCCGAGCGGCGTTGGTTGGTGACGTCGGGGGCGGTCGCGTCCAAGACCGCGTCTTCCGCGCTAGGGGGATTCGGTGCCAACGGGTCGGCCACTGCGGGAGGTGCGGCCGACACAGCCTCGTCGTCCAGCGGTGGTTCGCGCCCCGCGCCGGGCGGCCCAGCCGGATCTTGATTCTCGGAAGATGCGGAGCGAGAGACGGTTGAGTCGGACATGTTTTCGGGATCAGTGGAAAAACAGCGGCAAAAATTTGACGGAATTCACGGCAACCGATCGTACGGTGCGTCCGTTTTACGCACAAACCGCCCGTCTCGGCGAGGTGCAATCGCTGCGAAACGTCATTTTAGCTGGTTTCTGGGTGAGTTAGGCAAGATGATCCGCCAGGCGGGTTCAAACCAGGTAATTTGCGGATTTTTTTCCTACCGTTCCGTTCGCTCTGAATAGTCCGGTGGAAATGGTCGATTCCATTATGCAGATCAATCCCGTGTTCCCGGACTACACGAGAATCCTAATGAAGAAAAATATGAAAACTAATTGGAAGATGTTGACGTTGGCAGCGCTGCTGTCGGCTGGTACGACCGCCGCAACTGCGGCTGACAATGGCTCCGTCGCCAACGCGGCTGACAATGGCTCCGTCGGCGAGTTTGGCGATGACGCCTACTTCGCTGAGACTTCCGAATACCTCGGTGGCCTGTACGAAGACACCGCGAGCGGGAACACCGCCGCTCGTGTCGACCAAAGTGACTACGTCGATGACGCCGCCGCGACTGTCGCCGTCGAGCCCGTGACCTACGTCGGCGACTCGCAGCCGACCTACGAACAAGAAATCTATCCGAGCGGCGAATACCAACACGACGTCGGCAGCGGCATCGTGATGGACTCAGGCTCGTACGCCTATCCAGCGGGGCGCTGCGGCGATGGCTCGTGCGGCCAAAGCTACGAGATGAGCTGCCGCCCGCGGCGCAGTATGGCCTGTAAAACAGGGAACTGGCTCACGCTCGAAGCCCTGTTGTGGTTCCCGCAAGTGCGTTCCTCCGTTCCCTTGGTCAGCACCTCGGACGCCGGAACGTTGCCCGAACTCGATCAAGGAGCCCAGACCGCTTTTGGTGGCAATGACGCCTTCGGCGGGAGCCTCCAGGCCGGCTTCCGCGTCGACGGTGGAGTGATGCTCAGCGAAAACTTGGGCGTCGGCGGTCGATTCTGGATGCTGGGCCAAACCAGTGACAAATATTCCCGCAGCGGCGATGGTACCGACGGTTCGATCGGCATCCCGTTCTACGATACCGACTTGAGCACCAATGCAGAAAACGCTCTTCGCATCGCCTACGCCGACGGTATCAATGGTGGCGATGTCGACTTTGCCGGCACCGTCTCGGCACGCTCCTCGTTCTCGGTCTACGCCGCGGAAGCCTATGGACGCTTGCGATTGCTCGCTGGCAAAGGCTACCGCAGCGATTTGATCGGCGGTTACTCGCACTTCAATATCGAGAACGACCTTTCCCTCCACGCCACGGCGACGCAAGTCGAAGTGGGCCCCGGACAAGGCAATCGTTACATTTTCAACGACCGCTTCGACGCCACCAACGACTTCAACGGCGGGCAGATCGGATTTTTGACCACGGCTGGCCGTGGTCGCTGGTCGCTGTCCGCTCTGACGAAGGTTCACCTGGGTGACATGAAGCAAACTCTCACCAATTCAGGCTCACGGATCTTGCCGAGCCCAGCCGGTGCACAGGAAGGCGGCATCTTTAGCCCCACGAACGCAAAGTCGATCAGTCGCAATAGTTTCGCTTTCGCTCCGGAAGCCAACGTGAAGTTGGCCTACCAACTTCGCCAGAACATTCGCTTCTCAGTCGGTTACTCGTTCCTGATGTGGAACGACGTGCTGATGGCGGGTGACAATCTGAACCGCGACATCAACTCCGGCTACTTGGTGGGCAATACCGGCGGCGTCGTCCAACCACCCCAACGCCCCACATTCCAAGGCTTGAAGACCGACTCGTTGTTCGTTCACGGCATCGACTTGGGCTGCGTCATCCAATTCTAGAGCGAGCCGAACCGAAACCCGTGTGACGAGGTTTTGCCGGGTGGAATCCGGCTCAAAAAAGTCCGGAACACCGAGACGTTTTTCGCTCGGCTCTCGACAATAGACTTGGAAGAAGAATCGATACTTACGATAGCGTGGTGGGTCTGCTGACCGACCACGCTTTTTTTATTGGCCGTTTCCTTGGCGGCCGAATTGGCCGTTGCCTTGGCGGCCAAGGATTTGTTAGCACCAACGCACAAGCTTTTCGAAATCCACCGAACACGCGCCGGAGATCGACGATGACCCCACGCACGAGCGACCGCACCGTTACACGACCGCCCGCATGGCATTCACTGCGGAGAATCGTGCTCGTCAGCAGCATCGTGTTCGCGGGCGCTTTTGCCACCGCGCCGGCGACCGCTCAGATCACCACGTCGCGCAGTCTATCGGGCGGCGGTTCGCCCGTCGCGACGCTCGATGAACAATTGATCAATCGCCTGCGCGCGACGACGGATGTGCAAGAAGTCTATCTGCGTTACATCGTGAAACTCGTCGACCAAGAGAAACTCGAACCCCGCCTGGTGCTCGCGATCGAGCGATATGCACGGCGCCGCAACCCCCGTTACCCATTCCCCTATTTCGAGCGTGCCCTCCGCTATGAAGCCGACAAACGCGGCGTCACCCTACCGCCGATTCGCCACTCCCAATCCACCGCGTACGGGCGGAGGTAGACGCGGGCAGATAGATGACCAAGCCGAGTCGACGCCGCTTCCCCGTCGTTGAGAATGCGTTTCTGGTTGAAACCACCGACGATGGCAGCCGCACGTTGGTTCGCCGCGATCGTGACCTGGCGTTTCACAGCGGCTGCGGCGCGGCATCGGAGTGTGACCACGTGTACCTGCGAAACGGTGGGTTTGATGGTCCCGACACCAATTGGCCGCGGTCCGTTCTCGAAGTCGGTTTCGGCACGGGCCTCGCGATGCTCCGAACGATCGACCGCGTCATCGCGGCAAACCGCCCGCTGCACTACGTCGCTCTGGAGGCGACCGCTGTCCCGGTCGAGGCACTCCGGCAACTCCAGCTAGAACGCGGCCTAGCCGATCCCTCCCTGGCCGATCGTTTCCTGGACCGCTGGGAATCCATCACGCGTGACCTCGCTGAATCGTTGTCAAACTCCGTACCGTCTTCATCCATTTGGCAGGTTGATTCGGCGCGAGTTGAAATCATCTTTACCGATGCCAAAGAATGGCTGGCGAACACGACGGCAGTTTTCGACACCGTTTATTTTGATCCGTTCGATCCCCAGTCCAACCCAGAACTCTGGACCGAGGAAGTACTGCGAAACGTCGGACGCCGCGTGCGTCCCGGCGGACGGTTGGTGACCTACTGCGTCAAAGGCGAAATTCGCCGACGCATGGCGGCGGCCGGATTTGATGTGCGACGTGTTCCGGGCCCAATCGGCGGCAAGCGAGAAGTGCTGATCGCGATCAGGTGACCCGAGCCGTCTCAATGTCGAGCCCGAAGCGACACTAGGCCGCGTTGGCGGTGTGGGCTTGCTCGGAATCAGGTTGCGTTGCACTCACTTCGTCCGATTCCGGCTGTTCTTCGTCCTCCGACGCGGTGTCTTCACCCGCTGACGCGGTGTCCTCGTTTCCTGTCGCAGCGTCCTCGTTTCTCGCTTCGATGTCTCTGCGCAAGCGAGTGTGTTCGGCAGCGAATTCGAGTTCCCATTGATCGGCGACTTCCAATTTGCGGACCTCGCCGAGCAGGAGTTCAGAGGCGTGCAGCCGACCGGTGTGGCGATAGATCGCCGACAGCAACAGCAGGCCGGGCGGGTCTCGCGGCTCAATGGCGAGCGTTTCATTGAGCAGTTTCTCCGCCTCAGCGTAGTCCGCCCGCAAAAAAGCGATTTGGGCTTCCGGGAACGGATCCGGATCTTCGCTGGCTCGCCGTGGCGTCAACAACAACGGCAATTCACGAATCGAGCGGATGGTCAGCACCAACCAGGCAGCCGCGACCACCCAGCAGGCCAGCATCACCAGACCGCCGGACAGCCAATCGGAATAAATGAATTTTGCGACGAGTAGGGCATTCACGATCGCCGCGAACGCGATCGCGGCGGGCAGTGCGGAGACGCGACCTCGCCACCATAGCTCCGCCATCCCCGGCCACAGGCAGGTAAGATAGTGTTTCGGCTGGAGCGAGGTCTCTTGCATCGTGCAAGAGATAACGTTTCACACCGCTGCGAAGCAAGAGAATCTAGGCAACTTTGGCGGCTACACCCACTCTTGGGTCGTCGGTTTGATGACGATCTCGGGCACGCAGGCACGCGGTGGCAGCCGACAGATCGAGAGCACGACTTCGGCGATATCCTCGGGCTGGAGGATCGATTCGCGATGCTCGTCGGAAACCGGGACGGGTCGGTTGTCCAAGATCGGCGTATTGACTTCGCCGGGGTACACGTTGGTAATCCGCACACCCTCATGACGGACTTCATTGGCGACGGCGGTGCCCAACGCGGTCATCGCGAACTTGCTCGCACAATAGACGACCCCGCCCAGCGAAATGGCTCGCTTGCCAGCGATCGAGGAGATATTGATGATCAACCCATCGCGGCGATCTCGCATCGCCGGCAAGACTTCACGCATGCAGCGATACGCACCCGTCGCATTGATCCGCAGCACGCGGTCCCATTCGTCGGGATCCATCTCCGCCATGGTCCGTTTGGCGATATTGATGCCCGCACTATTGATCAGGATATCGACGTGGTCGCGGATATCCGCAAAAAACGCTTCGATACTGGCGTTTTCGGCCACGTCGATGACGTGCGTGCGAATCGGCAGCGGCGAATCGACCGCATCGGCCACCGCTCGCAGCGGTTCGCTGCGGCGTCCACCGATGGTGACATTGGCACCCGCTGCGGCCAATCCACGTGCTAAGCCCGCTCCGATCCCAGTACCACCGCCCGTGATGGCGACAATTTTCCCGTTCAGCGTCATCGTGCTACTTTCTCTCGTGGCTGCGGACAAATCACTGCGGTCGAACGCAGCGAGCAAAAATAAAACCTGTTCTTTCGGTATCGGCTAGCCTACTATCCTATCGTGAATTCTCGTTCTCTCCCTCCCAACCTGATGGAAACCGACCCATGACTCGACTTTTTTTACTTTCCCTAGCCCTTGGATGTTTCATGACCGCTCCCCTACCCGCCGCCGACGCCACCCCGTCGGAGCACGATTGTTCGTTGGATTTCAAAGCCAAGACGATCGATGGTAAAACCGTCGACTTGGAAGACTACGAAGGCAAAGTTGTGTTGATCGTCAACGTGGCCAGCGAGTGCGGCTACACCAAACAGTACGCTGGATTGCAGGATCTGTACGAAAAGTACAAGGATCAGGGACTCGTCATTCTGGGATTCCCCAGCAATGAATTCGGCGGCCAAGAGCCCGGCACCGACGCGGACATCAAAAAGTTCTGCACATCAAAATTCGGGGTCACGTTCCCGATGATGAGCAAGATCGAGGTGAACACACCACAGGCCAGCGACTTGTACAAACACCTGACCAGCGAAACGGCGCCACCGGCCGGTACCGGCCCGATCAAGTGGAATTTTGAGAAGTTTCTGATCGGACGTGATGGACAACTCGTCAACCGCTACCGTTCACCAACCAAGCCATCCGACGCCGAGCTGACCACGGAGATCGAAAAGCAACTTGCCAAGAAGGGCTGAGCCTGACTTTTTTCGCGGCCTCGCATGGGGTACAACAGTGAGTCACTCCGCGAATTTGATCGCGTGAAACTTTTTCGGTGAATCCAATCTTGAGCACGAACCCTGCCACGCTGCGAGTTGACGCGAAACCGATCGTGGGCGTTGGGTCGCAGTGGGTGATCGATGCCAGCGGTTGTGATATTGAAAAGCTGCAATCGCTCGAAGCCGTCGCGACAATCTGCCAACGCGTGATTGACTCAATCGGATTGCACGTGATCGGCACCCCAGCATCGCATCGTTTTGCGGCGCCGCACGGTGTGACGATGCTGTACCTACTCAGCGAATCGCACTTGGCGGTGCACACGTACCATGAGCACGGGTTGGCCACGTTCAATTTTGTGTGCTGCCGCGAGCACGCGGACTGGCCCTGGGAAGCGGAACTGCGCGCCGCGTTGGGAGCGCGCGATGTGCTTGTCCGCGTGATGCGGCGCGGCGTGTGGTCGACGCTCACTCCGGAAACGCGAACATCGTCGGCGCCAGGTGTCGCGGAGGTGGTGCGATGATCGGCGCCAGAACGCTCAAAAAGAAAGGAACGAACTGCCCTAATTGTGGCGCACCGGTCTCGTTTCGCTCCGGTGGCACGATGGTCGCCGTTTGCGAATTCTGTCACAGCGCGATTGCCCGCGGCGATCGTGACGTCGAACTGATCGGCAAAGTCTCCGATCTCGTGGAAACCGACAGCGTCGTGCGTCTGGGGTCGACGGGCAAGTATCGCGGCAAACCGTTCGAATGTATCGGACGCGTGCAGTATCAACATGAGGCCGGCGGTTTTTGGGACGAGTGGTATCTGCGGTTGCCCGGTGACCGGGTGGCTTGGTTGGCCGACGCTCAGGGGCAACTGCAACTGACGTTCCCCCGCCGGATTGACCGACGCGTGCGAGTGCCTGACTTTGAATCCGTCAGCCTGGGTGACGACGTCAGTCTGGGTGATACCGATCTTGCGGTGATGGAAAAAGGGACGGCCACCGCGGTCACGGCGCAGGGTGAAATCCCGTGGCAATTCCGTCCCGGTGGTGATCACGTGTATGTCGATTTGCGTGGGCGTGACGACTGGTTCGCCACGATCGAGTATGACGACCCCAAAGATCCCGAGGGCAAGCGAAGTCTGGCGATCGGAAAAACGGTCTCGCTAGCGGACCTGCATCTCGACGCGCCGGCGGTCGAACCGCTCGAGTCCGAAGCGGTGCATCGGGTCAAGGCGGTGCAACTGAACTGCCCGCAGTGTGGTGGGCCGTTGGACTTGCGAACGCCTGACCAAACGATGCGCGTGGGGTGTCCGAACTGTGGTGCCCTGCTCGATGTCAACGAAGGCAAACTGCGAATCTTAAAAACGCTCGACGATCGACTCGTCAAGCCAACGATCCCGCTGGGCAGCGTGGGACGTTTTCAACTCGATGGCAAATCCAGCGATCATGAATTTACCCTGATTGGTTGCATCGATCGGTATGCGACGTACCAGGGAACCGCGTACCCGTGGCGCGAGTATCTGCTGCACAATCCCGAGATCGGTTTTCGTTGGCTCGTCGAGAATGATCGCCATTGGTCGTACGTCGAACCCGTCACGGACGGCAATTTCAGTAACCACCACCATCGTTCGCTGCAATACAAAAGTCGCACTTATCGGCTGTATGATCGCGGCCGCGCGTATGTTCGTTCGTGCATGGGCGAGTTTTACTGGAAAGTCAATCAGGGCGATGTGGTCTCGACGAGCGATTACATCAGTCCACCGTACATGCTTTCGTTTGAAACGTCCCAGTCCGGCAGCACCGAGGAACTTAATGTTTCGCACGGTATTTACTTGACCGTGGATGAAGTCAAAGCGGCCTTTGGCTTGAAAAATCTGACGCGTCCGTGGGGCGTTGGCCCGATCCAACCCTCGCCGGCGATTCACGTTGGCGTGTGGTTGTCATGGGTGGCGTTCATGGCGTTCATCACGATGATGCACGTGCTCGGTGGCGCGTGGTTCTCTTCGCCAGGCCAGGCGGGGCCCGATCCGTGGATGTGGTTTTATGCCATGGTCTTTGTCTCGATCGTGCCGCTCGGGATCATGGCATACAAATACCACTTTGAAACCCAACGTTGGAAAGACAGCGACTATAACCCTTATCCCACGGCGGAGTCTTGAGATGAAACTGCTTCAGGTCTACCTGGTCGTTGGGATCGCCGCGTGTTTGTGGTTCAGCGCCGCGACGGCATTCGGTTGGCGAGCACCGGACACGGGTTTTCTCAGCGGCGGATCACGCGGTGGTGTTTACCACGGTCGTGGCTACGGCGGGTCTTGGGGGGGCGGCAAATGAACATGGCATCAACTACCTTTTTATCGAACAGAATGATATGAATCTACTCTCGCAAGTCGCTCCGAAGGTTCCCGAAGAGGTCCAGCACGTCGTCGTGACACCCGGCAGTGGCATCGGTTTGGACGTATTACTCGAACATCTGATCGCCGCCAGCGTGTTTTCGTTGTTGGGGGTCATCGTGTTCATCGGATGTTTGATCCTGACCGAAAAACTGACCCCGTTCTCGATCATTCATGAGATTGGTGAAGAGCATAACATGGCGGTTTCG
>JBDNIG010000488.1:0-11755 GCA_041688415.1 Rhodopirellula sp. | reverse complement strand
ATCGCTTTCAAATTCGCGAACATCTAGGTTGGTACACACGCGATGAACTCGCCGAGATTGTCCATCGCAATGCGAAGAAACTCTCCATTGAGGTCGACGATCCCTCTGCCGCGGTGATCGCCGATCGTTCCCGCAGTACACCTCGGTTGGCCAACAATCGCCTGCTCTGGGTGCGTGATTACGCGCAGAGCAAAGAGGACGGAAAAGTCGACCGCGAGATCACGCGTGCGGCCCTCGACATGATCGGTATCGATCATCTCGGGCTCGATAAACAGGACCGCAACTATCTCGACACGTTGATGCGCGTGTTCCTGGGCGGCCCCGCCGGGCTCGACGCGATCGCGCATACGATGAACGTCAGTGGCGATACGCTCGAAGACGAAGTCGAACCGTTTTTACTGCGCAGCGAATTGCTCGTTCGCACCCGCCGCGGGCGTCTGGCGACGCCCAGCGCCTACGAACATATGCGCCGGCCGATGCCGGAGAATTAGGTGTCGCAGCCGAGGGGCGATCAAAATCCGTCGCTGATGATTTCGTGGGATGCCCGGGTGCCCAAGGCTCCCCACAAGTCGTAGGGGCTGGGTGAGCCTGGAGCACTTTCTCCCGTGCCACCGAGCCAGACGTTGCTATGGTGGTGGATGCCGCCCACGATCGATTCCGTGATGAACTTGATCGCGCCGTCGCCCATCAAGACATTCGCTCCGCCCTGGTGACGACTGCTCGCCGAAGCGACACCATGAGAACTCGCCGACGCGCCACCGAAACAGAGTTCTTGATTGGGCGGACGAATCGTATTGAATCCACTGAACGTCGCGCCGCTGGCCGCCCAACGGAACCCACGTCCCTCGTCATCGGGAGCGAGCGTGATCGAACCCGGCAGCCAGAACTGGGGTCGCGTCGCGTCGTTGAAGCCTTCGTCCAGACACGAGTCCGGATCGTCTCGGAGCATCTCGCTCGGCGGTGAATCGTAGCCGATCCCAGCACGCGTGCGAATGTCGTTATCACCGAGAACCGTGGCGATTTCGCCCACGAAGATCGTGTTCGATAGTCCGTCGAGCACATCACGAAATCGAGTCGATTGGTGAGATACAAATGCACCACGACACGCCGCACTGGCCTGCCGCGAGTGGGCTGTCCGGTTGCTAATCGAGTACACCGTGCGGTCGACGATCCCCAGCGGGCCTTGATCCATGTAGTGTATGGAATCACCCAAGCACGCGGCATAGTTGGTCCGTCCGAAGCTCGGTGCGCCCACGCCTGGATCACTCGGGCAGCGAAGCGTGCCAATCTCAGTGGTCCAGGGTGCGTACTCGGCGGTCGTCGTTTCCGGACCCATCGCGGGCCAAGGATTGGGCACCCCGCCGCTATGGTTGAGCGGGCGGCTGATTTGTTGCCACAGGGCCTGCTGTTCCATGAATGGTGTCAGACCAACCCAGATCGACAGGTCCATGCGGTTGGTCGTATTGGAATCCAGCGCAACGCCGTTTTGCCAAGTTCCGCCGCCGTGGATCGGCAACTGTTGATAGGTGGAGTGGTAGTTGTGAATGCTCAGTCCGAGCTGTTTCAGATTGTTGCCGCAGCTCATTCGCCGCGCCGCTTCGCGAGCCGCCTGGACGGCCGGCAACAAGAGTCCAACGAGGACACCAATGATCGCGATGACGACGAGCAGTTCAACGAGCGTGAAGGCGGAACGGGAAGTAAGCGGCGATAATCGCCTGAGCCGCGTGGGCGTTTGCCCACGATGAGAGGGAGTGTTCATAAAATGAGTCTTTTGAGAGAAAAAATGGAGGGTCGAATGAAGCGGCTACCATGGCGCGGTCCGCGTGCAGATTGCCCGGTTTGCCCTACGCCAAAGGCGTTTCAGCGAGTACACGGCGATAGCCTGCCGTGCCTTGCGGCACGAAGCACATCAGGGGAAATCATTCGGCATCACTTGGATAACCGCGTGCCCAACGGGCCGCGTTTCGCGAACTCAGCGCGGGGCGATGCCCACGCGGTTAAACGGAAACACTTGATCCGATGTGCTTAGGTTCTAAGAAAACCACGACAGCGGTGACTCAAACCGCTGGGGGGCCGCGAGCGAGCGCGAAACCATATCGTTCTGAAACGACCAAGCCAGGATCCGCCAAGACGGCTGAATCGACATTGGCGTTCCACATCCATTCCGCTCGGTCCCCGACATGGGTACCGACCAAACTCTGGGCCGCACAACCGGCGCATAATCCGACGCAATCATGTGGCTGCGTCCGCGATGACGAGATGACCGCATCAACAATCCGCTGATCGGTAACGGCATCATGTCCACAGTCGCAGGCGTGCGTCGGTGTGCACGCAATGTCGACGCCGCAGACGTCGCTGCCAACGGACCACGAGTGCTCGGCCTCATGATGATGATCAGCAGAATGGCAGCAGCAACCAGCCGGTGCGTGAGAGTGCGTCTCGGTCTGACTCGCATGATGGTGATTGGCTGGCAACAGCCAGCCGCCAACCAAATAGGCGATGAGCGTCAGATGGGTGAGGAAACGCTGCACGAATCGGGGCCTGGTAAAACGCATATGCGAGGGATTGTCGTCAAGACGCACACGGGCGGTGTAAACGACTCCGTCAGTATGTCACGCAGCCAATACGTGAGAAAGATCATAATCGTTCTTGGTGGCCGGTATTCACGAGATCCTCACAAATTAACCGCTCATTCGACCGCAAGCGTTGTCGGACCTGTGCGCAATTCTTCACTCGGCAAAAGCTGCATTGTCTAAGTTCCTGTCGCTAAGTTTTCTATTTCGTCGACAACCGTGGTCAACGACAAAACGGCTCATTTTGTCGAAAAACTCTTAGGCAGGTGCTTACCACTGCTTTCGCGGGAGCGAAAGGCGACGACGTCTTCCGTTGGCGTGGTTGGAACATGTCGTCTCAGAGAAGTCCAAGAATCTTTTTCCGGCTCAACCGATCCAGCTTCTGCTCGATTTCGCTGGTGAGCGGATCGTCGTCGTCACAGATCTGCTTCAGCATCACCAACGACTTGCGAGCTGCGTCCCAGTCCTCAGCCTCCATCAAGATCTGAATTTGCGAGACGTACAGGGCTTTGGCTTCAGAAATGTGAAGCCGCGGCATCTTAAAAAACGGTTCCAACATCTTCATCGCCGTTTTCGTGTCACCGTCCCTCGCCTTGAACTGAGCCATCGCGATGGCGGCGAAGGCGTAATCGGGATGCTGTTGATGAATCCACTCGATTTTTTCGCGCCCCTTTCGACTTCCAGCTCTTCCATCACGACGGAGCCAAACGGATGCCAAGTTGTAGTGACCTATGGGGACGTCAGGTTCCAGTTCGATCGCTTTTTGAAAACACTTCTCGGCAATATCGAATTCTTGGTCACCCATCGCGAGACCGCCTTGTTCCATCAGTTCACTGAACTCTTGATTGGAATGCCGATCCACCTCATCGTGAATTTCCGTTGTTAGCAATTCAATGTCCGTGAATTCGCCCGTGACAAAAATGCGGTGGGATCCAGCATCAATCAATCCTTCTTCCTTGAGTGCGTGCAAGGCGCGCATTCGCATGTCAAGCGGTCCGCGTTTGCCCAACGCGAACGCACGCAGTGTTTCCGCGATCGCTGGCGTGATGTCGAACAGCGCTAGCTCAAGTCCCATCTCTCGGCCGTTGGGATCGCCGCGATCGAGTAGGGTGGCGATCACGTTCACAAGCATCTCGGAGCTAAAAACACTTCGATCCCGTGCATGTTTCTCCAACAGCTTCCTCGGTACCCACTTCTGAACCGGGTCAGCCCACGGGACGTGTTCGCGTTGCTCATCGGTTGGTCTCAAGTTGTCATTCGCTTCGGGGAATTCCGGCATCGCCTTGATCGCGGCCTGCCAGTGCTTGCGAGCTTCAGTGGGTTCATCGAGGCGGCAGTGGGCGTAGGCGAGGTAATGCGACGCTAACGCGAGATGGATCGGATCGACCAAGTCCACTTTGGTGTTGTTCTGGCAGACATCGATGATGTCGCGATCGCGACCGAGCAGAGCGAGCGATTCAAGTGTCGCGAGGTAGGCGTCAGAATACCCCGTTGGCGGCGCGGCGACCAATTCGTTGGCAATCGCATTGGCATCCTCGTTGCGAGCGGCAAGAAAGTAAAACTTAATCAACGAGGCGGCGACAAACCCATTGCCGGGGAACTGCGTTCGGGTCCGTTCGGCAATCGCGGTGGCTTCGCGAAGTTTCCCGAGATGGAGTGAGGCGAGGGCAAGATTATTGTGAGGCGACGCGAAATGCGGTGCTGCCTCACAGAGGTGTTTGCAGATTTCAACGCACTTTTCAAATTCACTGTTCGCCAGATGCATGACGGAAGTTTCATGCATCGCAAACAAACGTATTCCCTCGTCCGCATCCAACCCAGCCCTCTCGATCCGCCGCTGAGCTTCGGGAGCCACAACCTCGAGTGCTTCTTGAACCTTAACGGAATGCTCGTGGTCCGGGAATCTTTCGATGAATTCACGGTAGGCCAACAGTGCGACACAGGCACGTCCGCAGAGCATGGAGGACTGGGCAAAGTAGACTTTGGCGTCAGGATCATTGGGGGCCAACCGCGCCCACCGTTCAGCCGCGACCGCCATTTTTTCGTGCTCATCCATTTCTTGATAGAGCGCCACCATGAGTTCAACGACATCGGCGTAGGAGTCCTTGCGATCGAGTCGCACGAGCCGCTGCTCGGCTTCCGCTAAGTCGCCTTCATCGATCAGATCGACGATCTCGTTGAGTTGGAACATCATTCGCGTCGAAAGCGGAGTCGCCGCTTCGACCTTGGTTGGTGGACGCCGTCGTCTCGGCTTGGGTCGCTTATTTTTGCCTTGTTTGCTCATCCGTGTTCTATCCTTATTTCGCAACGATCGATCGTGAACCCACACCCATCGTACCGACGCCAGCCACCTGATCCAAGTCAACTTGGATTCCGTTGGCATGCTAGAATCCCACATACCGACATCCGCTCCCCCTCTCCCCTCTCCCCCTCCCCCCTTCCCCCCTTCTCCCCTTCCCCCCCCTCTGGCCTCAGCCATGCTCATTCACCATGGCGCCTACGATGGCGTCACCGGCTCATGTCATCAACTGTTCTGGAACGGGAAGGAATCGAGTCTGCTGGTCGATTGCGGAATTTTCCAAGGCAGCGATGCCAAGAAGCACCCCAATCCCGAGATTGAATTTTCGCTGCGAGGCATTGAGTGTCTTCTGCTAACCCACGTCCACATTGACCACGTCGGACGGTTGCCGTACCTGATGGCTGCAGGATTTGATAAACCGATTTTTTGCAGCTTGCCGACGGCGAAGCTCTTGCCGATGGTGATGGAAGACGCCTTGAAAATTGGATTCACCCGCTCCAAACACTTGATCGAAAAGTTCACGCGTCAGATCGGTCGCCAGCTCCGGCCGCTGCCCTATCAACAGTGGCACGACGTTCCCGGCGGTGTTCGGGTACGGCTATTGCCGGCCGGTCATGTGCTGGGGTCGACGATCTTTGAAGTCGAACTCCCCGAAGGCAAACGGGTTGTTTTCAGTGGTGATGTCGGTGCGGGTACCAATCCGCTGCTCAATCCACCTTTGAGCCCCGAGAAGGCGGATCTCTTGGTGCTCGAAAGTACCTACGGTGATCGGCTGCATCCCGCCAAAAACGACCGTCAGGCCGAACTCGAAAAGATCATTCGGCGGACGCTCGCCGATGGCGGGGTGACGATCATCCCCGCCTTTTCTCTCGGTCGAACCCAAGCACTGCTGTACGAGCTCAACGGTATTTTTGAACGCGTGCAGAAGACCGAGCACCACACGTTGATGAAACGAGTCGACGTGATTGTCGATTCGCCGCTGGCGTCCCGTTTCACATCGCTCTACAAAGAAATGAAAGAGCACTGGGGAGAAGAGGCCCAAGTCGTGCTCGAAACGGATGATCAACCACTCGTCTTTGAAAATCTGACGACGGTCGGCAGCCATACCGAGCACATGAAGACGCTGGACTATGTCGAGAAGCACGAACTGCCCGCCGTCGTCATCGCCGGTAGCGGGATGTGTACCGGGGGCCGGGTGATGAACTACCTGAAGCGTTTCATTGGCGATCAACGTACCGATATTGTTTTTGCCGGCTACCAAGCGGGCGGCACGCCGGGCAACTACATTGCCCGCGGCAGCGACTGGGTGCGACTGGACGGACGCAAATTCGACATCGCCGCCGAGGTACACAAACTCTCGGGCTACTCCGCCCACGCAGACCAAGCCGACTTGATCCGCTTCGTTGAAGAAATGAAAAGCCCGCCGCATGAAATCCGCTTGGTCCACGGCGACTACGGCCCCAAGCGAAAACTAACCGCTGAGTTGACGAAACGCGGTTACACGGTGACGAGTGAATGACGGAGTCCGAATCGGTCAGGCTCGCCCCGCCAGTTGCAGGCCGTCGAGTAATTCGGCGGCGGCTGCGGAACGATTGAGCACGTAGTAGTGGATACCGGGGACGCCGTGTTCGATCAAGTCAATGGTTTGCTGGCGAGCATGGTCGACGCCAACACGAAATTGGTGCTCGGCGGAATCATCCGTCGTCATCGCGTCGGCGAGCGTCGTGGGGATCGCTGCCTTGCACATCCCAGCAATCTTTTGGGCTTGTTTGAAATTGGTTACCGGCAAGATCCCCGGCACGATCGGCACGTTGATTCCGGCCCGGACGCAGTCGTCTCGGAAGCGATAAAAATCATCGTTCTCGTAGAATAACTGCGTGATCACGATATCCGCTCCCGCATCGACCTTGCGTTTGAGATTTTCGAGATCGGTTGTTGCATCGACCGCTTCTTGATGAACCTCGGGGTAGCCCGCCACCGCGATTCCGAAATCTTGAAAATGTTCTCGGATCAGGTCCACCAATTCATTCCCATACCGAAGGCCCCCTTCCGTAATGGAAAACTCGGCGGTGCCCTTGGGTGGGTCGCCACGCAACGCGACGATGTATTCGATGCCGATGTCGGCCGCGCGCTGCAGGAATTCGTGGAGCTGGTTCGTGTTCAGTCCAACGCACGTCAAATGCGAGGCCACGGGCAGGTCGGTGATTTGCTTGACCCGCTGCAACACTTCCAAGGTCGTCCCTTGACTCGACCCGCCCGCGCCGTACGTGCAGGTGAAAAATCGGGGCTGGAACTGCATCAATCGCTCGACATTTTCGCACAATGAATCGATCCCCGCAGCGGTCTTCGGCGGGAATAGTTCGAAGGAAATGGCGCAGCCATCGGAGCGGTATTGGTCGGCCAGAGTCATAAATTTCTATTTTGGTTGATGGGTGAGCTTTGCAGGAAAACCGTTGGTGCTAAAAATGTCACTGCTTCGTAGAGCAAGAGCGACCCTCAGTATAGGCAGATCTGCCGTTATGCCAATTGGGACCTGTGAGCTTACTCGTAAAACCAACTATCGTTGGTAGATCGGCAGGTAGTGATAGCGAACGCCGAGACTGAGAATTGCCAGCGAAGTAGCATATACCATGCCGTAGTTTCGTTCTTCGCCGGTTAGGCTGCTCCAGTGACCGGCGCGCGTCTGCACCCGCAGCAACAGTTCTCGGGTGAGACGGGTCGCCGTCTCCGCGGCCTCACCGCCGACTTGGTGCATGCCTTGTGCGTAATAATACATTCCATAAAAGAAGAAACGGTCGTTGTTGCGCGGCGGGTGTTCGAGCAACCACGCCGCCGCCCCGCTGACGAGTGGTGAGTCGTACCGACCGCACGTCTGCATCGCGAGCAGACCGGCGGCCGTCATGGTGAAGGTCGGCGAGTAGGTTCCTGGCATGTAGGCGAATCCGCTGACGGGCTCCCGCGGGATGCCAGCGTCGTTGAGCGTCGACGTGAATGAGTTCTCCAAATACGAAACCGCTTGGTTGATCGCGTCAGCGGGAACATCGAGCCCATCGTTCTTGGCCGAACGCAGTGCCATGACCTGCCAAACTGAGACTGAGAGATCGGAGTCGCGAGCATCGGGGGTGTATCGCCATCCGCCTTGCATGTTCTTGGGCTTGGCAACCGCCTGGGATTCTAAAATCACCTTGATCGCACCATTGAGTGCCTCGTGAATCCGTTCGTTCTGTTGAATCGACGATCCCATGCCGAGCGTCTCGGTGAGCATTAGCGTTGTGATCCCGTGGCCGTACATCCGAGATCCGTCTCGCCTCCCAAAATAGCCATCCGCGCGATTGCGTGGCTGCAGCACGTACTCGATCGCGCGGTCGAGTGCTCGACCACGAGGCGAATCGTCGCCCGCGACGGTACCGACGCAGGCGAGCGCCATGATCGCCAGTGACGTCATGGCGGTGGCGTTCCCACGGTCCGTGATCGAGCCATCGTCTTTCTGCTGCCGCAGCATTGCTCCGATGCCGCGGTCCACCGCGAGATCGATCGTGTCGGGTACGTACAGATCTGCGAATTCGTCCGCAACTGAGTACCTACGCAACAACGCGGCACTCGCAGTCGCCACGCCGCCTGCGCTCCATTGCGAGATTAGCTCGCGACGTGATAGTTGATGGTTCATCGTGCATCCTCCGCTGCGTTATTGACGGGTTCCCCCGCATCGCCTCGAGCCCGTGCGGCTTCTCCAGCGATGGTTTGGAAATAGGCTTCGATGGCGTTTCGATATAGCAACGGCACGCTGGCTTTTCGATCTTGGATCACGTCGTCGCTTGACCGTTGCCGCAATGCTCCCCATTGTCCGTCGGCACGGAGCTCGTCACCGATACTGAGTAAACCGCCGGACGGCAGCTGGAATGACTCCCCTGATTTCGAACCGGGTCTGCCAGGTTGATTTCGCGATTGGTCGCCGTCGCTCGCGCCGGGTTTGCCCGACGAAGCGATTTGACCGAGTCGTTGTTGGCGTTCCGCAGCGAGTCGGCGAGCGGCTTGCTGCGCCGCCGCGGCGAGGGTCGGAGAAGCCGCGCCGGCACCGGGTGCGGGCTCGCCTTGTTCGCCCGGTTCACCCGCGCTCGATGAACGACCGGGGGAAGCGGAATTCTGTCCGTTCCCGTTTTGCTTCTCCGTCGCAGCTGAGCTGTAGAGAGCGCGGTCGAGTTCGTCCAGAGCCCGGGCGAGTTTCTCGGGCCGATCGGCTTCGGCTAGCGTGCCGGTGCGTTCAGGCTCGATCTCGCTGTGCGGTGCCGCATCGGATGATCCCGTCTCCGAACCCGCGTTCGGCACCGCGTTGGCCATGACGGATAACGCTTCGGCTTGGTCGGCCAGCTGTTGCGCCGCCATCCCGAGATTCTGATGCGCCGAGGTGGCCGGTTCGCCCCTGGATTCAGCGGACTCCGCATCCGCTGCTTGCTGCAGGCTTTTCAGCGCCTTCTGCACGGGTGATTTAGCGGTTTTTTGCAGTTGCTTCGCTGCGGTCTCGAGTTGGCTGGCTGCATCGGCGTGGCCCAAACGTTCTTCGTGCCGGGCGGCTCGCGCGAGGTCATCTGCGGCTTGTTGGGTTGCTTGGCGGGTTTCAGTCTGCGATTTCGCCAGCCACTCGGTGGACGAACGTCGTGGCTTGGGTGCATCCTCGGGTGATGACTGTTGCGTGAGTTGCGTCAGTTCAGCGGCTAGTCGTTCCATTTCACTTTGAGAAATTTCGCTGGCACGGGCAAGCATTTCAGCGGCTGGATTGTTCACATCGAATTTTTTCACGGAACGTTTCTTGGCCTCTTCGGTGTACCGAGCGGCCTGCTGTTCGCCTTGTTCGGCAGCTTCGTGTGTTTCTTTTGCCGCTGCGGCTGCTCGTGCAGCTTCGTCAACTCGTTGACGGGCCGCTTGCACGTGTTCCTGCAACCGTTCTTGGTCCGGCTTTTTCTGGAGATCCTGCTCAGCTTGGCGGAGTTGATCTTCGGCCTTGCGTGTTCGCTGCTCCGCCTGTTGGACTCGTCGACCAGCGTCCTCGCGTCGATGACGCCACTGCGGGATTTGCCGACTGAGCGATTTGATCCATTCGTTTTGCGTGCGCCGTTGCTCCGCTTCGAGTTGCTTGGCTAGCTTACGCCGAGTCTCCTCATTGGGTTGACTCTCCTGAGCGGTGAGCGGCTCGGCGCGCTGCTTCAGCTCGCCGGACTTTGCCGCTGCTTGCTGGAGTGTTTCTTGCAATTGCTGCGACGCAGACTGAATCTCTTCAAGGAGTGCATTGTCATTTTGCACTTGATCGGCTTGGTCGGTCGCCGAGCGAAGGTCTTGACGGAGCTCTCGAATCACTTCTCTCGCTTCGGGATTCTCCGCTCGACCAGTGGGCTTTTCGGCGGCGTTTAGCCACTGATCGTTAACAGCACGGGATTGATCGGCGAGTGACCGAAGTTGATTTCGAAGTTGATTTTTGCGTTCGTAAAGATCGGGATCTGCCTTCTCGAGTTCCCGCTGTAGCCGATCCTCTTGATCAGCCGCTTCGCGCAGCGTCTGCTCAATATCGGCAACGGTTCGTCGGGAGATGTCCGATAGATCCGCCCGCATTGGTGGATCGCGTTGGAGTTGCCGTTCGAGTTGCCGCAACAACTCCTCAGGGCTAGTCTGGGTCAAATCACTGGCCGTCGACGCTTCCTGAAGTGAGGTTTCGAGCGAATCGGGCTGCAGATTTTCACGCAGCTCTTGTCGGGTTTGCGACAGTTCCTCGCCCGCCTCGGCGGCGGCGAAATGAGCGGCAGTGTTTTCGAGTGTTTGGGTAAGCTGCTTCCAATTTTGCTCCGCTTCGGTGAGTGAAACCGATTTCTCCGGTTGCCGTCGCGGCGTGGCAACCGCTTCCATTTGCTGTTGAATTTTCTGCAGTGCCGCATCCGCATCACGAGCGAGTTCTCGTTCGGCCGGGTCACTGAGGTCGGCCTCATCGGCTTGGTCGACCAGATCGCTGGCTAAACGGTCGACCTTGTCTTGCAGAACATCGAGCGAAGTCTCGGCGGCAGCGGTTTCAGCCTCCGGTTCATTCTGCGATGGCTCAGTTTCGCTCATTGCTTGCTGTTTCTTCGCCTCCTCAGCGGCTGCCTTGGCGAGTTCACTGGTCGTTGGCAAGAACGCCCGCAGCGTTGCGCGAGCGTTGGCCATTGCGGCATCGATCACGGGCAACGCCGCGCGATACCGCGTCGCCATCGTCTGCACCGGAGCAGCGGCCGAAACAAAAGGTCGGGAATCATAACGCCGCCTAGTGATCCATTCGCGGGCCTGCGAAAAATCCGTATCCGAACGTATCGCCTGCAATTTTTCAATGAGTTCGTTATCGATCTCCGCGGCCCGAAGTTGTTTTAATGGGGTTTCGGAGAGCACCTGGAAATGTTCCAGACGCGTGCCCTGGCCAATGCTTCGGTCGGCCCGATCTTCGCCGAAACGTTCACGATCGGCGATATCTTGTAGCTGAGCGGTCAAGCGGGACAATTGCCCGCCCGCTTCTAAAACGGTGGCAGCTTTCGCAATTCGATCAAAGAATTGTTCAGGGGCCTCTTCGCCAATGGATTGGACTCCCGACTCGGTGACGTGCTCGATCACACGCCGCACCAAATTAAAATCGCTCGCGGTTGAAACCTGCAGGTCCGGCCTGATTCGTTCACGAGCTGCTGCGCGATCATACGCCTCGATCAAGTCACTCCGCTGCGTCGTGAAGACGGAGTGCCTGAGTTCTTCCTGGGCGACCAACGGTGCGATCCCGGCACTCCCTTGTCGCTCTTGTGCACGATCCAAACGCTCGGTCGACATCCGCCAATTCCGCCCGTCCCGACTGAGTGTTTCGATCGCGGCACGGGAT
>JBDNIG010000487.1:0-17599 GCA_041688415.1 Rhodopirellula sp. | reverse complement strand
CTTGCTATTTCGCTGCTGAAGAATAATGAGACCCGCAAAGGAAGCATACGCAACAAACGCCTCCGAGCAGGATACGATTTCGAATTCTTGCTCGAAGTCCTCAACGCCGTCGCAGCCTAAATTTAAATGCGCTCACCCTGATAATTTGTGCGATAGATGTGGACGGCCAGGGAATATCCAATTTCTGGTGCGCTGCCATCACTGAGCAATGCGGCAACAGCGCAGGCGATCTCCAGACCAAGTGGCTTTCCATCCCCACATTCACTGAGACCGGGTAACTCGCTCGGATTTCGGTTGATGAGTTCATTTCGTCCGAGGCGGAATCCGAGCAGGCTGCGTCGAAGACGAAGTACCTTCACGAAAGCCTGCCGAAGTTCGTCGAGCTCCTCCCCGAAAAATACTCCAGATTCTCCACCTTCGATGTAGCATTCAGTGATTGAAATCGCTTCGTCGAATTCGTTGATGCTCTCCAAAATACCAACTTCAAGTTCAGCCGATCGAATCGTTGGACGGCCTTGACTCCGCAAACGCTCAGCGACATTGAGAACTAAGCGATAGTTCTTGGAGCGATTGCCAACATCGAGTGCGAGATCCGTAACAAACCCGGCGTGCGTTGACTGCATGATTCGAGTCAAGAGCGCGCCCGCCTCATCATCAAGCTTGAGATCCGAGAGCAGCTTACTGAGAAAAATACTGACCACGGGCGGCGTTGTATCGTCGACCTGAGTGAAAGCGTGAAGAGCCATGTTCTCAGCATCCGAAACCTCCTCAGCCGCGAATAAAATGCCGGCATGCACGGCTTCGTAGCCAACAGGGTCAAGGAGGTTTCGATAGGTCCCTAGATGTTTGTCGGCTTTCTGACGCTCGCCTCGTTTGGATAATTCGGTGCATAGAAGCTCGAGCGGCTCATAAGTCAACCTTGCATCTTTGCCGTCGTTGTTATCCATAACGTCTAGCAGAATTGACTCAGCCCGCTCGGCATTCTTAGTTGACCCGACTTCATTCGCGCGAAACAGCAAACGAGCTAAAACGAGTCCCGGCCCCTCGTCAAGTGATCGCCCCGAAATAGTGCTCAGAAGCTCAAGGGCATCGTCAAGTCGGTTTTCATGGATAAGAAAAATGCAATGCTGAAATAGCAACTTCGGGTTGTGCGGCTGATGGTCCCTTGCGGTTCGCATGTCCGCTTCACTTTTTTGGGATGATCCCAACACCCGGTGAGCGAGTGAACGGTGATAAAACAAGTCCGCTCGACTGACCGGACCGATGGCCTTGTCCGCAACGCCCTCCGTTAGAAGTTCGATAGATTTCGTGGCAAGCTCATTGACTTTGTTGACTGCGAGATTATTTCGGCCAATCCAACTGTCAAAGGCCGCCGCAGCGTAGCCACGGCCGGCCGCTTGTTTGACAGCTATGTTGTCCGAACCTTCCTGAAGAAGCTGGTCGGCCATTGCAATCGCCGCTTCCCAGTCCGATCGATTGACCGCCCGCAGAACCAGTGCAGAAAGAATATTCAGCTTCTTTCGGTGTTGACGTGGCACCGTATCCAAGAAAGCGTTAGCGGTGGCCGGGTCGCGGTCGGTCAACGCCGCCAGAAACCATGCCTCTTCATGATTGGGTGAATCGCCCAGAACCGCATCAGCGAGATTCAATGCCTTCTCGGTTTCCGACAGCAGCCAGTGGCCAAAACCCTCAAAAATGGCAGCATCGTGTTCATTCTCAGTATTTTCCTTTGCCGCAAAATACTGCTCGGCAGCCTTCTCGTGCTCATCTCGAATCAGATATGCGTTCGCAAGCGTTTTTGCGATTCGCAATCGCTGGGCTGAGCTAAGCAGGTCTGGATGATCGCGTTTCAGTCCTTCGAGTACGAACAACGTCACGTCGATCGCTCGATCTTTTAGCTGCCGTTCCGCCTCGCCAATCGTTTTATTGGGATCAACTTGCAGGTTGTTAATGGTCTGGTTGAGCGTCTGAATAGCGCCGTCACCACCGATCTGGTTTGCTGCATTTCCAGACACATTGTCGATTGGCCCCGTCTTGTTAATGCGCATCGTAAAACCACCATCTTTGAAAAAATCGAGCAGTCCAAAACCCAAAACGACCGCAGCCATTGAGACGTCAAAGATCCAAGGTGGGTCACCGGCCAGCTCAAGAAACCCCCAGCGATCCTCGCCCCACTCAAAGGACAGAGAAAGACTGCCAACCGATCTCACGCCAAGCCATAGTGCCATCGCTCGCGACGAGAGTCGCAGAAAACGGTATCGCGGGTTGAGGAGCAGGAAAAAAACGACCGCAGCAGCGGCAAGGCCTAACGCCACGCCCGCCCATTCCGGCGGGAGCGAATGGACGACCGCAACAAGCATTGCGAGTGAGGCCGCGACTGAGAGCGCCTTCATCCACCAGGGCAAAGCCTCAAGGGTGTTCACGGATGTTCACTATTCAAATGTTCAGTTTTTTAAGTCGCCACTAGTTGGGCCTGTGGGGACCACCTTGGACCGCACAAACACAAGTATCGTCGATCTTCGCGGATTGCACAATGCGGACCGCTATAATACACTGCCGGTGTTTACAAATTGGTTCACGGCCTGGGTAGCGGTCGGATATGGAAATAACGGGGTTTGGTGTGGATAACGGACAATTGAAATGGATCGCGAATTTCATCTGGAACATTGCTGATGACGTCCTTCGGGGGGTCTATGTCCGGGGGAAGTACCGTGATGTGATCCTGCCCATGGTGGTGATTCGGCGGCTCGATGCTGTACTGGAGGACACCAAAGACGCGGTTTTGGAGCGGAAGGCGACCCTGGACAAAGCCGGGATCGTCAACCAAGCGGCGGCGTTGAAGCAGGTGGCCGGCCAGGCGTTTTACAACGACTCGCCGTTCCGGCTACGCGATCTAAAATCGCGGGCCAAGCAGCAGCAGTTGAAACTGGATTTTGAGTCCTATCTGGATGGGTTCTCCGACAACGTCCAAGAGATTCTGGGCAAGTTCAAATTCCGCAATCAAATCGCGACACTGGTCGAGGCTGACATCCTGGGCGGACTGATCGAGAAATTTCTTGAAAAGTCGATCAACCTATGCCCTTCGCCGGTGCTCGATGAAGACGGCGAAGAGAAATTGCCGGCGCTCGACAACCACGCCATGGGCACGATCTTTGAAGAACTGATCCGGCGGTTCAACGAAGAGAACAACGAAGAGGCCGGGGAGCACTTCACGCCCCGCGACGTCGTGAAGTTGATGGCGAACCTAATCCTGTTGCCGATCGCCGATCAAATCAAATCGGGCACCTACACCGTTTACGACGGTGCCTGCGGGACCGGCGGCATGTTGACCGTCGCGGAAGAAACGCTGCATAAACTTGCCGTTGACAAAGACGTCTCCATCCACTTGTTCGGTCAAGAAAGCCAGCCTGAAACATACGCGATCAGCAAGGCGGACTTGCTGCTCAAAGGCGAAGGCGAGGAAGCGGAGAATTTTGCGAACGGGTCAACGCTCTCGCAGGACGCGTTCCCGTCGCGGGACTTTGACTTCATGTTGTCCAATCCGCCGTACGGCAAGAGCTGGAAAACCGATCTCGAACGGATGGGCGGCAAGAAGGACATTCAAGACCAGCGATTTGTGGTCGAGCACGATGGCGATGCGGAGTTCTCGTTGATCACGCGCTCCAACGATGGCCAGTTGATGTTCCTGGTCAACAAACTCAGCAAGATGAAACGCGACACGCCGCTGGGCAGCCGCATCGCTGAAGTCCATAACGGATCATCCTTGTTCACCGGCGACGCTGGCCAGGGCGAGAGCAACATCCGACGTTGGGTGATCGAGAACGATTGGCTCGAATCCATCATCGCGCTGCCACTGAACATGTTTTACAACACCGGCATCGCCACTTACATCTGGGTGCTCGGGAATCGCAAACCCGAAAATCGCCGTGGCAAGGTTCAACTGATCGACGCCACTTCGATCTTCACGCCGCTACGAAAGAACCTGGGCAAGAAGAATTGTGAATTCAACGAAGAACAAATCGCGGAGATCACAGATGCATTTTTATCGTTCGAGGAAACCGAGCAATCCAAGATCTTCCCCAACGAAGAGTTCGGGTACTGGAAAATCGTGGTTGAACGACCGTTAAGGCTGAAGACACACGTCACCACGGAGCGCCTGGCCGCGTTCAAAGAAACCGCGGCGAAAGCGTGGCTGGAACCAGTCGATCTGTTCGTCGAAATTGTTGGGATGGATCAGTCCCAGCTTGATTTCAACGAGATCAAACAAGCATTCGAGGCGGCGCTGAAAAAGGCCGGGCATAATCTGCGAGCCGCAGCGTTGAAGAACATCTACAACGCGTTCACCGAGAAAGACCCTGAGGCGGAGCCGGTCATCAAAAAGAAGACCAAGAAGGCAGTCGTCTACGAACCCGACACGGATCTACGCGATACGGAGCAGGTGCCGCTGTTGGAAGAAGGCGGCATCGAAGCGTTTTTTAAGCGGGAAGTGCTTCCGCATGTTCCCGACGCCTGGATTGACGAATCAAAAACCTTGATCGGTTACGAAATCTCGTTCACGAAGCATTTCTACAAGCCGCAGCCGCTGCGAACCCTCGACGAGATCCGGGGCGACCTGCAATCGCTGCAAACGGAGGCGGAAGGCTTGCTGGATCGCATCGTCGCGATGGGGGTTTCGTCATGAAAATCGCTTCCGATCGCCGGCAGCAGTCATTTCAGGCGAATTCTGTCAAACTGGACAAAAAGCAACCAAAGGAGGCAACTGTGCCTATTCTTTACAATTCCCAAGAATATATGCAGAATCGACAGGAACAGCTTGACTTTTCGCGAGTTGAAGCCGATAATTCGTTTAATTGCTCCCCGTCGAACAAGCTGCAAGGCCTTCGGCGGGGTTATTTTTTGCGCCGCTGCGTAGCGACGTTCACCGGTCGGGAGGTTTCCCATGTCGGCTGAACCTTCCGTAAAACGCACGATTGCCTTCTTCGACGGGCAAAATCTCTTCAACGCGGCAAAGTACGCTTTTGGCTACACCTGGCCGAATTACGATCCCCTGAAACTGGCTGAGGCGATCTGCGTCCAACAAGGCTGGCAGCTAGATATTGCCTGCTTCTACACCGGCATTCCTCGAAAGCAGAATGATCCAGGACGCTACACATTTTGGACGAACAAGATCGCGCAAATGAAGGTCGATGGGGTGCAGGCTTTCTCCCGCCAACTCCAATATCGCAACCAAACGGTGTCTTTGCCCGACGGTGGCCACTCGACGGTTCAAACGAGTAACGAAAAGGGCGTCGACGTTCGGATCGCTTTAGACGTGATCGCATCGGCCTACCACGCGACCTGCGACGTTGCGTTGGTGTTCAGCCAAGACCAAGATCTTTCCGAAGTCGCCGACGATGTTCGTGACATCGCGAGCCAACAAAACCGCTGGATGAAAATCGCGTGTGCCTATCCAGTTGGCCCGAATTACAACAACCGACGCGGGATCAACGCAACGGATTGGATTCCGATCGACAAACTAACCTATGACGCTTGTATTGACCCTCGCAACTACCGTCCGAATCGGGGGACCACATGAGCTCCATTGATTTGTTTCCCCCCGGCCAAATAGAGTCGCTCGCACGAGCACTAGGCGAAGCTGGCACAGGGTCGGACATCACTCGATTTTTCATGAGCCTTGGAATTGAAGACAAATCAGGAATGTCGACCAAATGGAGACGGCTCAATTGGGCATTCTTGGAAAGCCAACGTAAACATCGATGTGGCAATCATGTTGGTGCATTCATTCAGGCTTACATGGATCCGGCTCGCTTCGTCGGACGGGATGAGGAGTTCGATGAGCACCGTGATGGGCTCAACACCATTCTGTCATTTGCCGGATTGAACTTGGGTGACGATGGACGTCTGTTTGAATGTAAAGCGGCAAGAACGCTCACCGAAGCTGAACAGCGTCGCAAAACAATCGAGCACAAGTTCAAGGGTCGGCGGATTCACGGCGAAGTGTTGAAGTACTGCAAGGTCGAACTGTTGCAAGACAACTATTTCCACGCAGTGTTCGAGGCCAGCAAGGGACTCGCCCAGCGTATTCGCGAGATGTCGGGCGTCGAAGGCGATGGTGCCAAGCTTGTGGACCAAGTGTTCTCGGTTGATCGGCCGGTGCTCGCGTTCAATACGCTGCAAACCGAAACGGAACGATCCGAGCACAAAGGCATCGCGGCGCTGCTGAAAGGTTGTTTCGCCGCGGTTCGTAATCCGCTCGCCCATGAACCTAAGATTTTGTGGGAAGGCGAAGACGATGCGGTCGACTATCTGTCGCTGATTTCACTGTTGCATCGCCGATTGGATGAGAGCGTCAAAACGAATCTGGGAGGAACACCATGAGCGAGATGATGAAACCGTATCCGAAATACAAAGATTCGGCGATGCAATGGCTTGAGACGATCCCGTCGCATTGGATCGAGAAGCGAGCGAAGTATTTTTTATGTGAAGTCGATGAACGATCGACAACGGGTGAAGAGCAACTTATGTCCGTGTCGCACAAGACGGGGGTCACGCCTCGTAAAAGCAACGTTACGATGTTCCAAGCTGAGTCGAATATCGGTCACAAGGTCTGCCGGGTTGATGATTTGGCCATCAATACGCTCTGGGCCTGGATGTCGGCGTTAGGCGTGTCAAAGTACACCGGCTTAGTGAGTCCGGCGTACGGCGTCTACCGGCAAGTCGACTCCGATAACTTCAATTCAGAGTACTTGGATTATCTGTTGCGGACGCCGGCGTACGCGACGGAGTATCGCTGCAAATCGACGGGCATCACGAGTTCGCGATTGCGACTTTATCCGATTGATTTCCTGCGAATCCCATTGATTCAACCGCCGCGTGAAGAGCAGGAATTGATCGTTCGGTTCTTGAAGCATCAGGATGCGTTGATTCGCCAATTCATTCGCAATCGCCGGCGATTGATTGAGGTGCTGACTGAGCAGAAGCAAGCGATCATCAATCGAGCCGTCACCCGCGGCCTCGACCCCAACGTCAAAATGAAACCCTCCGGCGTCGATTGGTTGGGAGACGTGCCGGAACATTGGGCGGCAGTTACGCTTGGTCAGTTAGTCGAGACATTTAAGACCGGACCGTTCGGCAGTATTCTTCACAACTCCGATTATGTTTCGGGAGGAATCCCGCTTGTGAACCCAGTTCACATGAAGGGCGGAACGATTTGTTCTGATGAGCATTGTACGGTTTCTGAACAAACCGTGAATCGACTTTCTGAATACACCTTGGACTACGGTGACATTGTCTTTTCGAGGCGAGGAGAACTTGGACGTTGTGCCATCGTCGAAAAAGAAAATGTCGGATGGTTGCTTGGGACCGGTAGTATCCGAGCTAGGTTACGGCATAGTTCGGTCAATATGCAGTATCTTATTACCTCCTTACAGGGTTTCTGGGTTTCGGATTACCTTTCCTTGATGTCTGTTGGCGCGACGATGCCAAGTCTTAATACAGGTATACTCAAGAGACTTCCGCTTCCATTGGCACCTCCAGAAGAGCAAGCCGGCATACTTGTTTTTATCGAAATTGAGACAAGGACCGTAGCAAGAGCAATTACGATCGCAGAAAAGGAGATTCAACTAATTCGCCAGTTCAGAGCGCGGCTAGTTGCGGACGTCGTTACCGGGAAGCTTGAAGCCGGGCACTTCGACACTGAGTTAATCGACGAATTGCAAGTTGAAGACGATATGAACGAGGTTTCCGAACCCGACGAGGAGCTAGCCCATGCCGACGACTGATACCCGCTGCCCAGTCGCGAAGCGACGCCAGCATATAGCCCCGTGCGTCAGCACGGGGTTCGCAAACGCAACACCACCCGTAGCCGCGAAGCGGCGACAGCAAAACCACACCGCTGCCGCCGCTATCGCGGCTCCCGATTCGATGGACCACGCCAACCGTGGGCTGGCGATCACGGCTAAACGCTACCATCGCTTCGCGATTCCAACGCACAAACGAAATTTAACGTGGAAAAATGATGCTCATTCATGAACTTACCCTTCAGGGGATTTTGTCGTTCGGTCCTGAGACTCCGCCGCTTGAAATGCGACCGCTGAATGTTTTGATCGGTCCGAATGGATCCGGCAAATCGAACCTGCTGTCCGCGATCAGCCTATTGCGTGCGTCGGCGACCAAATTAGCCGCACCGATACGCAGTGCGGCAGGCGGTGGAGTCGAGCAATGGATGCACTATGCCGCGTCAGACATGCCCGCCACGATCGAAGCGGTGATTGATAATTTTGCAGTCGAAACGAGAGAGCCTGCGGCAAGCAAGTTGCGTCATCGCATCCAGTTTGGAGCCTTTAATCAGCGATTTGAAGTCATCGACGAGTCCATTCTTTCCGACAAGCCGGTCGCCAATCAACGGAATTGTTACTACGAATATCGTTCTGGTCATCCAGCGATCTACGACAAAACAACGGGTGCATTGAGCGAAATGGATCGAGCTTCGCTCGCCATTGACGAATCCATCTTGTCACAACGCAAGGACCCGGAGCATTACCCTGAACTGGATTATCTGTCGAATGCTTACCAAGCAATACGAATCTATCGTGATTGGTCGTTTGGTCGATCCTCACCGCTGCGTCAATCGCAACCGGCGGATGTCGCGACGAAGCCGCTTGAAGAAGACTTTTCAAATCTAGCAGTGTTTTTGAACAGCTTCAAGTTTAACAAAACGGCCCGCAGCAAGTTCTTCGAGAGAATTCAAGATCTCTATGACGGGCTCGTCGATTTTCAGATCAAGGTGGAGGGCAACCGGGTACAGCTTAACTGTATCGAAACGAATTCAACCACCGAAGACTTTTACTCGATTCCAGCAACACGTTTGTCCGACGGAACGCTTCGCTACCTGACGCTTTTGGCAATCCTCTGTGATCCCGATCCACCACCATTGATCTGCATTGAGGAGCCTGAACTGGGCCTGCATCCCGACCTGCTCCCGAATCTTGGCAATTTGCTGATTGATGCTTCCGAGCGTACACAACTCATTGTGACAACACACTCGGATATGTTGATTGACTCGTTGAGCGATAATCCTGAGAGTGTCGTCGTCGTTGAGAAACACGATGGTTGCACAGAACTGCGACGTCTAGAAAACGATAAGGAACTGCAGTCTTGGATTCAAAAATACAACCTCGGTGAATCCTGGTCTCGTGGACTGATCGGGGGGAATCGCTGGTGAGTGCCAAAATTTTCGTTGAAGGCGGTGCGAAGGGGAAGAAAGCACGAGCACAAATAAGAGAGGCGTTCAGGAAGCTGTTCCGCAAGTGCGATTTCGGTGGTCGGTTACCCGCAATTGCTCCATCTGGGTCACGCAATGATGCGTTTGACGATTTCAAGAACGCGATCGAAGTTGGTTCAAAGCACTTGCCATTGCTGCTTGTTGACAGCGAAGATCCTGTTGCCGATATCGAGCGCACGTGGGCACATTTGGCGGTGCGTGACCCTTCTTGGACGAAGCCCACAAATACGAATGATGAACATGTCCTCTTGATGACCACCTGCATGGAAACGTGGTTTGTCACGGATCGCGAAGCGTTGCGTGAGTTTTACGGAAACTGCCTCGACGAGAGCAAGCTCCCCGCAGACACCGATCGAGAGCAGCGCAATCGAAAAGACTTGTTCCGCGCCTTGGAAAACGCGACGAAGGACTGTTTGAAGCAGTACGGGAAGGGCGATCGTTCTTTCGCTTTATTGCAGCATGTTGAGCCAGGCAGACTAGAAGGCCGCTTGCCAAGTTTCTCGCGTATTCTACGCATTTTGAGGAGAGACCTATGAGCACTGACACCAGCGAAAAGGGACTCGAAACGATAATTGTTGATTCGCTCATCAGTGAAACAGGCTACATCGCCGGCAAGCCGACCGATTTCGACCGTGATTCCGCGATGGATTTGGACAAGCTGGCTGCGTTCCTACGAGCAACTCAGGTCGACGTGGCTGCCACGTTAGACTTGGATCACGACGGACCGACGCGTTCAAAATTTCTGGCTCGGTTGCAGGGCGAGATTGCCAAACGGGGCGTCATCGACGTGCTTCGCAACGGCATCAAGCACGGGCCGGCGTCGATCGACTTGTTCTACGGGGCTCCGTCGGCAGGGAACGACAAAGCGGTCGAACTGCACGCGGCCAACCTGTTCAGTGTCACACGGCAACTTCGCTACAGCAAAGACGCCACCGCGTTGTCGCTGGACTTTGCGATCTTCATCAACGGACTCCCGATCGCGACGTTCGAGTTGAAGAACCGGTTGACCAAGCAAACGGTGCTCGATGCCGTCGAGCAATTCAAGAATGACCGTGACCCACGTGAGTTGCTCTTCCGTTTTGGTCGCTGCGCCGTTCATTTTGCCGTCGATGACCAAGAGGTGCGGATGTGTACGCACTTGCAAGGCAAGGATTCCTGGTTCCTGCCGTTCAACAAGGGATACAAGGACGGTGCCAGCAACCCGCCCAATCCTGATGGAATCAAGACGGACTATTTGTGGAAGGATATTCTGACCAAGGACAGCTTGTCAGACATCCTGGAAAACTACGCTCAAATCATCGAAGAGAAGGACAAGGACGGGAAGAAGACGTTCAAGCAGATTTTCCCGCGGTATCACCAGTTGGCGGTGGTGCGATCGCTGTTGGAACACTCAAAAAAAAAGGGCGTCGGCGAAAAGTTTCTGATCCAACATTCGGCCGGTAGCGGGAAGAGTAATTCAATTGCTTGGTTGGCGCACCAGTTGGTGGGGCTGAGAAAACCCGGCCCCCTCACCCCAACCCTCGACTCAATAGAAAGAGGGCCCGCAAAGCCGGGGGAGAGGGAGCAAGAGGTTCTGGCATCGCTCGCGGCGGAGGCCCCTGGCCGATACGCGATCGCGAAGGCGGTCGATACGGTATTCGACACGATCATCGTCGTGACCGATCGTCGCGTGCTGGACAAACAGATTCGCGACACCATCAAGCAGTTTGCCCAAGTCGGTTCGGTCGTGGGTCACGCCGAACGTGGAGACGATTTGCGTCGGTTCTTGGAAGCCGGTAAGAAACTGATCATCACGACGGTGCAAAAGTTCCCCGTGATTTTGGACAAAATTGCCGACGATCACCGCGACCAAAAGTTTGCTCTGCTGATCGACGAGGCACATTCGGGCCAAGGGGGCAGCACGATGGCCAAGATGCAATCGGCATTGTCCGAAGAGGGCGCGGACCCGGATGAAACGCCGGATGATCGGATCGCCCGCATCATGGAGTCGCGAAAGTTGCTGCCCAACGCCAGCTACTTTGCCTTCACGGCGACGCCGAAGGGGAAGACGCTGCAATTGTTTGGGATCCAAAACTCGAAGGGAGAGTACCGGCCTTTTGATATCTACACGATGAAACAGGCGATTGACGAGGGGTTCATTCGTGACGTGTTGCTGGGCTACACGCCGGTGTCGAGCTATTACCGCGTCGTGAAGACAATCGAAGACGATCCGGAGTTCGACGCCGAAAAAGCGATGAAGAAACTTCGCAAATACGTCGAGGGCCACGACCATGCGATCCGCAAGAAGGCGGAAATCATGATCGACCACTTCCACACACATGTCTCGGGCAAACGCAAAGTGGGCGGCAAGGCTCGGGCAATGGTGGTTGCTCGTAGCGTCGATGCAGCGATGCGGTACAAGACAGCGTTCGACGTCTACCTGTGTGAGCGGAAAAGTCCTTTTCAAGCGATCGTTGCGTTCTCGGGAAAACGCACTTACCTGGGGACCGAGAATGTCGACGAGTCGAAGATGAACGGGTTTGCCAGTGGACTGATTCCGAAAAAGCTACGAGACGATCCGTACCGTTTTTTGATTGTCGCAGAGAAATTTCAAACGGGTTTTGACGAGCCGTTGCTGCACACGATGTACGTTGACCAACCGTTGTCCAACATCCGTGCGGTGCAAACACTGTCGCGGCTCAATCGTGCTCACCCGAAGAAACGTGACACGTTCGTTTTGGACTTCGTGAACGATTGCCAAACGATCGAGGCCGCGTTCCAAGATTACTACCGCACGACGATCCTGAGCAAGGAAACCGACCCGAACAAACTACACGACTTGAAAAACGATCTGGATGCGGCTCAGGTCTACGACTGGCCAGCCGTCGAGCTTCTGGTGCAACTGTTCTTGGACGGCCAACCTCGGGAAAAGCTCGATCCGATCCTGGATGCGTGCGTGGCGACGTACAACGCCGAATTGGACGAGGATGGCCAGGTGGCGTTCAAGGGCAAAGCCAAGTTGTTCACGCGAACGTACGGGTTCCTGGCGGCCGTACTGCCGTATTCGTTGACTGAGTGGGAATTGTTGTCGACGTTCTTGAATTTCTTGATTCCGAAGCTGCCATCGCCGATGGAAGAGGATTTGTCCAAAGGCGTGTTAGAGACAGTCGATATGGACAGCTATCGCAACGAGGTCCAAGCGAGTCGAGCGATTGCGTTGGCAGACGAAGACGGAGAACTGGATCCGATTCCAATGGGCGGTGCGGGCGCCCGTCGCGAGCCGGAGGTCGATCGGTTGAGCAACATCGTCAAAGCGTTCAATGATCAGTGGGGCAACGTGCCATGGAAGGACGGGGACCGAATTCGCAAAGTGGTCACCGAAGAAATTCCCGCGAAGGTTTCGGCGGACAAGGCCTACCAGAACGCTCGCAAAAATTCGGACAAACCGTCGGCGCGTTTGGAACACGATCGTGCGCTGACTCGAGTGATGACGGATTTATTGACCGATCACACGGATCTGTTTGGCCGCTTCAGCGATGATGAAAGCTTCGCCAAGTGGCTTAAAGAGATGGTGTTCAACATGACCTACGAAACATCCGAAGACCCTGATGACGAGGCGGCGTGAGATGAAGTTTTTAGGCAAGGAACTGGTCACGCTGGATTATCGGCGTAGCCTGCAACGCGATTTGGACCGGGCGAAGGTTAAGCCATACTCGGACGACGATCGAGAAAAATTCGGCAAACGCGTATCGAAGCACCCACTGCACGATACCTACCTGGGGGATCAGTTGAAAACTCGCGTTCATCGGGAAGCATACTACGGCATTGCTGGTTCGTCTTCTTTTGTTGCTGATTTGGATATGGGTAGCGAAGATATGGAAACGACGAAGCCACTGAAGCGGATACAGCGTGTATTCACTTCACCGATGGCGGCCTTGCTTGAGAAATGGCGACAGCGCCGAGCGGAATCAAACCGATCAATAGACGACGCAAACGCAGACGAAAACGCTCAAACACGATTCAATTTCGATGAATAGCGAGCCAAAAGCATTCGGGAAAGTCCTTCGCGAGAAGCGGACGGCAGCAAAAATCAGCCTCCGGCAGTTCGCTGAGCAGCTTGGCGTCAGTGCGACCTACCTATCAAGAGTCGAGCAATGCAGTTCACCGCCGCCGACGGCGGAACGCATTGAACACATGGCGTCCCTCCTAGGAACCAACCCGGACCCACTGCTCGCATTGGCGGGCCGCATTCCCGAAGACGTTGCCGCGATCATTCGTCAACACCCGACAGCTCTGCCGAAACTCATTCGCGCTTTTTCCACCTGGCAATCGGAAGACATCGAGAAACTCGCATTAGATCTAGGGACCGATCCGGTTGATGAATGTGATAGCGCACCGACTAAATCGCATCGTGAAAAAAAGTCTCCGAAATCTTGGCGGCAGGTGTGACTTCGCCGCTGAGGCCTGTGTGGGTGCTCTCGTAGCTGTGTTGTCGAAGCCGTGGACTCCGCGTTCGCGGCAACGACGATGACTTTTACGAGAGGTTTGCAAGTGGATAATTGGTGGGAGATCGGTGTGCCTGATCCGGATTCGTCGGCGCTCGTTACCGGCGGGCCGTTTATCGACTTGCCGATGGCTCTCTTGTCGTCGGCCAACGAGCCGGCGGCGTCGATTCGCACTTTGGTCCCGCGCTGATTGAGTTCATTCTCGTGCAAACGCACCAGAATCACGTCATCCAGGCGCGTTTGCTCGAGCAGTTAAGGGAACTTAGGTGTGGACATTTCGGCGGGGCATCTTTCCGGTATTTTGTTTGAAGGTAACAGGCGGCTCGCGCCGTTTCCGCTAACGATTGTCTAGCGGTGTTCAGCTCCGACTGCCTCGTCGACCACGACTGATTCGATCACGCCGTCGGTCACTCGGCTGCGCAAGGTTTGTCCGGATCGCACGTCGCTGAGTGAGCGAACCACGTCGCCTTGTTCGTTTTGCGTGACGCTGTAGCCTCGCGAGAGCACATCGAGTGGGGAGAGGGCCGAGACGGCGGCGGCGAGTTGTTGCAAGCGACTGCGGTGCTGTTCGACGCGTCTCCACATGAGCGTTCGGGCTCGTTCATCGAGTTCGTCAACCAAGCGACTCCGGTTGAGGACCAGTTCAAATGGGTTCCGAAAGATTGGCCTCGATTCGATCCAGTCCAGTCGCTGGCGTGAACCTTCGATTCGCTGAAACAAGGATCGCCGCATGGTCGCCGCGAGGGCCTCGAGCACATCGACGAGCACCTCACGGTCGGGCAGCACGCGACTGGCTGCATCCGTCGGCGTCAGTGCGCGCACATCGGCCACGAGATCCGACAGAGTCACATCGATTTCGTGACCGACTGCGGAGACGGTGGGAATGCGTGAACGGGCAAGTGCGCGGACGAATCGCTCGTCATTGAACGACCACAGGTCTTCGAGTGACCCGCCACCGCGAGAGACAATCAGCACGTCCGGTCGCGGGTCGAGTCGATGAGCGGCAGCGATTCCCGCAACCAAGGCTTCGACGCTGCCCGGTCCCTGGACGCTGGCCGGGATGAGCACGATTTCGATGCCCGCGTGTCTCGACGCCGCGGCTTGCAAAAAGTCCCGAATCGCGGCTCCCGTGGGGCTGGTAATGATCGCAATTTTTCGCGGCAGTCGTGGCAGTACGCGTTTCCGCTCGATCGCGAACAAGCCTTCGCTTTCGAGCTTGGCTTGCAACTGAGCCAAGGCGAGCTGGAGGGCCCCCATGCCTTGCGGCTGGCACTTGCGCACCACGATCTGCACCGAGCCGCGAGCCGCATAGACTTCGATGTCGCCAAAGCACAGTACACTTTGTCCATCGTCGAGATCGAATGGCAACCGTTCGGCCACACTCCGCCACATCACGCCGCGAAGTTGTGATCGTTCGTCTTTCAGGGTGAAATACAGGTGCCCGCTGCGTGGTCGTGCGATATCGGTGATCTCGCCGGCCACCCACATGCTCGACAATGACGACTCGACCGCCCGTTTGATCCGCAGCGTGACTTCGCTGATGCTCAACGCTTCTTCGGCGGTTGCCGCGACGGGCTTCTTCGCCGCGACTTTGCGTTCCGCAGATTTTTTGAGCGTGGATGGCTTTTTCTTCGCACGCGGCTTGGATGCTGCGGACGGCTCGATTGAGGTTTCCTCGTCGCTGCCGTCATCGCCGCCGAAGTCGAACGGGAGTTGTTGTTCGCCCGCCGTCATGAGGCCGATTCGACCGAAGATCGTGAACGCCGCCGCCGTCCCGACTTGGCAAACTTCGCGCGCACGTCCGCGACCGCCTCGAGCAATCGGTCCACCTCGGCGGGCGTGTTGTACAGGTAGCAACTGGCGCGAGTTGTTGCCGTCACCCCGATTGCTTGATGCAGCGGCATCGTGCAGTGATGGCCTGCGCGGACGGCGACGCCGTGTCCATCGAGGAATTGGGACACGTCGTGGGCGTGAACACCTTCGATCAGAAAACTATTGATGCCGGCTTTCTTGTCGGCGGTCGGTCCGATCACGCGGACGCCATCGATCGTTCGCAGTCCTGCGTCGACGCGTTCGCCCAACGCGCGTTCGTGGGCATGGATGCGGTCCATCCCGATCGCGGTGAGATATTTCAGAGCGGCGGCCAAACCGATCGCTTCGACAATCGGCGGCGTTCCGGCTTCAAATTTTTCCGGTAGCTCATGAGTGGTGAATCCCTCCGTGGTGACATTGAGAATCATGCCGCCACCACCGAGGAACGCCGGCATGGCATCGAGTCGTTCCTGCTTGCCATGGAGCACACCGATGCCCGTGGGTCCGCAGACTTTGTGGCCACTGAAGATCAAGAAGTCGGCGTCCCATTGCTGCACGTCGATCTGTTGGTGCGGGGCGGCCTGGGCGGCGTCGATTAAAACAGTCGCACCCTGATCGTGGGCCATTGATGTCCAGCGTTGCACGGGATACTCGCTGCCCAACGTGTTGCTGGCGGCGGCGAAGGCGAACATCTTCGGCTTGAATCGATCGAGATGCTCGGCCACGACCGCATCGGTGATTTCAAAGTTCTCGTCCATGGGGACAAACTCGACGCGGCACCCCGTGCGGGCGGCGAGTTGATGCCACGGAACGATGTTCGCGTGATGCTCGCTGATCAGCAGCAAAATCACGTCGCCAGAGGAAATCTCGGTGTCGCCCCATGAGCGGGCCACGGTATTGATCGCGGCGGTGGTGCCGGCGGTGAAAATGATCTCTCGAGTCGAGGACGCGTTGATGAATTCCGCCGTCGTCCGGCGGGCCGCTTCGTAGGCGTGCGTCGACTCTTCGCTGAGCGTATGGATGCCGCGATGCACGTTGCTGTAGTAGTGCAGGTAGCAGTCATCCATCGCCTCGATCACTGCTCGTGGTCGCTGGGTGGATGCCGCGTTGTCGAGATATACCAACGGTTGGCCGCTGGCGACATTGCGATCGAGAATTGGAAAATCTTGACGGATGCGGTCGGTATCGAGCAGACTCATTGTTCTTCCTCCAGGGATGGGCCGCCGAACGATGCCGAGCGGTCGGTGTCAAATTCCTCGTCGTTTTCGGTCACGCTTGGGTCCGCGTCGGTACCAACGGGACGTTTCAGTGCTCCCTGCAAGACCTTCCAACTGAGCAGGCAGCACTTTTGCCGGTTCGGAGTCAATTGCGGGCCGAAGAGTTTGAGCATGTCGTCGGCGGTAAACCGCTCGACGTCCGCGATCGACTTGCCTTCGAGTTCTTCGAGTAGCATCGACGCGGACGCTTGGCTGATCACGCAGCCGTCACCGTCGAACCATGCCTGGGCCACTCGGCCCTGGTCGTCCAAGTGTAAATCAATGTGGATTTTGTCACCACAGAGTGGGTTTTTTCCGTCATGCGCATGAGTCGCGGTCGCCAGAACTCCCCGATTATAGGGGTCTTCGTAGTGATCGAGCACGTTCTCTTGGTAAATATCCTGATCGTCGAGAGTGTCCTGAGGGTGAGGCATCGGCATGGAAACGTAGGCTGGCGTGGAAAAATAGGCGACGGGAGGATGCTGAGCGTGAGTTTTCGCTTAAACTCCCGCGCGGCTGCTCCTCCCCTCACTCTACGCAACTTGTCAGAAAAAGGAACGGCCCCCGGCCAAGCGACCTTGGCTAACGCTATCGTTTTCGCAGGCTTGAGCGAACGGCTGGGCGACTTTTGCGGGTGGGACTCGGTGGTGAGCGGCTACACTAACCGAAGGAGCCATCCGATATGCCTGAGCCGTCGGCGCTAGCCCTGTCAGTTACCCACAAGTCAAATTACGCCGAAGGCGTTACAGCCATTAGCCGGTGGT
>JBDNIG010000066.1:0-11442 GCA_041688415.1 Rhodopirellula sp. | reverse complement strand
GACGGAGGATGAGGCTGAGTCAGCGGTCCTGATTTCGCTGAAGATCACGGCGGATGTTGATGACTCCGAGGCAGCACCACAGAACGTGCCCGTGACGCTCGATCTGGATCAATCACGAAGCGTCGTCGAGGTGGAGATGCGAGGCGGCGTGGGCCAGCTCGCGGGGCACCGGGTTGTTTTACCGCGCGGTCAATCGCAGGGTTATGGATCGGTAGCGATCCCGGCGGATTTGAATCCAGCAGACAATACCTATTACTTCACGTTCGATACGCCACCGCCGCAGCGGACGGTCGTGGTGAGCGATGACGAAGAGATCGGGCGGGTGCTGCAGTTGGCTGCTGAGATCACGCCGGACGAGAACATGAAAAGCGTCGCGGAGGTGGTCTCGCCGCGCGACCTGGCGGGCGTCTCGTGGGAAGACGTATCGCTGGTGTTGTGGCAAGCCGCTTTGCCGGGTGAGAAAGCCGCGGATTCGGATGCGGCGGATATGCTGCGAGCCTTGGTGGATCGAGGCGGCCGGGCGATTTTTTTCCCACCCGAGTCGAGCGGCGAGTTGTCGGCATCGGGAGAATTCTTTGGCATGAAGTGGCAGAGTTGGGGCGACGTCGACGGTGAAAATGCGGTGAGTACGTGGCGCGGCGATGCCGACTTACTGGCCGCAACGATGGCGGGGAGTGCGTTGCCCGTCGGCACGCTGCGGGTCAAACGGTTCGTGGGTTTGGAAGGCGATGCGACTTCGCTGGCGAAACTTTCCGATGGATCGCCGCTGCTGGCGCGGGTGGCGACTCCCAAAGGCGGCGTTTATTTCTGCAGCACCACGCCGCTGGCCAAGGATTCGTCTTTGGCGGTAGATGGGGTGGTGTTGTACGTGATGATCCAGCGGGCACTCGCGGCGGGAGCGTTGTCACTGGGCAACACCTCCCAGATTGACGCGGGGGTCGCTCCGGCAGCGGAAGCGGAACAGTGGCAGCGTGTGGCCGGACGCGAATCAGCGTTGTCGAGCGAGAACGCTTTCGTGTCCGGTGTGTTTCGTGAGCGGGATAGCGGTCGATTGATAGCGATCAACCGCGGTGCGGCCGAAGACGCGGCGGCTACGCTCAGTGACGAGCAAGTCGCGGCGTTATTTCAAGACCTGCCGTTTGTACGCGTTGATCGCACGGCGGGCAAATCCAGTTCACTCGTCGAAGAAATTTGGCGAGCGTGCTTGATCGTGATGTTGATTGCGATGATCGGCGAAGCCTGTTTGTGTCTGCCTCGCGTGCGACCGTCCGAGCAGGCGACCGCGCAGGGAGGTGCCTCGGCATGATCCAAACCAACTCCATTTCATTTGCATGGACACCCGCGACCGCGATCATTGCGATTGTCGCTGTGGTCGCGACCTTGGTGCTGGCGTTCATCGCCTGCCAGCGCAGCGGTTGGCGGGGCTCGACGGTCGCGCTCGAGACGCTGCGGTTGTTGATGGTGTCGATCGCCGCGTTGTTGTTGGGTGGCCCGGAATGGGTCGAGCAGTATCGTCCCGATGAGAAGCCCGTCGTGGCGGTGTTGTGGGATGATTCGGCCAGCATGCAGACGCGTGACGCGTCGATGAACGCGGAATCTCGCAGCGATGCGATTGCACCGCTGACTCAAGCCGATTCGTGGCAATCGCTACAGGGTCGCGCCGAGGTCGTGATCGAATCGTTTGCCGAGACCAAGGATGCGGACGACTCGCCAGCGAAGATTAACACGATCTCAAGCTCGTCGGCTACCGAAGGCGATGAAGACGAACCGGGCACGGATTTGTCGAGTCCCTTGGTCGACGCTGCGGTGAAGCATGACCATTTACTCGGCGTTGTGCTGGCGTCGGACGGTGATTGGAACCAAGGTTCGGCACCGGTCCAAGCCGCGGGCCGATTGCGGTCGCTGGGCATCCCCGTGTTCGTGTTTCCGGTGGGCAGCGATACGCGGTTGCCCGATGTGGAGCTGCTCAGCTTCGATGTACCCACGTTCGCGATCGCGGGGAAGCGAGTTCGCGTTCCGTTCTCGATCGAAAGTTCGCTGCCACGTGATCATCTGGCCAGCGTGACGATGAAAACGAATGAGGGCGAGACGATCACGAAAGAAGTTCGCGTGCAGGCGATGGGACGGACGAACAGTTCGATCGATTGGCAACCGGAATCGCTTGGTGAAACATCGCTCACGCTGAACGTTTCGCCAACGACGGGGGAAGTCCGTGACGACAACAACGAGATGACTGCGCCGATTTCGATTCGTGAAGAGAAACTACGTGTGCTCGTGATCGAGTCGATACCACGGTGGGAGTATCGCTACTTACGCAACGCCCTGTCACGCGACCCCGGCGTGGACGTGTCCTGTTTGCTGTTTCACCCCGGCTTGGACAAACATGGTGGTGGCAACGCGGATTACATCAGTGAGTTTCCGGCCACGAAGGCGGAGTTGTCGAAATACGATGTCGTGTTCATTGGCGATGTCGGCATCGATGACGGACAACTGACTCTTGAGCAGTGTGAGTGGCTGCGGGGACTCGTCGGGCAACAGGCCAGCGGGATCGTGTTCATGCCGGGATGGCAGGGGCGTGAATTCAGTTTGCTCGACACACCGCTGGGTGAATTGATTCCGGTGGTCATGGACGAAGCCCAACCGCGCGGCTGGGGTTCGCGAACGGCTCAACATTTTGAGCTGACCGCACTCGGTCGTCGTAGTTTGTTGACGAAGCTCGCCGACACGGCGGACGAAAATCTCGAGGTGTGGGGCAATTTGCCAGGGTTCCAGTGGTACGCGCCCGTGGTGCGAGCCAAACCGGGGACCGAGACATTGTGCGTGCATCAAGAAACGAGTAACCAGTTTGGGCGGTTGCCGTTATTGGTAACGCGGACCTTCGGTGGTGGCAAGGTGTTGTTCATGGGCACCGATGGTGCCTGGCGATGGCGAAAAGGCGTCGAGGATTTGTATCATTATCGGTTTTGGGGCCAGGTCGTCAGGTGGATGGCGTATCGCCGCAGCATGACGTCGGGCGAGAACATGTATCTGTATCAGTCGCCCGAACGGCCGCGTGTCCGGCAAACCGTGACGGTCAACGCCAACGTGATGGAATCCAATGGTGAACCGCTCAGCAAGGGCGACGTGACGCTGCGGATTGTCTCGCCCACAGGCCGAATTGAAACGATTCGCATGGATTCGGTGGGCGAGGAGTGGGGCGCGTTCTCGGGCCGTTTCACGCCGCATGAGCATGGCATGCACGAGTTGACGTTATTCTGTAAACAGACCGGTGACACGTTGCAGACGAAACTGCTGATCCAGGGTGCATCGCTCGAACAGATCGGAAAACCGGCTCGTCCGGAGGTTTTGGAGGAAATTGCCCGGGTCACGCGAGGGCAAGTTTTGACCGTTGACCGGCTCGATGACGTGGTACAATGGCTCGCGGCGATGCCCGATCCCCCGCCCTCGGTGCGACGGATCGCGTTGTGGAGCCATCCGTTTGTTGTCGGATTGTTCGTCGCCCTATTGGCGCTGTTTTGGATCGCACGAAAGGGAGTGGGATTGATATGAGTGTTGTCACCAATTCATCGGTGGGCCCGGAGCCTCAGGGTTCAGAATCAGCAGGTTTGCCTGCACCGAGCCTGTCATCGCCCCATCACGGTGGGCTGCGAGTGCCCGATTCGCTGCGGCGCCAATTGCTGGCGTATCGAAGCCATGTATGGCGGATCAAGATCATCGAGGCCGCCGCGATTGCGATCTTCGGGATCGCCGCCGCGTTCTTGATTGTCTACGGATGGGACCGCTTGGCCGACACGCCGCGGGCATTGCGAACCGGATTACTCGTCGCCGCAGTTGTATTGATGGCGATCGTGCCGTGGTTCGTATACCGATGGGTATGGCGACATCGCAGTCTCGAGCCATTGGCTCGTTTACTCAGTCGCGAAATGCCCGCCGTCGGCGATCAATTGTTGGGCGTGATCGAGCTGACGCATAGCGATTCCGAGCAAGCCCGTTCGCCAGCATTGTGCCAAGCGGCAATGAATCAGGTCGCCGAGGATGCGGATGGCCGCGATCTGGCCCAAGCCGCACCGTCGTCGCATTACCGTGCTTGGGGTGGTGTTGCAGCAACGGTCGTGTTGGCGAGTATCGCTCTGGCCGCGATCTATCCCGCCGCGTCGGCCAACGCGATGTCGCGGTTAGTCATGCCGTGGAAGAACACGCCACGCTACACGTTCACGCGCATCGAACCGTTGCCCAATGAATTGGTGTTGCCGCACGGCGAGGCCACGACGCTGCCGATCATGCTCGCAGACTCATCCCGCTGGCAGCCGGCGACAGCAACGCTGCAGATCGGTAACCAACCGCTGGCTCAGGCAAGTCTGAAAGACGGTCAATATCAATTTAGCTTGCCGCCGCAAATCACATCGGACAAACTCACCCTGCACGTGGGCGACGTGACGCAAAGCGTGACTGTGGAGCCGACCCTGCGTCCCGAACTCGCCTCCGTCATGGCGGCGGTTCGGCTGCCGGAATACCTCGGCCAGAGCGCGGTTCGCCGCGTCGATTCACGAGGCGGCAGCGTGACGATGGTCCGCGGCAGCAAAGCCGTTTTCACCGCGACCATTAATCGGGACTTGGCAACCGGTCAAATCAATGACGAACAACGCGAGGTCGAAGGTGCGATGCTGGCGAGTGATAACGTCGCGATCGACGACGTCTCTTCACTGCAGTTCGAGTGGCAAGATCAACTCGGTTTGGCCGGCCGCGAACCGTTCGAATTGACCGTCAACGCGGTCGATGACGAAGCTCCCACGTTGATCTGTGACGGGTTGCCCCGGCAAGCGGTCGTGCTCGATAGCGAGACGTTGAAATTCACCGCGCGGGCGAACGATGATTTCGGCATTCGCCGGATTGGATTGATGTGGCGGGGGCTCGACGTCGGTGCGGTCGAGCATCTGGCATCCGGAGAAAAGCCATTGGCGGCGGGCGATTTTGAAACACCCGAAGTCGAAGCACTTGGAACGTTCTCTGCCACTTCGCTCGGTATTGAAGCACAACCGCTCGAAGTTTTCGTGTGGGCGGAAGATTTTCTGCCGGGACGCAATCGCATCTATTCGCCGCCGCACGTTCTGTACGTGCTGACGCCGGATCAACACGCGATTTGGATGACCGAACAGCTCAGCAAATGGCATCGTCAAGCACTCGACGTTCGCGACCGCGAGCGGCAGCTCTATGAGAAGAACAAAGAGCTGCGTGAAATGTCGGCGGAGGAACTCGACTCTGCGGAGAACCGCCGCGCGATCGAACGTCAAGCCTCGGCTGAAACGTCCAATGGACGCCGGCTCGATCGGCTCGGCAAACTCGGTGACGACTTGGTTCTTGCCGCCTCGCGTAACCCCGAGATCGGTGTGGGGCATCTCGAGCGATGGGCTGAGATGCTGCAGGTGTTGAAAGACCTATCGCAAAACCGCATGCCTTCGGTTGCCGATCTGCTCGACAAGGCAGCCGAGCAACCAAGTATTGTCGACCGACGGCTTCGCCCGTCGGAAGAAATCGCGCAAGCGAAGCCGACCAGCGTCAGCGGTCCGCAGGCAGGCAAGAACCGGGCCGGCGGCGGTGGCACGCCATCCAAACCGTACGAGGGCAAACCGCCTCCGCTGCGAAATGCCCCTTCGCTCGTCGACATGGAATCGTCCGCGAACTCACCCGACGAAGGGAACGCGGAACCGGGACCGGCAAAGAAGCCGAGCAGCCCGTCGTTGCGGTTTCCGGTCACGACGGTGATGGGCAAGAGCCAAGCTAAGAAAAAGGAGCCGCCGAAGAACCAGCAAGATTCGATGGACAAAGCCGTTGAGGAGCAAGCCGATTTGCTGGCCGAGTTCGATCGGCTCGCCGATGAACTCAACGAGGTGTTGGCGAACCTCGAAGGCAGCACGCTCGTCAAGCGACTCAAGGCCGCGTCGCGGCAACAGAATGTGGTCGCCGGTCGTTTGACCGATCAGCTCCAGCCCGCCTTCGGCGTGAGCCGTCCGAGCATCGATGTTTCGGTACGCGAAGAACTCGACAAGCTGAAAGAAACCGAAGCGGGCAGCGCGACCAATGTTTCTTACATTATGGATGACTTGTCCGCGTACTTCGAACGCCGCCGGTTCATGCGTTTCAAGGCGACACTTGATGAAATGAAGCAAGCTGACGTAATCGGCGGACTGCGGCAACTTTCGACCGAACTGGTTAGTAAACAGGGACTTTCCGTCGCTCAAGCGGAATACTGGTCCGACGCGATGGACCGGTGGGCCGAGAATCTCGTCGATCCCGCCTGCAGCGGTTCGTGCCCAGGCGGAAAATCGCCCGAGAGCCTGCCGCCGTCGATCGTGCTCGAAGTTCTGCAGATTCTCGAAGCCGAAGTGAACTTGCGCGAAGAAACACGCGTGGCCGAGCAAGCCAAACCAGCGATGAAGGAAGAGCAGCGAGATGAGAATGTCAACACGCTCGCGAGCACGCAGGGTGATGTCAACGAGCGGGTGGTCAAGGTGATTGCGCGAATTGAAGAATTGGCCGATGCGAGAAAGCACTTTGGCAAGGAACTCAATATGTTGGCAGCGGTCGACCGAGTGATGACCGACGCGACGGGCATTTTGACAAATGGTGACACCGGTTCGCTCGCGATTGCCGCCGAGACCGAAGCGATCGAGTTGCTGCTGCGGTCCAAACGGATCAATCCCAAGGGCGGTGGCGGCGGTGGCTCGTCGCCTGGCGGCGGCGGCAGTGGGAACACCGTCGACTCCGCGCTGGCCTTGGTTGGCAAAGGCCGCAATGAAAAAGAAGTCCGCGAGAATCGCGACGTCGGACAAACGACCGGCGAGAGCGGTGCGGTGCTCCCCGAAGAGTTCCGCCGTGGGTTGGATCTGTATTTCAACCGGATTGGAGGCTCCTGATGCGAGATCGCCCCCTCACCCCCAACCCCTCTCCCCCACGAAGCGCGGGGGAGAGGGGAGACTGGATGTCTCGCGGTTCCATCCTCGCGGAGCGACGAAATGATGTGCTAGTCGCGGAGCGACGGCAGCGTCTAGCCTGGAGCGTCAGTCCCAGGAACGCCGAATGGATACGAACATTAGCACCGGAGGGGCGACAGCAACCTCTTACTACGCCGAAGGCGTTACAGCGATTAGCCGGCGGTCGAGCGAAGCGAACACCGCCGGATACGTCGAAGCAACATCGATCCGGACCCCGCAGGGCGTCCCAGCATTTGAGCAACCTCCGTGCTGTGACCCGTTCAGGGTCAACGTTGTCATTCGCGATTCTGTTCCGGTGGTGTTTGCGGCGCTCAAACCACCGGCTAATGGCTGCGATCCTTCCAGGATCAAGGGTAGTCCACAGGGCTGACGCCCCCGGCTATGCGCTGCGGCACCTCCGGCACTTTGGGGCTTTGTTATCAATCTGGGTTGCCCTTTTCCTCTGGGTGCCTACCAGCGTCTCAGCTCAGGACGAGGGGGGCGATGCCGCTGAGGCGGTGGAAGTCGAAGCTGCGGAGGAACAAGAAGTCGTGGCGCTTCAGGCTCTGCCGGTGGTGCCGGCCGTTCAAGTTCGTGGCAAAGACGCTCCGGTGGAGTTTCTCAAACCGCTCATCAATTCAGAAATATCCTTCATTAAACGAGTCTGCGAGCCTAGCGAGGAGCAGATGACGACAATCGTGGCCGCCGCAACGAAAGCCTACGAGGCCACCGGCGATATGATCAGAGCCCCCAATCAGCCACGTGTTGCTGACAATCAAGTGCGGATCATGGGACCCGGTAATGAACAACTCGATGAAAACCCGTATCACCGAATCCGCCGCGACGCGGCGAAATACTTGCAACCTTTGGTTTCCAAAGAACAGTATGATCGCTACCAGACTGAGTCGAAACAGCGTGATGAATTTGAACGCGGGGCGGTTGTGGGAATGATCATTGGATTGATTGACGACAAAATCGCGATGACCGAGCAGCAGCGTGCTGAGATGACGGAACTGATGATGCACGAGGATGGCGGATTGGATTTACAGTCCATGCAAGTTTACATGTACAACCCCCAGTACGTCCCGAAGCTTCCCGTCAAGGTGGCGAATAAAGTCTTTGACAAAAAACAGCTCACCGCGTGGAAGTCACTTAATTCGGTGCAGATGTCTTTTTCGACGAGTTTCAATAACGGTCAAGAATTGTCGTTTGATGAGGAGTGGATTCAATGAATCGCTTGCTCATCGGAAGCTTCTGCCTCGTCGCAATGTCTGTACACGCGTCGGCCCAAAACCGACAATTTGAAATCGATATTAACCAATTCGATAACTGGATTTTCTCCCGATTGGGAAATTCGCAGAACGCGCGGAAGATGCTCGCAGACCGCGCGCAGATGGAGATTGATCGCATTGGCTTCTCGACACCGCTGCGAGAATCGCAAATTAAAAAGCTTCGTTTTGCCGCTCAAGGAGATATAAAAAGGTTCTACGACGATGTTGATAAAGCTCATCGCGAATTCCATGCGATGCAGGATGCTGGCGAAATCGGTCAGGAAAATATTAATGAACTTTACCAAATCGCCGCGCCGCTGTCGCAGCGTCTCAACAAAGGCATCTTCGCCGAGGAGTCGTTGCTCAAGAAAGTTGCCCGCGGGTGCGTCGATAGCGACCAAGCCAAACAATTGCGTGACCAGGAAGAACGTCAGCGAAAATTGCAAAGCGATGTCGCGATTACAGGTTTCGTCGCGACGCTGGGACGGCAAGTCCCCATGACGCATGTGCAGCGTGAAAAATTGATGACAATACTGACCGAGAATGTCAAGTTGTCCGATCCAGGCCATCAGTATGTCAGCTACCTACTGAACTATGAAATGAGCAAACTGCCGCAGCCCAAATTGAAAGCAATTTTCGATGAAGCCCAGTACAAGGCGATCGAGAAGAATTTTGCACAAGGCATCATGATGAAGGCGAACTTGAAACAGATGGGGTTGTTGGATGAAGAGTGAAACGAGAAACGATGCAATTGTCGCGGCGCGCGAGCAGTGTGTAGCGTCGTTGCGTATTCCCCGTATCGTTCCTACGCCGAAGGCGTTTCAGCGATTAGCCGGCGGTCGAGCGAAGCGAATACCGCCGGATCGAGAGAAATCATCCAAATCGGGACTCCGACGGGCGTCCCAGCCTGCGGCGAACCTGGGCAGATTGCGTGCTGCGGCCCTTCCAGGGTCAGCGGTTTCGACGACGACTGAGTTCCGCTGGTGTTCGCGGCGATCAAACCACCGTCGAATGGCTACGATCCTTTCTGGATCATCGAATTGGGTGATCAACGGGGCTGATGCCCCAGGCTACGCGATGCCGTGCCTCCAGCACTTTGCGTGCCACAGTCCCCTCCCCAACCCCTCTCCCCCACGAATCGCGGGGGAGAGGGGAGACTGGATCTCTTGGCGGGGCTCGCGCCCTGGGCTACATACTGTCATGCCTTCGGCACTTCAATATGCATTCGTTTTCTGCCTGCTCCTTCTGTTCCCCACGCTCGCCAACGCTCAATACCCAACGGCGCAGATGGGCGAGGTCGTCCCTCGCGATGTTCGCGAGGTCTACGAAAAGGGACTGCAATTCCTCGTCAAGACGCAGAGTGAGGATGGGGATTGGCGGGACGGACAGGGCGGGCCAGGCGTTACCGGGATGGCCGTGATGGCGTTTCTAGCATCGGGCGAAGATCCCAACTTTGGCATCTACAGCGGTAACATCCGCCGCGGATTGCGGAGCATCCTACTCAGCCAAGACTCCTCGACGGGAATCTATGGTGGAGCGATGGGGCACACGAGCATGTACAACCATGGTTTCGCGATGCTGGCGATCGCCGAATCCTATGGCGCGGTCGATGACTCCGACTTATGGCGTGGCAGCGAGAAACAGAGTGGCGACGATGGGGCTGGGATGTCGCTCGGTCGCTCCCTCGAACTCGCCGTGCGCGGTGCGGTCACCTCACAGAAAAAAAATCGCTTCGGTGGCTGGCGGTACGGTCCCGATGCCACCGACGCGGACACCTCCGTCAGTGGAGCGGTGATGATCGGATTGCTCGCGGCGAGGAATGCTGGCATCGAGGTGCCTGACGAAGCGATTGATCGCGGTGTGGCGTATTTCAAATCGATGACCAGCCCATCGGGGCAAGTCGCCTATGCGGGTATCGGAGGTTTCAATGACTCGATCCCGCGAATTTCAATCGGGACGCTCGTCTACGCTATCTCCCGGCGCAAAGACATGCCCGAGTTCAAGGCTACTTTGGGGGCCTTGACGAGTCGGTTGGAACAGCCGTCGAGCGGCAGCTATCTGCGTTACGGGCAATATTACGAAGCCCAAGCGTTATTCCAAGGCGATGTTGATGCTTGGGAGAAATGGAACGACCAATTGATTCGCGAACTCAAGGCCGACCAGGGGGCGGACGGTGGCTTTTCGGGCGGACTGGGAAAGTCCGTCGATTCGGCATTGTCGCTGCTCGCGATGGCACTTAATTTCCGCTTCTTGCCGATCTACGAACGATGAAACAACTTCTTCCGTTTGCGATTCTGTGTGTTCTTTTTGGTGGGTTATCGGTGCGGGCTGCTGAGCCGGGACCACTGGGGTTGTTACGACTCGCCGGTGGCGATTACTTGCCCGGGACGTTGGCGGATTCCGGCACGAAGTCCGACGACGAGTCCGCACATCGACTCGCGTGGCAGCATCCGGACTTTGCCGCACCGTTTGATTTTGATCTGCAGTCCGTCATCGTGGCGTCCTTTCCTCCGCCGGAAAATTCCGCGCCGGCGAAGGGTGGGTTTGCGATCGAACTGACGCGAGGTGATCGCATCTTCGGGAGCATTCTCGATATTGATGAGGAGACGATTCGAGTCGGTACCGAGCAGTTTGGGGAGCGATCGATTGCCCGCTCTGCCGTGCGACGAATCTCACGGTGGAACGACGGTGCCGCGGTCCTGTTTAATGGCACCGGGCCCGTTTTGGACTGGGAGGTCAAGCCCAATCAAAAAGCGTGGCACTCCGGTGGCAGTCAACTCCACACGGACACGGCTGGGGCGATGGCGTTTCGCGACATTCGTTTGCCCGACGCCATGCGAATCGAAGTCGAATTGACGTGGGAAGGCACACCCAACTTTGTGCTCGCAATTGGTGTCGATGAAAAGAATTCAGACTACGGAGCCAACAGTGCATTTCATATCGAAATTTGGGACGATGAGATCGCGTTGGTACGCGAACTCGACCAGACTGCCGATTGCGTGTCGCTCGGAAAGTGGAAGGATCTCAACGGTAGCTTGCGGTTGACTCTGGAGCTCGATCAAGTCGAGGGCCACATGGTGGCGTTGTCGTCGCAGGCCGAAGTGCTTGGGGAGATCACCGTTTCAGGCGACGGATTCCCCGGTGTTCGTCCCGGCGTTCGGCTGACCAATATCTCGGGAAATGTTAGCTTGGAATCGCTT
>JBDNIG010000486.1:0-9738 GCA_041688415.1 Rhodopirellula sp. | reverse complement strand
GAAACAGATCAAAACTGTCTTCGGAGACGGTACCGCGTCGTTTCATAATTCAAGCTCGAAATACAGCATCACGTCATCTTCGGGGCCGACGACATCAAAACCGTAACGCGCCGTGGGGGTCGCATCATCAAGGTAACTCCTCAGAGTCTCAAAGTCGCTCGCCCCTCCGGGGGCAATCATGATGAAATAGTGACGTTTGCGATGATCGACATACCCAATGGAATCAATCAGCGACTCGATATTGTCAAAGGCGCGTCGTTGTTGAGAGCCTCCATCGCGGATCGACAAACGATCGGAATTACCGGGGTGATCTCCCAATCGGATGATGATCAAGTCTCGTCCGTCGGCGAGGGTATCGTTATACAGTGGCGAGCTGCGGCTTGAGAGTTTTTCCAGTTGGCTCTCGTACAACGTGGCCTGTTCGAGCAAAGTTTCGCTCTGCGTGGTGGCCGCTAATTTTTCAGCGTTATCGCGACGGGTCAGTTCTTCCAATCGCTCACTCGCTTTGTCCAATTGTCGTTGGGCGACGCTCACTTGGCCGGAGACATCAGCGGCGGTCTTGCGCCGCGATTCGACGCGCTCACGCATCTGCTCCGCATCCATGATTCCGGCGGTCTCAATGGCCTGCGTTACGCGACCGAGTTGCTGCGATCGCTGATTCAGCTCCCCCTCGATCTGTTCGGATTCTCGGTCCATCTGATCAATGATTCGCTCGATCGCCGCGGCATCGCCGACGGACGAGTTGCTGGCCGCGTCGACTTTCTCAATCAAGTCGAGAACCATGACCAGCGTGATCAAAATGAAGATGCCCACGACAGCGGTAATGATGTCCTGAAAGGCAAAAAAGGACACGCCTGGCGGATCGAAACGTCGCGCCATCGTTCAGCTCCCAACTCGGGACGCGGCCGGCAAGTTCGGCCGCGGAGCGGTAGCAACCGCCGCGGAATCACTCGGCGTGAAATGACCGTCCTCGCTTCGCATCCGACTGAGAATTTGACGGAGACAGTAATCCTGGCAGCGATCCAAGAACTCTTCTTCACTCTTCCGCTGGGCGGTGATCCAGAGTTGCAAACCCAGCGCGATGACCAAAGCCACCAAGGTCGTCTCAAACGCGGTCGCGAGCCCGCCGGTCACCTCGCGCAATGATCCGATGATCCCCTGCACATCGCTCTGACCATCGAGCAGTGAAGAAAAGTTGCCAATCGCGCTGGCAAGACCCAACACCGTCCCAATAAAACCGAGCACGGGAATCGCCCACAGGAATCCCGCGAGCATCCCAAACGAAGTCGATGCCGCAGACTCGTCACGCTCGGCGATCGATCCCAAAATATCGTCAACGTCGCCAATCCGGCCAAGGTTTTTCAGACTCGAAAGCGCGATTTGAATCCGATTGAAAACAATGAAGCGTTCCGGTGCGTCCACCAGCGCGTAGATCGTCGTCAAAATGTCCGGTGCCGTTTGACGAGTTAGCACGAAGTCGTGATTCGCGGGAATCACGGGATAGTCTAATGCTCGTCGCTGGATGGCCAGTTTTCGCCTTTTAAACAGCAGGATCGTCGCCGACCAGAATCCAAACAGAACGGCGAGGTACTGAGTCGGTCCGCGCTCGGTCATCATCTCGACAAACGGACCTTTCGGCAGCAGCATCAACAATCCATAAAATGCCGCCGTGGCGATCAGCCCGATCAGCCCCGCAAGTCCGGTTCGCACGGATGTCCCACCGCTGGGAGATAGACCAAACATCGCCTCGGGATCGCCGCGGCTAATGGAAAGACGAACCTCGGGAACCGTGTTCGCACTCATCGTTCACACCCTGCGTCGATACTCAAAACGATTTCCTGGTGGTCGGTTATATTGATAGCAAAATGAACAGCATCGTGACGTGGACGATGCCCAGAAAAGAACCGATCGCGACAGCGGTCAACCACATTCGATTTTCATGCCGTGCCAGACTGCGGTAGCCCGTCGCGGTCCCATGCGTGACAAAGACATTCATCGCGGATGATAGTCGCGTGAGGTGGATCGCAATCGCCAGCAACAGAACCGCCAGAACGAATGCCGATACCGTCATCACGGGTAAAAAAATAACGGGACCGTCGGGGATGATTTTCTTGGCGATCACGATGATCAACAAGACGGCCACCGCGAACATCTCAAGCGAAAGAGTATAGGCAAAAACGCATACGGTTGTGACCCACACTCGTCGCGCCGCGAAGGAGTCAACGACGATCTGCGGCATATTCGCCGCGACGTCTCCGGCATCCACGGGATCGTCTCGTGGGATTTGGTGGGAAGCTCGGATGGCACCGGGGAAAACGTCCTCGGCGTTTCGCCACTGATCCATTCCGCTCCGCCATACCTGCGAACGGCTGACGATTTGGCCATCGCGGATCATTTCGCCGACTTTGGCTTCCGAATAGGGGCCGGACTGTTCACCATCGAAAGCGACGTGCCACTGATCGCTCGCCACTGCGACCGCCCCCGACGTCGGCGGCAAACCATCGTCAGATTCTGAATGATGCGTACCTTTCGCTGCAGGATCGTCGCTACCGGCGTTAGGTTCGTTCCCAGTCGCCTCACCCGTCGCCTGCGATTCCTGCCACTGGCCAATACGCTGCCAAACGCCTTCGGTATCACTGATTTCGTGATGGGCGGTCAATTGACCACGACTTAGCAATAGCTCGACGCGCTGCTCATCGAGCGGACCGATGCGTTTGCCTTTGAATCGAACATAGTATTGCATTTCGGAAGCTATCAAAGTGGTTTGTAACTATTCAGCCATTTGGTGGAAACGACGATTTTAGCTTGTTTTGGTAACCCGACGCGTAAGCGAGGGACAGCATTTCATGGGAGAATCCCTCGCTAACGCGTCGGGTTACCATCGGGCTGAATAGTCATAGTGGTTTTTGTCCGGTGTTGGACGACTTGGATTGATTCGAGCAGAAAAACAGCAATTGACCGGGGATCGGAATGTCGGCCTCCTCCGCCCATTGGATCGCTGGGCCGTGAATGGTCGCGACGGTGGACCAGCGAGCCCGCTTTGGATCGTTACGATCGCGTCGTACCACCATCAGACTGCCGCTTTTGAACTCAGCCTCGTCGCGCCAAAATTGAACCGTGGGATGAGGCTGCCGCGTTGCCGAGGATTTGTCGAGGACATTCGACCGCATCATCCCGATCGGTTCGAGTCGCAAGGTCTGAAGTCCAGTGGCGAGTTGTTTGAGTTGCGGTCGCGCGCCGTAAAGTTGACTCAATTCGCCATACACCTTTGTCGACATCCGTGAGTCGATCTCGACGTTTCGTGGTGCCGGGCGATACCAATTTTCCCACCGCGGTCGATTGCCCGTCATCTCTTTGAGCACCCGATTCGTCTGCGTCTTCAACTGACGGGTTCCCGCGAGCATCGTCTGGCCGAGGGAATACGTCAACATCTGGCGGAGATTGGAATCGAGGGCTTGGCGTCCTCGCAACCAAGCCATCGTCGCCAACATGGCACCATCCCAATCGGTAATGAAGCGACCGGGATCGCGACTGAGCTCGCCCCGCAATCCCTCGAGCGATGCTCGGGGCTCGTCCTCGACGAGAAAGTCGCCCTCTAAACTCACCTTGTGAACGGACCCGTCGAGCAACGCCAAAGTATCGTACTTGCGGATTTTGACGCTCGCCAACGGATCGAAAGTGAACTTGTCTTGGTTCCGCTGATAGTAGGTTCGGTAAACAAAATGACGCTCGCCTTCCCCTTTTCGTTCGGTGACCGAGATCAATTGTCGGTACAGTGACTCGCCGAGATCCGCGTTGATCTCCGCCAGCTCCAGACGTCGCGAAGCGGCCGCTTCGATCGCATCGGTCAGTGGTTTGGGGATCGTCGCCGGCAATGCGGAAACGGCTTCGTTCAATACTATTTCCGCTTCGGACTGTGCCTCGGCGCTCTGTTTGCCCATTGGGGAACGAAAGCAGGCTGCGGTCGTGCTCAAGTACTGGTTCCACTGCGCCGAAGTGTCCCAAAATTTTGATTCCTCAATCACTTGACGATAGTCGTCCGCACGGGGGTGGTTGGGAACCGCGTCCACAAAACTTTTCAAACGAGCCAGCAGATCGCTGGGCGAACGTGCTCCCAGAACTAAACCCATCTCGGAGGCGGCTCGTTTCGCCTGCGTGATTTGACTTTGAAATCGCTGTCGCAGTGATTTGATCCGCTGAACTTGGGAATCGATGTCTTTCAGTAGCGGCGGTGCCGCCCATGAGTTTGTGCGTTTGAGCTGGTTGAGGTCCTCGACGATCACGTGGGTTTCGTCTACCTGCTTAATGAGGTCATCAGGGCCAATCTCGCCGATGTTGATTTCCAACATTTGCGAGATTGCCGCGCGAGATTTCTCCAGACCGGCGGCAACCGCCTCGGTGTCGCTCCGTGTCCGCTGGGCAGCCAATCCTTGATACCGCATGCGCTGTTCATGCGCCTGTTCAATCTCAGCTTCGGTGACCGCACGGGACTCCAGTTCGCTAATCTGGCTGGAGTCGAGCGACTCGGTTTCGGCTGCGGCAATCGCCTCCAAATCCGATGTGAATTCGGCGGCCCGATCGGCTTCCTGGCGGAGCAATTCAGTATGCCTGATGATTAACGGTGCGATTGCTGGTTCGTCTGCCATCCCAGCTTGCTGGCTTTGGAACGCATCGATGAATTCGGTGGCTTGGGTCAACTGGCCAGCGTCGAGGAGCTTGTTCAATTGCGTTTCGACAATGGCGACGCGTTGCCGATGGGCTCGACTGATCTGCATGAAAACAAGCGATCCAATGATGATCAGCATGGTTGCCACGACGGCAGCCACGCCCAGCACAAAGCGACGTCGCGCTCCCAATTTCAACTCGTCCACCAGCGTTCGGTAGCGATTGAAGAGTTCGGGCGGCAACGTTTCGTCAAACATCGCGGCCTGTTGGTAGGCGGATTCGACGTCGGCGACCTTGACTCCGCGGCGATCGAGTATCTCGTTGAGTTGTCCCAACGCCGCCGCCCGTTGTTGCTGCCGTTTGGTTTCCGCTCTCAGCCCATCGATCCATTCCAAGCCTTCGTGCGCCGTCGCGGAGACCGCTTCGGGAACCGCCTTCGGCCCCGACAATTTGGTCAGTTGCCCGAGTAAATCGCGATATCGATCGGCAGCGGCGTGACCGCCGGTTTCGTCAAATTGTCGCGAGGCCTCGGCCAGTTGATCCGCGGCGGCGGACAATTGGCTCACGAGGTCAGCGGATTGCACCTCTCGACGCCTTTTACGTACCGCGTCGATCAAAGATTTGGGCGGTTTACTATCCCACGCCGGATCGATCAGTTCGCGGTGCAGGTCATCGATGCGGTTCAGGTCTCCTTCGGCGATGGCGGCTCGAACGTCAGCGGCCAGTTGCGAGTGTCGGACCTTCTCCCAGCTCTCGATGTCCTCTTGCCAGTGCATCGAGATGGGATCCGCCGCCGCGATCGCTCGCAGCGTCCGCAACCGCCACGCCAGTGGCGCCCGAGCTAGAGCGAGTTGCCGCTGTCGCCGCAAAAGTTTTTCGATCGGCGTGATTTCGACCATCGCATCGTTGAGCATTTCGATCGCCTGATGGTCCACCCGCGGTGGCACCGGCGAATCGAAAAAGCCGATCAGTTCGACGAATTCTTCAAAGCGTGGGAACTCCAGCTCCATCGCCTGATCGATGACCGAGGGCGGCCCGCTCACCATCGTGATCGCCTCGCTCCGCAAGCCACGACGAACCAGATTGGCGGCCTCATGGAGCTGATCGTTGACCTCCGTCACGGCCGCGGCATACTCCTCCTGCAGTTCCCGCAGCGGCTGCGGGTCCAAAAGCGATCCCTGACTATCGAGCAGGGTTTGGATTCGACGGACGATCGGCGACATCAAAAGCTACGTGAGGAGTGGAGGGAGGAAAATGAGTGGGCCATCGGGTTTTACGGTGGATTTCTAGGCGATGAGCCAAGTGTGCGGGATTTTCCAGGCATGGCGGTGGCGTCCGAAAATTTTGTCACGCTGATGTGAGTGTGGTAAATTGAGTGCGCCGGGAGAAGCGGGAAGCAAGCTCGAATGGCGTGGACTTAGTGAGCCGACGGCGCTAGCCGCGGGTTTCCACGCCGTTAATGCAACGCAATGCCCGAGGCTAGCGCCTACGGCTCACTCAGATTGCTTAAGTCCACGCCATTCGAAGCAAGCTCTGCTGGGAAGCAACTTGCCGAGGAATATCTCGGTCGCACATGAGCCGAAAGGTGCCTTCGGCTGGCGGCGGGTGCGCCCGCCGTCAGCGTTTTTTCGGCTATGGCATCGCTCATTTCGGACGCCACCGCCATGCCTCCAAAATCCAACATGTTGGATTTACCCACGATGAACCCAGGTGGATCAAAAAGGTCAGGAATCGCTGACAGGATAGTAGAATATCTATTGTGGTGGCCGCTTGTAGTGGAATTTGGGGATAAAAACCAATTCAAATCGCTCCACCTCCTCTTTTGAACCGCTGCTCAATAGATTAAATTCCCCGAGATCAGAATTTTTCGAAAAGATGAGTGTATCCTCGAAGTCGATTAACTTCTCGTCAAGGAGCTGCTTGAGCTTCTCATGAGCCTCATCCCGGTTTCCAAGGTAGCGTTGTAGCTGCTCCGCGACCGATCGAATCATGGGTTTTGCTGTATTCGTCTCGGAAATTTGCGTGGGAACTCCCTTCAGTTCCTTATCTAAGCGAGTCTTGAAATCCTGTTTTGAATCGGATAAATTTTTTTGTTCTTTGGAATCGACTGCATCGCCTTTTAGCGTGACCTTGTCCATTATCTCATTGGTGCTTTTCTCCAAGCTTTCCATGATCTGCTTGTGATTAAACTCGGGGAGCGATTCCCCTAATCTTTGAACTAACTGAAAAACGTTATGGGGTGCCCTTTGCTCCGCACTTGCATCGAGATCACTGCTAATACCTGTCTTTGATAAGGCAGTGACGCTTTCCTTGATTTTATCGAATTGCGAGATCACGGGCTTGGACGCTTCTACGAGCTCCAATGCGAGATTGGTAAACTCCGCGTCACCGCCACCGGGTTTCAATTTAAAAACTAGGCTGTCATTGTCCCGCACCAAGTACAGTTGCTGGTTTGGAATGACTCTATGTTCGTCGCCGATGAGCCTGCCGTAATCTTCGTCGACATCGGCCAGTTTAACAGTACATTCACTCAGAGTTTTGTTTGCTAGCTCGCAGCGCATTTCTACTCTCAGTGATGTGTTATTGCCGCTGCCGGACAAATAGAGGTACACGTCGAGAGTATGGTATTCTGCATTCAAGCCGTCCAGCTCCGTTTTAAGGTCGGCTTGTTTGGCTTGCAACTCTTCCAACGTTTTCCACAGTTTTTTTGCTGTTTCGATAATGGAATTCTTGGCTGTTTCGATAATGGAATTCTTGGCTTTCTCGATCGACGCGAGCTGAGCTCTCGCCTGCTCCAGCATCTCGGGCGACGGTTCCGTTGATTCTGGCGGATTGTGATCTTCGACATCCATTGGTTGCTCTTCAGCAGCAATCGTCGGCTCTGCCTCCGTTCCGTCATCATCTTGTATCTGCCCGCGATCCTGTGCCGACTTCGCTGCCGAATTCGACGCGTTCTCGCTTTGCTGAGTTAGCTGCTTCAACGAGTCATTCTGCCGCTGCTCGTTGATGACCCAAAACGCGCCGCCAGCTCCAGTCAACACCAGCAACAATACGACCGCAGTGACTGGCAGCAACCACGACCGACTAGTTTTCGGAACTCCCAATGCCGGGGGCACCGCGTTGTTTCGGTGCGGCGGACGAACGCCAGCGGTCGGCGGGGGGAGAGGCTGTAGTGTGAACGAATCGTCGGTGTCGGGTGCCGTCACGTTGGTTGTCGCGTTTGCCGCCGCATTCGTTGTCGTTGCTGCGGTGCTGGTGCTGACGCTATCTCTCGCCAACAACGTTTCCACGGCGACACCCCGCCGGGCGGCATCGACGTAGGGGCTGTCCGGCGGCGAACCCAGTGAACCCGATGCCAGATCGATGCTGCCGTGCGCCGCCGCTGACGCGGCCTCCGGCGATCCCGCCAACACGCATCGCAGCCGAACGGTCACACCTGGGCCCACATCGCCACAATAGGTCGCGAAGGTGGCGTCCCAACGCTGCGAGGGGGACAGAATCGAAAGCGACTCGTCGATCATTGCCAGTAGTTCGGCATTCTGATCGGGACGATAGACCAACCATATCGTTGGCCCGCCACCGACGAGCTGAGCAGCAACGTGCCCGGCCCAGCCCGCATCTCCGGTCATGGCAGCCCACCGCTGAGCCACTCGCGGATGGGAATCAACCTGGGGCAGTGACGCCAGCGGCGGCAGCTCACCGGGATCACGATTCCATGCATCGAGCGTCAGGTCACTTTCCAACAGCAATGCTGCAGGTCCGCCCGGAGGGCGATCAGCGGCATCGACCACGATGTGGTGCGCGATCTTGTTGGTCCGCCCGGTGTAGTCCGCGCCAGCGTCGCCAACGCGGGAGATCACATCGATGTTTCGCCCGGCCACTTTCATCCGCACATGCGAGAAATTGACGGGCCTCACCGCGGCATCGATGTGACGGTAGGCCGATAAACTTTCCAGCGGGCCGATCAATCCGGTGGGCATGTTGGCCGTCGTCGCGACCGTGCAAAACCCCTGGCTGCCCGCCCGCAAACCTCGTGGTACCGAGGTGTAAATCAGTTCGTAATGATTGGCCATGACGAGAATACGATACGACAAAAATAGTAATGGGCGGATGAAACGTCAGGAGGCTCCATGTTGGTGCCTCACGGACCGCGAAAAACGACATGGAGTTCTTCGTGGCTCAATCGGGTTTGGAACGCGGTATTGACTTAGCAGCTTGATTTCCAGAGTTCTTGCGTTGCACCACACCGACCAACCCGCGAGTCCGTCTCGCGATCGCGTACAGAATGGGCACTTCGGCCCACCGTGGTTGGATGTCCGTTGGCCGGATGCCGAGCTGCCCGGTCTCGGGGTCGCGATGCGGGGGCGTTCCCGTCGCCGAAACTGGAATGAACACGACCTCCTCGGACACCGATTCGGCCGCAGTTACCAATTCCGGACAGGTGCGACGCAGTAGTTCTTCGACGGCGTTGGAGGTTTCCGCAATGCGATCCTCGTTGAGAACGTGACCGTCCGTCTTGGTGACCACGTAGGGCGGTTCGGTCGACACGTCCGGCAGCAATGCTTCCCAAGAATCCCACTTGGTCACCAGCACGCATAACAACCCGGAGAGTTTTTCATCCTCACGAAGCGATGCGCCTCGACGGGTCCGCGTGATCGCTTCGGTCAAGATTGAGTCTTGTCGAATGACCGCCCGTGTCTGTCCGCTACCACCGATGGACATCTGGGGGTCTTTGCTGATCCCATCGCAGGCGCGTCGAAACCTGGGGTCCTGCGTCGGATCGAAACAGAAGTACAGCACTTCGCTGCGTCCGAGATGCCCGGTAACCGGGCCGTTGCTCTCATCGGCTCCTGGGAGAAAGGATTCGCCCGCGTTGTCATACAAACACATGATTCTGGATAACGGCGCTGCCCGATCGGCATTGCGATGCTTGGGACCGGGGCCGAAGCGAAATAGAAATGGTTTGGGGAAATTGACGGTGCGTTCCTCCAGTCGAACGCGGTCGTACAGATCGCCTTGCTCCTCCGTTTTAGCCAGCGAGATCGGACGATCGGGGTCGTGCGCCAGGAATTG
>JBDNIG010000485.1:0-3222 GCA_041688415.1 Rhodopirellula sp. | reverse complement strand
GCAAGTTGGGTTGGTGGTTCGCTTGCTCGGTCGGCCCTCCCCGGCGGCCTCGGGCCGACCGACCCTCCCACGGCGAAGCCGCGGGAGGGTGAAGTGCGTAAAGCATTTGGATTTCAATACTTAAAAGCCGCACGACCTCCTCGCCTCCATCGCACGCCACAAAGTTGCTACAACCCTTTCAGGGTAGGCATTGATAGGCAATCCATTTCCGGTGGTGTTCGCTACGCTCAAAGCACCGGCTAATCGCTGTGATCCTTTCAGGATCAATCGCCCTTACTTCTCGACTTCAAACCCGGAGTCTTGCAGTTGGACTTCGACGGCTTCGGAGAAGGCGTCGCCGAGGGTGGTTTCGCCGGGAGTCGCGGGCTGTTGGGCTTGCTGATCGTCAATGTACGCTCGTCGCTCGCGGCTGGCCTCGGCCAGTTTCTTTTTAATCTCATCGCGTTTCTGTGACATCGCTTGGATCCGATCGAGCCGCTGCTCGGGCGAGAGCTTCCGCAGTTCTGCGGGCAGTTCTTCTGGTTTGAGCCCAGTGACGGCCGACGCGTCGTTTTCGTAAGTATCGACCAAGTCACGACCGACGTTGCTGTACACGGAACTGGATTTGACGGCTGCTCGGCTGCTCAACCCGCTGCCGGCATTGGTATCCTGGCGAGCTTGGTTGGACGCGTAGCTTTGGCGCTGCTGTGCACGTCCGTACCACAGGTAGGTTTGGTTCAGCGCGGTATTGAGCTCGATGATGATTTTGTCTTGCGGGGCGCGAATGTGCACGACTTTCTCGTCTTGGTTGATATTGAAGAACTTGCCTTCGGCGAGTGACGCGCCCGCCTGCCAATGGCCGCGGACGCCTTGATCGTAATTGCCGCAGTGGATGGTGTTGACGACGATGCCCTCGCCGATCGCTTTCTTGCACGCGGTATGAAAATCAACGGGGCCTTGATCGAAGGGTTCGTTGCCGGCGATGAAGATGGCTTGGTAGGCATTCGGCTCGCCGCTCCAGTCAAGTCGCTTGATCGCTTCGTTGATCACGGCGCCGCAGTATTCGTCGCCACCCGAAGTCTTCAATGCGAACAACGCTTCGGAGACCTTATCGAGATCGTCGGTGAGCGGCACGACTTGGCGAATGTAGTCTTCGGCGGCGGGCAATTCAGAGTTGCCATATTCAAAAATGGAGACTCGCAGTTGCGGTGTTTTGCCGGCCTTCTTCGCCTTGGCAAACTGCTGCACGATATTCCAAAGTTGATTCTTGGCTTGGCTAATCAGCCCATCCATCGAGTTCGATGTATCGAGCAGAATCGCGACATCGACGGCAGGTCGGTCACCGGTGAAAGGAGCTTTGTCGCTCTGGATCGGCTCACTTTTCGGCGTGGGCGTGGGCTTGATCGTGATCGTGACGTCTTGAGCGGACAGCGTGGGCAAATTCGCGGTGACGCTCAGGCAGAGGAGTGCTGGTAGGACGAGGAGGCGGTTCATGGGACGGGTTCCTGGGAGGGAAAAGAAGAGAATGCGGTGCGCATACTATTGTTAACGATCCAGGCTGGGTTTTATTTGGAAAAATTCCTAGGAAACTGCCATCTCGCGTTGCTGCCGCCCCGCGCGGGCAACGCTGGGAAGCTTTTTTATAAGTGGAATCCACGTTCTGGTGAACGTAGCTACTTTTTTACAAGCCCCAATTGACTTGAGAGGTCCTCGTTTCGCGAGGGAATTGCCGTAAGTCCATGAAAAAAGCCAACTTACGATTTCTCGCAAATTGGCTTTGAGTGGAGGCGGGGAGGATTGAACTCCCGTCCCGCGACGCATCCACGATACCGTCTACATGTGTAGTCTGACTATTTGTGCTCTTGCGAGCGATTCGCTTCACGGGGCGCTGCCTGACAGGCTCCCTGATCGGCTAACTCAAATCAAATTTAACCGATCGCGTCTTGAGTAAGACGATCGGCGATCCAGAATTGTGACGGACATTCGGGCGACTCTGGCGATCCCCCTCAGTCCGCGCTACCTGTACTTAGGCGGCGAGTGCAAAGTTTTCTTCTGCAACTAAAATTTTCGATCAGATTTTTACGTGGCCTTCTGATCAACCACGACACGCAGGTATTCGCTTCTTGACATCCGGTCGATTCCAAGTCGCCCCCAGGTACCTGGGGTGAAGCGAGACGGGCAATTTTGTCCCATCCCACTTCGAACTCCATTCTATCAGACGCACCGAGAGAGAGAAAGGTTCGCTGGGAGGATTGTCCTGGGCTGTTAAAAAGTTGGTCTTGACGCGTGATTCGCTTGCGCAGCTTTTCTCCCACTTCTCCACCAGCTTTGCTGGGGGAGGAGCGACCGCGAGACAATAAAACGCGTCGAATCTAGGTAGCTACCGTCGCCAGGCGGTGGAGCCCACGTTCTGGCGAACGTAAGCAGATACGGGGAAATATTTCGACGGAATCGACAATCATAACCCGACGCGTAAGCGAGGGATTCACGCCGCCATCCCTCGCTGACGCGTCGGGTTATGAAAACGTGGCATTCAGTTATGCGGAATGAATTACCCAAACCTGCTTAGCTACTCGCTTTCTTCATTCGCTGTCGCTTAGCGTCGCGTGCCGGTAGCGATTTTTGCTTCATTTGCGAGTTGCCACCAGATCCGCGGTGCGTGGCCGAGCATAATCAGTGAGGATCGCTCCGGTGCGGGCAGCCGCGAGAGCAGGACGTCATAGAGATCCTTCAAGATCGGCTCACTTTCGCCATAGTAGCTATGTCCGAGCAGGCTCAGATCGATCCCCGAGACATCGATCGTATCGACACCGGGCACGACCACGAGGAATTCGCCCGATTCACCGGCACGGGGGTAACCATGCACTTTTTTCGACGCCATCAGTGCTTGATCGTCCGACGAAGCGTACAGCGTGACTTGTTTGGCGACGTCCATCAGCGCGCCGGCGAGGTCCTTGCGGAAGAGATCCGCGTCGACGTCGGGGGCCGCCAACACCACGCGATCAAAGATCGGCTCGTTGCCGGGACGCTGGTAGGCGATCTGCTGCATCGCCGCCGTCATGGCCCGGTTCCCCATGCTGTGGGCAACGACGTGAATCGATTTCGCGCCGCTACGGTCGACAAGGTCAGTTAAGAATTCTTTCAGGTGACCAACTGTCCAGGCGGCATTGGTCTCGTCGACGGGATATCCGAGCAACGTGCCCTGGCTGGGCCACGAGTAGCAGATCGGGACCCCTTCGAAGG
>JBDNIG010000484.1:0-3802 GCA_041688415.1 Rhodopirellula sp. | reverse complement strand
CCGATCAGGCCGATCAGGCCGATCAGGCCGATCAGGCCGATCAGGCCGATCAGGCCGATCAGGCCGATGAGGCCGATGAGGGGCCGAGTTGTCTGCCTGCGATCGTCGCCAGCACGCTGCTGCTGGGCATGGCGGCGGCGGTCATATGCGGTGTGACGACGTGGATTCTGTTTCAAAAACGCTCTGAAATTGCCGTTCGTACACTCCAGGGTTTTGTGCCGATGATTGAGCAAAGTTTGCTCGAGCCTGATGACAAGGCGAAGGTCATCAAGCAGTTTGAAGCGTTGATCAAAGAGATGAGTGCGCCGGACTACCCGCCTTCGCGCTCCGCCGCGATCATGCAACGAGTCGTCCGGTTACCGATCACGCATTGGGGTGAGCTCGATGCGATTGAAGTCTACATCAAAGCGAATTTCGAGGATCCCGAGCGGGAGCGGGCATTGATCGAACTCTCTCGCATTCGCAGCGCGATCCAGACCAACCAAGCGACCGTGCGTGATATCATTGATGTACTCGAACCCGTCGCAGTCGTCAACGACGAGGACGGCAGTCGTACGCTGAAATCAAAATTGACGCAGCACGATGTACGCGAGGTCATTGTGCGGGCCAAAGTGCTCGCGGATCGAGCTAGGATCGAGGACAAACCTTTCCCGAGGATTGAAATGTCCGCGATTCTGCGTCAGGAAATCAAAACGGCCAAATCCGATGGCGGGTTCTGAGACCGTATGCTCAGCCCCCTCTCTTGAAACATGCTGACGTGGAGGTCGCTATGGATACTTTTCCTCAATACGGATTGATGCCCCGCTGGCCCGAAAATGGCGATGGATTCATTCATCCTGGCGACGTTTCCATGGTCAGTCGGCTGATTCCGAGCGAACGTGTGCTGCGGCGAGACTCGTTTGATGGCCGGTATTACCACTACCGCTACGGCGACCTTGCCTTCCGACTGCTGCCTTGCATGTGGTTACCGATCGCGGGCGAGGGGCTCGATATCGGCGACGACGTCGAATCGATTGGCGTCGGGATGGAACGCGACCTCTTCGTGGGTGTGATCACGGGCATGTACTACGTTCGCCGCAAAGGTCGCATTCTGTATCGGCTGCGGCGTGGTGAGCAAACGCAAAAACGGCTGTATCTGCGCGAGCATTTGCGTCTGCTATCGGAGAAACAACGCGTTCGGCCCGGTGAGACCGAGCATCCCGCGCCGACTTGGAACGGAGCGGGCGAGCGGATTACGGACTGGTAGGCGACTTTTCCGACTGGGGCGACCTGCGAGGCTACGGGCTCTGTGCGGCGGTGCGAGTTTTTTGCAGATTGGATGCCGCAGCCGGCCGATACCACTTCATGCGGCATCGGATGTGCCGCATGGAATATTAGCGGCAACGGCGTCGATCATCGACGCAGTCGCACTCAGGCCAGGGAAACGGCCTCTTTCCGTTCCCTTTGTGTCACGATATATTTCGTATCTGAACGAGATGGTGGCACCTCTCTCTTTGCCTGAGGTCGCTGACGATGAATGTTGAAGCACTGCACACCGCTTTTGGAATCGCGTTTACCTTCGTATGGTTGATTGTGGGTCAGATCATCGTCGATGGGAATTGATATTCGCATCGGCTGCCACATCTTACCGCCCCCACTGAATTGAGCAGGACGTCGTGTGATGCAATCCCTTCCCACGTCATCCCAGCCCGATTCGACTTCGTGCTCTGAAAACGAGCACCGGCTGCTGTTGATGCGGCATGCCAAGAGCGACTGGTCGGGGGACAATACGTCCGATCATGATCGACCGCTCAACGATCGCGGTCTGCGAGATGCACCGGCAATGGCGTGCTGGATCGCGGAGGCTGGATTGCGGCCCGATTGCATCCTCTGCTCATCGGCTGTACGGACGCAGCAGACCGCGGCCTTGATGCAGTCGTACTGGAAGAATGTCAAGCTCGAAATGGCGCAGGTGCACATTCTGTCGGAGTTGTACCTGGCTCCCGCCGACACGATTCTAGAGATTGTTCGAAGCGACTTCGCGAGCATGGCAGCTCGTGCGAGCAAGCGTCCCCAAACCGTGTTGGTGCTCGCGCACAATCCTGGGGTCAGCCACGCCGCATCGGTCCTACTGGGGCGTGCGACGGGAATGAGCACAGCGGCGGTGGTGGCCCTGCGGTGTGACGTCGCGAACTGGACGACACCGCTGACGCCGGGCAATACCGCGTGCGTGGCCGAGATGAAGCCCAAGGCGATCGGTCGCGATGACCGGTTCGTATCATGAACTTGATGTGGGTTGGTTTGGCAGTCGTCGCACACTTCGGTTTGCGGCTATCGGCATACAACCGCCTGAATTCATTCGGGTGGCCGCGACGGACGATCAAGTTCATCGAAAAGCTGATGTTTATTGAAACATGGCTGACACTCATCGTGATCGAGCTCGTGTGGTCACGCTCGTTTCACTCACTCGCTTCATCGGGCGATTTCACATCGAGAGAGTTGCCGTGGGCCGTGCGAGCGTACGGCGTGCTGTGTTTGGTTCTGGGTGGGATCCTGTTCTCGCTGTGGCTCGTATGGCGTCCTTTGTTTGGCATCCAGCACGCGCCCGTCACTCGGTCCAGTCGTGTCGAGCGGGCCGATCGCTCCGACGTCGACCTGTTTGCCAGGACGCCGAAGTGCCGCTGGTCCGCACGTATTCCTGGGAATCAATTATTAGACGTTGCGATCGATCGCATCGACGTGCCGCTCGCACACCTGCCGCGCGAGTTGGATGGCTACCGGATCGCACAGTTGTCCGATATTCATTTGACGGGGCACCTTCAGCCCGCCTACATGGCGCGCGTGATCGACCGCGCCTTGGATTTCCGTCCGGAAATGTTTGCGTTAACCGGCGACATTGTCGATGCTCAAGAATGCGTGTCGTGGCTGCCGGAGATGTTTGCACCGGCGACGGCGCCGGACGGCAGTTTCTTTATTTTGGGTAATCATGACACGCGCGTGTCCGATCCGTCTGAAGTGCGGCGGCAGATGGCGGCGGCGGGATGGACGGATTTAGGTGGTCGCTGCCAAGCGTATCCGCTGCGAGGAGTGGGCGTTGCCCTGAGCGGCAATGAATGGCCGTGGTTCACACGCCCGTCAAATAAGCGGATGGCTGCCATCGCGGGAGCGTCATCGAGCGTGCCGTTGCAAATTTGTCTAAGCCATAGTCCCGATCAGTTTGATTGGGCGCGGCGACATGGCATCGATTTGCTGATGTGCGGACACACGCATGGCGGGCAAGGACAGTTGCCGCTGGCCGGGCCGATCCTCAGCCCGAGTTGGCACGGCACGCGTTGGGCGTCAGGCGATTTTTACCGTTCTCCAACCACCATGCATGTTTCGCGAGGTCTCGGTGGCGTGCATCTGCTGCGGATCAACTGTCGACCGGAGTTGTCTTTGTTGACACTGAGGGCTTGTTGAAATTGCTGTCATCGCTCCGCGATTAGGCAGTCTGCCGTCGCCGCTTGAGGATCTTTCGCAAGATCCACTACCAAAAGCGTCGAGGCTATTTACTTGACGCTTCTTCCCGCGTTCCCGCTTTGAGTGTCTGGACGATTGCGGCGGTGAGCTGCGCGAAGGTCTCCGCGGTGTAGTTCTTTTCCGCCGCCACGCGCCGCATGGGTTCGTTCATTCCAAACGCAATGCCCGAAGCGACGGTCTTCAATGACCGCAACCCGCAGGGTTGAAAATCTTGAATTTTTTCCATGATCGTCCAGGCTGGTTGGGGGCCAGCCCCCAAACCCCCGAGATTTTCTAGGCATTGCGCAGGGTGTTCAATGATTTT
>JBDNIG010000483.1:0-12575 GCA_041688415.1 Rhodopirellula sp. | reverse complement strand
TTCTCAAACCGCCTGAGTCGGCGACGCCATTGATCGGCGAGTTGTGGATTGGGCAAGCGAGCCATCGGGTTTCTCCTGAAAGTGGAAAGAAACCCACCAAGCTAATGCCCCAGTCAACATGGGAAGATAGAACGCTTACGGATAACAAATTTGGAATCTCGTCGCGACGTCGGTTTTTTCGCGAAAAAACAGGGCTTAAAATGCGTTAGAGTCAGCAAATTTGAAACAAAAAAGTGCTTCGAGCCGGATGTTGGATCATTGACGTTGTTACAACACTTCAACAACAGCTTACACCGACTACGATGCCACTGAAGTCTATCCTGAACCACGTCGAAACGCAAAAGGGTTTCATCGACACTGACGCGCGTTTTAGCGACGACCCGTCTCAAATTTTGGTCGCCCTGAAGCCACCTGCCCGCAGCACGTTGGAAGGTGCGACCGTAGGATGTGCCGTGGCACGTTGCTGCTCTACTCGTCACCGGTCGAAGAGGGGTGCTCCTTGGGATCATCAAACTCAAGAGAATGTGGATCGAGTTCGACGACTTTACCATCTCGTCCACCAGCGGTTGAAAGTCGGCCACACTCGACGTCAGCTCCGGATACTGATCGGCGACCGAGTCGAGAGTTGTCTGCATCGCAGCCTTGGTGCGGGTACGATCCGCATCGTCGCTTTCACGATACTGGCGAAACGATGCCCACGCCGAGCCGTAGACATCTTCTTTGCTGCAACCAAGTATCGCGAACTTCCGCAAGGAATCCACCGCTGTCCCCAATCGGCATCCCCAATCGGCATGGGTCGCAATCCAAGATCATGACAACCATCGCAGCTTGTTTCGCATCCACGCGACGACGCCGTTGGCTGGGGCGTCAATCCGGTACCTCCCAATCACGCTTTGCTGAGATGTTTCTTTAATACGACGGCGTTGTTGTGCTCTTCATCCTTGGCCGCGTAGATCAGCAGGATGGGTTTGTCGCCAGCCGCATCGAGCAGTGCCTCGATCTGGTCAGATTTGTCGGACAGTTCATCGACAAATCGCTTCTGAAACTCGTCCCACTTGTCTGGATCGTGATCGAACCATTTCCGCAGCTCATCGCTCGGCGAAAGCTCCTTCGCCCATTCATCCATGTGCAGCGATTCTTTCTTGACGCCGCGCGGCCAGAGTCGATCGACCAGCACTCGATAGGAATCGTCTGACTTGGGAAGATCGTAGGCACGAGCTATCTCAATCTGGGTGTGATGGTGTTTTACGTGGCTCATTTTTATTCTCGCTCAGTGAAACCGCAATCAGTTAAATACGGTGCATTGACGTGCAAAAATCGTTCCGTGTCAGGCGTACTTTCGGCTTCGCGAGGTGTCGCGATGACCATCTGTTTCGACTCCAGTTTCTGCAGCAGCAAATGAAAATAAATGAGGCCGCGATAGGGCGCCCAGCGATCGAGAAGATCGGCAACGCCCGCGTACTCGAGTTTTGTCGCCAGATCCAACCATCGACCGAGGAGATTCCGGGCCCCCACATCGTCGCCAGGAAAAACGTCCAGCCTGCCGAGTCCACGCAGTAAAGCGTATTCGGCTGACCAGCGACCGATTCCGCGTAGCTCGCAAAGTCGATCGACCGCGACTTGATCAGCCAGTGAACGCAGCGAATCGTAGCTGATCACGTCTTCGCGACATTGTTTCGCTACGCCTAGTAGTGCGGCGGCTTTCTGGCGACTGAACCCAAGCTCGCGCAGATCCTGAATTTCAACGTCCAGCAAATCTTCGGGAACCGGAAACCCCGATTGACGATAATCGTCGGTGACAAATTGTCGTCCATACCGCGAGGCGAATCGATTGAGCAATTGAAGGCCCGACGCCAAGGAAACCTGCTGGCAAGCAATCGCGTTACTCAAGCATTCAAACAATGTCAGATAGCGAGGCGGTTTCATTCCCACGAACCGGGTCGCCAGCGGGCGCAGCGTCGCGTCCGTACTCGCAAATTCGTAAAACGGCTCCATTTTCCGCCGGATGCCGAGCAAGCATTCCACTGCCGCGGTGGCCCGCGAGCGAACCGAGGGTGATTCCTCGCGTGCTCGGATCACGACCGAAAGACGCGGGGTGAGTCCGTCCTTTATCTGTCGCACTTCGATCAACGTGGGCTCGCCAGATAGTGAGAGGACACGGCGATAGGTTGTCCCGTCCCAGTCGTCGATGGCGTTGCTCGGTTGACGGCGCAGCGTCCAGGCGGCCAAGTCGAGACGAAACGGCGGGTGCGGTTTCAGTTGGTAACTCTGCTGGAACATCGACTATTCCTTTGTTATTGCGATGCCGCTCGGATCGCGTCGACGAGCCCTGACATGGACGCCGTCTCTGCAACCGCATCGACGCGGTGATGGGAACGGCGGAGTACCTCGGCGGTGATTTCGCTGAGCGCTGCAAAGCGGCACTTCTCCAGATCGTCGCCAAAGAGTCGTTGTAGATTTTCCGCCGTCGCGCTACTGGTCACGGTGACCCAGTCGATCTCGCCCCGCCTCAGCATCGCCACGACGTCGGGATTCGCGGTCAGGACGTCGGTGTTTTGATAGGCCACGACTTCCTCCACCTCAGCACCCGCGGCTTGCAAACCGTCGGGCAGTGCACGGCTGCCACGACTCGCCCGGACGATCAGAACGCGTTCATTCCGCACGCTCTCGCCGAGTTCATCCACCAAACCGACGGCGTCAAATTGAGCGGGAACCACGTCCGCGATGAGGCGGTAATCGCTGAGCGCTTCGGCGGTCGCGTTGCCGACGGCGGCAATCCGCAGTCCCGCCAGGCACCGCGAATCTCGTCCTCGCGCCAGCATGCGATCGAGAAAATACCGCACACCGTTGGTGCTGGCGAAAACGATCCATTGGAACGACGACAAGCGATCGATCACCCCGTCGACGCTCGACCAATCGTCCGGCGGATGCACTTCGATCACGCCGTGGCGGACGACACTGGCGCCGAGTTCTTCGAGCGGCCGAGCTAGTTCGTCGGCTTGCCTGGCCGGTCGGGTCACGAGCACGCGTTGGCCGTGCAGCGGTCGGCGGCGGAACCAATCCATCGTTTCGGCCAATCGCGTGACTTCGCCAACGATCGTGATCACCGGCGGACGGAATCGGCTGGCCGGCGTCAGGTGGTCGACGACCTCGTCGAGTCGACAGGCGATCTGTTGTTGGTCGGGCAGGCTGCAGCGGCGAACCAGTGCGCAGGGAGTCTCAGGCGGCTTGCCCGCGTCGAGCAAGGCCCGCGTCCACGTCTCAGCCGTCGTCACGCCCATGTAGACGACGAGTGTTCCGGGAAACGCCGCCAACGCGGCCCAGTCCAAGGCCGATTCCGACTTGCCCGGTTCCTCGTGCCCGGTCACCAACGCGACCGCCGACGCGATCCCACGATGCGTGATCGGGATCCCGGCGTAGGACCCCGCCGCCAACGCGGCGGTAATTCCCGGCACGATCTCATAGGGAATTTTGGCAGCGACGAGGGCAGCGACCTCCTCGCTGGTTCGTGCAAACACGGCCGGGTCGCCCCCCTTGAGCCGTACGACGCACTTGCCCTGGGACGCGTGGCGGAGCGTTTCCGCAATGATCTCGGGCTGGGTCCAAATCCGAGTTTGCCCGTGTTTTCCTACGCAAACGCACTCGGCTTGAGGTGCGTGGGCGAGCATGGCGGCGTTGGTCAGGCCGTCGTACAGCACCACGTCGCAACGATTGAGCCAATATTGTCCACGTAGCGTCAGCAGTTCCGGGTGACCGGGTCCGGCCCCCACGAGGGCGACGAATCCAGCGGAGGTGGTGGCGGTCGAAATGTTTTTAAGGGTGGTCACGGCGGGCAATTTCCAAGCATAGGATTTCCAGACATCAGTAGCCGCGAACCGGGGGGATCGCTGGTTCCGTGTGGACCGATTATGGAAGTTTTACTTGGATCTGGACAGCCGCCGGTCCGATGGGCATAATACGCCGCTTGCCAATTCAATCGCCGGCGGATCACCGCCGCGAAATCAACATTTCCTGTAGTCTCCAACGGGGCAGCACGCGAATATCGCTGCCAAACACATGCCAAATACCCAGAGCGCCAAGAAACGACTCCGCCAAAGCGAAGTCCGCCGTCTCCGAAACCGGGGCGTCCGCAGCAACATGCGTGGCGCGGTTCGCCGTGTCCGCGCTGCCGTGGCAGCGGGAGATCATGAGAAGGCCCAAAGCGAATTTCGATTGGCGTGCAAAAAGCTCGATCAAGCTGCCGCCCGCAACGTCATCCACCGCAATGCTGCCGCTCGTACCAAGAGCCGGCTCAGTGCGGCCATGAAGAAGGCCAGCCAAGCCGCGTAAGTGGCCGTTCCTGTCGCCCGTTTCGCGAAGTTTGCGAGTTGTTCCAGCGGCGGACAGTCGATGCGATCTGCCAGCCTCTTGGGGACAGGATCTAAACGAGCCGCATGATATCTCTCCCGCCCGCGAGCGTGGCTGTTATCTTACCCGCTGCTGGCAGCGGCCAGCGTTTTGGTGATCAAACCAATAAGCTTTTTGCTCGCTTGGCCGACCGCCCGCTGTGGACGCACGCCGTCGAAGTTCTGCTCAGCCGCGATGAGGTGAACCTCATCTGGATGGCCGTGTCCCACGATGATCGTGAGCGATTTGAAGATCAGGCGACGAATTTGTCGCAGCCCGATAAGATTCGATTCGTGACCGGAGGCGCCGAACGCAGCCATAGCGTTGCCGCCGCTTTGGCGGAAATCGATCGCTCCAACAGCGGAACGGTTCGGTGGGTAGCCATCCATGACGCCGCTCGCCCGCTACTGCGTCAGTCGGATGTGTCGGCGGTGTTCGAACGAACCTCGCAAACGAAGGCCGCGATCCTGGCCACGCCCGTGACCGGAACGCTCAAACGTGGGTCTCGCGATCACTCGGCTTGCCAGACCATCGATCGCAGAGGAGTATGGGTAGCCCAGACGCCGCAGGTATTTGCCTTCGATTTACTTCGCCAAGCGTACGCACGTCACCGCGGCCGACCGGCCACCGATGACGCGGAACTCGTCGAACGAACGGGGCACCCTGTTTCACTGGTTGAGGGTGCCGCGGACAACCTTAAAATCACGTATCCCGAAGACTTGGCGGTTGCGGAGGCCTTGCTGCACACCCGCTCGCCGTGACACCTCGCTCGACCGACCGCTATCGCCGGCGGCGCGGGGTTCGAATCAACGAAAACCGAATCACACCAACATGACTCATTCGAATTCATTCACGGACGCCGGACCTGCGGCGGCACCCTCATCGACGCCAACGACCGGCAACCTGATGGAGGAACTGCGGTGGCGCGGGTTAATCCATCAGGCCACCGACGAAGACGGGCTAACCAAATTGTTGGCCTCAGGTCCCCAGAGCATTTACATCGGATTCGATCCGACCGCGACGAGCTTGCACGTCGGCGGACTGATGCAGTTGATGATGTTGCGGCGGTTCCAACGCGCCGGACATCGTCCGATCGCATTGGTCGGCGGTGCCACCGGCATGATCGGTGACCCCAGTGGTAAGAGCGAGGAGCGAAACCTGCTGTCCGGCGAACAATTGCAGCGCAACGTCGACGGCGTTGCGGCGCAAATGCGGCGGTTCCTCGACTTTGAAGGCGAAGCGGGTTTTACGGGCAACAATGGAGCGTTGTTGCTCAACAACTTCGATTGGATGAAGGGGTACACTTACCTCGAATTTCTGCGCGATGTCGGTAAGAACTTTCCCATCGGCGCGATGATGGGCAAGGAATCGGTACGGAGCCGAATCGATAGCGATGCGGGACTGAGCTACACCGAGTTCAGCTACATGCTGTTGCAGGCCTATGATTTCGTGCATTTGTCGCGCGAGCACGACTGCCGCATCCAAGCCGGTGGCAGCGACCAGTGGGGCAACATCACCGCTGGCATCGACCTCGGGCGGCGAATGGCGGGCGAGCAGTTTTTCGGCCTGACGGCTCCGCTGCTGACAACCAGTGACGGAAAAAAAATGGGCAAGACCGAGAAGGGTGCCATCTGGTTAGACGCCGACCGGACCAGCCCCTACGCGTTCTACCAGTACTGGGTCCACGTCAACGATGAGGACGTCATGCGGTGCATCGCCTATCTGACCGAGATCGACAGGCACGAGTATGATGAACTCACCGAGCGAACGGAAAAGGCCGCTGGCGAACGAGCCGCTCAAAAGCGTTTGGCGCAGTGGATGACGCAGCTCGTTCACGGCAGCGACGGGCTGCAGTCAGCGGAGCGGGCGACGACGATCCTGTTCGGTGGTGATATCGGAAATACGCCTGATGCGGAGCTGCAGGAAATCTTTGCCAATGTCCCCAGCCGCGATATCACGGCTGAAGAAATTGCCGGCGAGGGATTGTGGATCATCGAAGCCTTGCAGATCGCCGGGCTGTGCTCGAGCGGCGGTGATGCGCGGCGCAGCATCAAGGAAAACAGCATTTCGCTCAACAGCGTCCGCGTCAACGATGAGCAGAACCGAATCACGCGCGATGACTTTGACGGGCGAACCGTCATTGTGCTGCGTCGCGGTAAACGAAAATACGCCCTCCTGAAACTCACGCCCGATACGCCCCAGGTGCCACTCATGCGAACGCAAATTGAAGAAACACTCAATCATCTCCGCGACCAACTCGCTAGTTTCGATAGCCTCGACCCTGAGCACCGCGAGCAATTGCAGGCGAGCGTCGATGAGATCGAGCGAAGTCTCGATCAGCAGGACGTCAATTCCCAATCGCTCGCCGAGCGAATGAGCGAGGCCACCGCCGAATTCCAAGAATCGTATCCGTCGTTGACGAACAACATCGGTCGCATCGCCGACATGCTCTCCCAAATGGGGATTTGATTCCCAGCGATGCTACCTTCGAGATAAACGAGTATAATGACGTAACCTCCGCTCTGAATGGGTGCGTGCAACACGCGACGCACAACGAAGTTTTTGTCACAACGAGAGACCCCGTGGGCCAAGAAATTCATTCCATTCGCGCGCATCAGTATCTTCGCAATCGGTTGATTTCGGGAGATTTCGAGCCGGGAACTCGATTGCTCTACGGCCCGATCGGTAAGGAGATCGGCGTCAGTGCCACGCCAGTCCGCGAGGCAGCGGGTCGGTTGGCGAACGAGGGGCTGGTCGAATTGGTCCCACAAATCGGTGCGGTCGTCCGCACGATGGGGCGTGATGAACTGATCGAAGTTTACGAGGTGCGAGAAATTATCGAGCCCGGCGCGGCCGCCATCGCTACTCGCAAGGCGAACGCGGACCAGATCGCGGCCATCGAAGCCGAGCTCAATAAAATGTATGTGGCCGCTGAGGCTCAAGAACAATCGGGAACCGATGTTGCGGGCCGCGAGATCAAACGCGCGTTCGACAAAGCCGATCTCAACTTTCACCTGCGGGCCCTCGAAGCGACCAATAACAGCATGATTGTGCAGACGGCGACTCAGTCTCACGCGTTGATCCGCGTATTCGGGATTCGTAAGAACATCCTCGATGCGGCCTCGATGAAGCTGACCTGCAAACATCATCAAGCCATTTTCGATGCGATCGCCAATCATGATCCCGATGCGGCAGCGGCAGCGGCGCTCGAGCACATCCAGTATGGGCTGATGCTGTATTTGAAGTTGATGGACCAGCAGGAAGCCGCAGCGGCTGGTGGCCAGGCACCCAAGGCCGAATAAACCATGCCTGACCTGATCGCGCAAGGGGCCGCAAGTATCCAAGGAGTCGCACCAGGAGCCGGACGTTGGCGGCGCGGATTGCCCGAGATCGCTGCTGGTCGCGACGTGCTGCTGGGCCGGCAACCGCAGTCATCGCCGCCCCCAAATCAATTGCCCAATCTTGGCCATCGAGGTGCCGATGATGATGTCCGGTCGGTCACCGCCCCAGGGCAGCGGCAAAAACGCCACGTTGCCGCGATCCCGTGGGCAGTTCCCTGGGACAGTTCGATCTCGCGGCACCACGCCATTTTGACGCCACAGAGTGGAGATCGGCTGCGGGTCACTCGTGATCCACGGGCGCGCAATCCAATTTTTCACCGCGGCAAACCACGCGATCAATTCGTCCTCGTTCCCGGCGAACATTTCGTAATCGGGCAGACCACTTTCACGCTTGCTCGCCGACCTGGGTTCACAATCGACCCCACTCATCCGGGGCCACCGAAGGCGGCGGATCTGCGTCCACTGCATCGCGACACTCGACCCCCCGAAATCGAGATTGGCCCCCATACCTCCGAGCCATTGTCGGCACCGACACCTGACTACATCGCTGCGTCTACGAGTGGCGAGGTGACGGAGATGGCGTTTGCCGAGTCCGCTCTGCAGCAGAAGAATTTCCATGATTCGCAGGCCCGCATCGAACTGCTGGCTCGATTGCCCGACCTCGTCGCGGGCAGCGTCAGCGATGAAGAGCTCTTCGCACGCGTGACCGATGTCCTGATGCGGGCGACCCCCTCCGCCTCCGCCGTCGCGATCGTTCGCGCGAGTGTGCGAGATCCGGATTCGCAATCCCACACATCCGCTATGCAGATTCTGCACTACGACGTCCGCGACAACCAATCGAGCGCCCACGACGTCAGTACCAAGCTCGTCAACGCGACACTCCGCCGCCGTGATAGCGTGTTGCATCTCTGGGAGAACCAGCCCTCCCGACAGGCAGCGGGCCCACAAGCTCCGGAATCACCAGGTCCAGACTACACCGTGAACGAGAACGTGGACTGGGCGTTTTGCGTTCCCTTGCGCAGTGATGCCTGCCGCGGATGGGCCCTCTACGTGACCGGCAGCCGAGCGGGAGTGATGACGACGAGCGGGCGTTCGATCAGCGACTCACGAACACTCATCGATCGGTTGAGCGACGACGTTAAATTTGCCGAAGTCGTTGGCTCGTTGGTCTCGGGAATCCGCCAGGCCAACCAGTTCCAGCAACGCCACGCCGCGATGCGCCGGTTCTTTGCACCCGTGGTTCTCGATGCGATCGCGGGAACGGATTCAGAGAATTGGCTGCAGCCACGCGAGTGCAGTCTGTCGGTGATGTTCTGTGACTTGCGAGGTTTTTCGCGCACCTCGGAAGTACACGGCGGTCAACTCCTCGTGTTGCTCGAGCAGGTCAGCGCCGCGTTGGGTGTGATGACCAAACACATCCTCAATACCGAAGGCGTGATCGGCGATTTTCACGGCGATTCCGCCATGGGTTTCTGGGGCTGGCCCCTGCCGCTGCCGCACGGCACCGATCCGATGATCGCCGCCAGTTCCGCGGCGGCCCAAGCGGCAGCCGACATCCGCCGCGACTACGCACGTGGTGAAACCGAGTTTCGCTGCGGGATCGGGATCGCGTCGGGCCGCGCCGTTGCGGGGCGCATCGGCACGGTCGATCAAGTCAAAGTCACGGCGTTTGGCCCCGTCGTGAATTTAGCCAGCCGGCTCGAAGGATTGACGAAAACCTTTGGTGTTGAAATTATCGTCGATCACGTGACGGCAAAACACTTGATGGGCCCAGCAAACGAAAGCCCCCCGCGTGACCCGGCGGCCACACGCGTTGCCGACGTCACCGGTGCAGCCGATGGTGTCTCCGCCGCCGGCTTTCGTCTCCGGACGCTCGGTCGGGTCCGCGCCGCGGGCACGCAAACCCCGGTGGAAATCTATCAACTGATCGTTCCGCTGGAGAATCAACCGCAGCTCAGTCGGGCTGAACTGGAGTTATCCCGAGCCGCGTTTGCCGCGTTCGGCGAAGGCCGGTGGGACGACGCCTATCAGCAACTGCACGATCTCCCCGCCTGGGACCGGCCCAAAGACGTCCTGTTGCAACGAATCTTGGAACACCACCGGATCGCACCGCCCGACTGGGACGGCGTGCTCACGTTTTCAAAGTAAACAACCGCGGAACAATAAAATGGATTCGCTAATTGGACGGAGACACCCGTGGGACGCCAACGTTTCTCCCCATAGTCGACCGACGGCTCCGCCCGTCGTGAGGAACCGGCGCGTACTCAGCTCAGACGGTCGGAGCCGTCTGGCTACAATTGTCGACCGACGGCTCCGCCCGTCGTGAGAAATCAGCGCGTACTCAGCTCAGACGGTCGGAGCCGTCTGGCTACAATTGGTTTGCACCAAACCGCTCGGACCGACAGGCCGATCCTGCTACCATGCCGCACTTAAAATACAGGCTTCCCAGCAACGACAACCACTTCCTTCCACTCCGATCGGCACCCATGACCAACCCTACCTCGCAATCCGTTTCCGCCCGCCCGCACGATACTATACGCGAGGTGCAGATTGAGTGCGGATATCTCGAATCGAATCCCGCCAGCGTGCTGTATCGCAGTGGCAAGACGATCGTGCTGTGTACCGCATCGGTCGAAACAAAAGTGCCGCCGTGGATGGCGGGTCGTGGCAAAGGCTGGGTGACCGCCGAGTACAACATGCTGCCAGGTAGCACGAGTCCGCGGAAGAGCCGCGACCGGAGCGGGAAAGTCGACGGGCGAACGACCGAGATCCAGCGACTGATCGGACGTAGCCTCCGCGCCGTCGTCGACCTCGAAGCCCTCGGCGAACGATCGATCACGGTGGACTGCGACGTTTTGCAGGCCGACGGCGGAACGCGAACCGCATCGATCACGGGCGGCTTCATTGCCTTATCGCTCGCGGTCAATCGGCTGGCCGCGACGCCGATGCTCGACCCGCCAGTCGTCGTGGCCGATGCCTTGCCCCGCAGCGTCGCCGCCATCAGCGTGGGCGTGATCGACGGTGAGGTTGCGTTGGACTTGGATTACAAACTCGACTCGGCTGCCGATGTCGACATGAACGTGGTGATGACGGGAGACGGTCGGTTCATCGAAATCCAAGGCACCGGCGAAGAAGCCACCTTCGATGATGAACAACTCGCCCGGATGCTCGGTTTGGCGAAAAAAGGCATTCGTGAATTGACCCAAAAACAATCGGGCGCGATCGGGTTAGCGAAATAGCTACAATGAATGCTCCTTCCCCTTCAAGGAGCATTCCAGTGACCTACTTCCGCTCACCACCGGTCGGCCTACTTACGATCGCCGTACTCTGCGTGCTGGCAGGGTGTTCCCCAAAAGCATACGAGTTGCAACTCACGCCCGATGGCGAAACGATGCAGCGAACCTTGACTGTCTCGCAGGGATCAACGAATGCGGACAGCGACGACGACACGTCTCGGCTGTCGGCAACCGAACTCGCTCACATGCGAGAGTTTTATGACCCCGCGCTGGAGCAAATCAAAGGCGGCACACACAGCTTCGTCGGCAGTTTTGAAGGTGAGATGCCAGCCGATGTGGGTGGTGCAGGCAGCTACGCGTTTTTCGAGTCGCCACTCGGTTCCACCTCGCTCTACACCGAACGATTTCGCGGTGAAGATGATTTGCAGGAGGTTATGCAAAGTCGCAATAAGGCGGTTGACCAGTTGATCGACTTGCTAATCAACTGGGCGCGCGAGGAGTTCGCGGGCCAGCCCATCCAAGGGCGCGTCGAGTCGTTACTGGACCAGGACATCCGCCGCGACCTGAAGAATCTCTCGGTGTACGGCTGGACATTCGAGATGATCCACGACCTCGGTGCCGAAGCAGTGGGCCAGCGATTCGCGGCTCGGGTGGGAATGTATCTCGTCGAGCGAGATTACTTGTCCTTGGCTGACCTGCCAAACATCCTCCGCGTTTTTGCTTTCGAGGATCAGCAAGCGATGGCCGAACTTCTTCACGATAAGGTGATTCAGAAACTTCAAGTCAGTGACGATGAGTCGGCAGTCGCATCATTGGCGATTCTCCGTGATCCCGAGCGGCTCGCCACTTCGCTACGAGAATCGATTCGTAAAAGCGAGATTTATCAAACCGAACTGGCACAGTACAAACGCTCGCGCGGGCTAGATGGTAGCGTCAAAGTAAAAGATAGCGACTTCGATCCACTTGGCTTACTGACCAAATACACATTTCAAGCGATGCTACCGAGTCTGTTCGTTCATACAAAAGTGAAAGTAACATTGAACTGCGGCGTGAAACCGTTTGCCACCAATGCGGTGTGGAATCCAGACGAAAACGCCGTCGAATGGTCCGAGAATATTGCCGATGACAACATTCCCGCGATGATGTTCGCGGCGTGGAGCCTGCCCAGCGAAGACTTTCAAGAAAAGTGCTTTGGCGAGACCATTCTCACCGGCGAGCCGCTGGCACAATTCGTGTATTGGTACCGAGGTTTATCGGACGAGCAACGCCAACAGTATGATGCATTTCTCGATACACTCGCACCCGGCAGCGGCCTGGTCGAAAAGATAGAAGAGTCTCCCGAGTTATCTCGTTCGCTATTGAAAAAAGCGATCAAAGATGCACGATAGTCGGTAGCTAAATTGAACTTGTTGCTTCCCTTTTCATCCATGATCTCGACGCGTTCAGGGCCATAGCGGCCTGGCGAGCGACCTGGCCCGGTGCCTTAGGACCGTTCGGTCTTTAAGTGTCCGATTTGGTCGTAGCGAAAGTCGCCAAGACTTTCGAATTGTTGGGTGGCCGAAACTCTTGGCGAGTTTCGCTACGACAGTTATTCATCGAATGGTCCTTAGCG
>JBDNIG010000065.1:0-4811 GCA_041688415.1 Rhodopirellula sp. | reverse complement strand
GTTTCGCGGGGTCGGTGAGCAGTGAACGGACTGATTCGACAATCTCCTCAGTGGTGACTTCATTGATCACGGTCCCGTTGTGATCGTGGGTGACCACATCGCCGCAAAAACGCGACGCGATCACCGGCAAACCATACGATGCCGCTTCCAACTGAGTCAACGCAAATCCGTCGGAGTGCGTCGGCAAAATGAAAACATCCGCGTCTTGGTAATAGCGGGCCGCGTCCACCCGCGTCACCGGCCCCACCACCGTCGTGCTGGGTGCGCGGCGAAATCCCGCGAGTAATCCCTCGTCTCCCGGACCCACCACCGTCCACCGCACCGCCTCGCCCGCCATCGCCTCGACGGCACCGAGCAGTTCCGCAGCCCCCTTGCGACGGTTCACCTGTCCCAAAAACAAAACCGTTAACGGAGTCTCCGCGGTAAACTTCACCGGATATTGTCGCTGACTCATACTCCGATCCTCACTCGCCTCGTAGGCCAGTGGAATGATCGTAATTTTCTCCGCCGCAATCCCCTCATCCATCAAGGCATCCCGCGACCATGACGAATTGACGATAATCCCGTCCGCCAACTCGCACTCCTCGCGCCACTGATCCCAATAGCTCGGTGGCGGTTCTCGCAGCGGTTCGCAACCCGCCTGCTCGTGCAGCCTCCTGACCAACCGCATTTCAACCGGTCCCGGATCAATCTGCCCCAACAGCGTCGTGCAGCCATTCTGCTTGGCTGTCTGAAAAATAGATCTTGCCGCATAGCTGTAGGCAAACACGACGTCCGGTGCAGCATCACGTTGACATTGCAATGAAAGCTGTTTCGCAGCCCGTGCTTCGAACCAATGATTTTGGGCGATGATCCAGTCCCAATGCTGCAATCGCTTGATCTTCGCCGAAGCGACAAAACGCAGGTAAGCGGCATTGAACCCGCAAACGTCCGCCTCCGCTAGATCCGCGTGATACCGCTGGGACAATCGCGACGGCACTCCCCACGATCGCCCACCAGACCAAAAATCGGTCAATAAAGTCACCGGGACATTGTGCAAATGCAGCGCGCGAGCGATCGAGTAATGCTCCCGAGCCCCAATCTGACATACCAGCCAACGATCGTTTGAAGAATTCATGGAATGGATCAACTAATCATCCACTTGGAAGTTAGCCTGGACTGATAAATCTTGCAAGATTTTGGAAATATGATGTGATTATCTTTGCGCAGCTTTTTTTCAATTACGCCGCGGAACGTCGATTTAATTACTGACGACATCCATGACCGCTGACGTGACTTCAAAACGACGCCCCAACGGGGCAGCCCTATGATAGCCCCAGGCATCGCCTGGGGTTTTTGACGCCCAAATCTCGCCGTAGCCCCAACGGGGCGACCCTATCTGCACACGCCGTCCGACCGGCTAAGCAGATACGGGGAAATATTTCGATGGAATCGACAATCATAACCCGACGCGTAAGCGAGGGATTCACGCCGCCATTCCTCGCTTACGCGTCGGGTTATGAAAACGTGGCATTCAGTTATGCGGAATGAATTCCCCAAACCTGCTTAGATGAGGCCAAACATTAACGTCGCCCCGTTGGGGCTCAAGCACGCCGAATACAGAACTAGCCCAGGTTTCCAAATCATGCACTAATAAAATCGACGTCACTTGGCGAAAACATTCACTGTTCATTCCCTTCTACTCGAATCCGGGCATGCAGGAACCTTCTTTCGCAAACTTCGAACGCGGCAATACAGATCAACGTCGTTCCGATCGTTGCCGTCAACGCGAACCAACCCGACGCTGGCGGACCACCGTCACTGTAAAATGAAGCCGCCATCAGAGTCAGGATAGGGAAGTGAAGGATATAAATCGTATACGAGCGGATCCCCAAAAACTGCCAGCAGGAAACCACGCGCAAACGCCCGATGGCTCGCGGAACGGTGCAAAACGCCAGCACAAATCCGTTGCCAAGGAAGAGGTAGCCAAGCAGAATCGCGACTGAGCCAGACGCCACCTGACTGATCACAAATCCGGCCAATGCCAAGGCAAGTCCGAGCAAGCAAAACGAGGTGCGTGAACCAAGCCAACCTCGCTGGCCCAGCGTCCGCTCCGTTTCCAGCTCACCCGGCGACCGCGTCTCCTTTCGACGCACATACCGATGATTCCATGCCATCAGCCCATTCGGCCAGTCCAGCACCCGCAATCCAGATCGGCCAATGCGCCAGCACCGCTGGTAACCAAGTGCCGATTTTCATTGAAGCGATCCCGAGGCAAACGACCGGAATCGCAAGGTAGGCCAAGCTCGCACTGCGCCGACGAACGATCAGCCAAAGCGGATACAGTGCGTAGTAAATCACCTCATAGCCGAGTGACCAGAGCGGGCCGTTGGACCCGAACGTCATCCCCATGGAACGCGGCAGCATGACCAAGGCCGGCAGCACCGCCCGGGCCGAATAGTCGCCACTCATAAAGTTCTGGTTCAGCAGGGCGTTTTCAGTGTGACCAAGGTACAAGTTCGCAAAGTAATGTCGACCGCATCTTTGGTGGTAGAATCGGATCGGCAGCCTGAGCAGGCAGTCCGAGCACGTCACTCAATTCTCGTACCGTCCCAGCGGGATCTGCAATAATCTGCTCGAACCGCAGCACGATGGCGGGTGATTTCGAGAGCCATCCGTTGACATGTCGGCACCAATACATGCAGGCGTTATCGAGCCAACGCTGCCGGTCGCCACTGATATCACGGTAGGATGCTTCGAATAGGTAGTGAGAAGCTAAAACTCGGTGTGGCTCACGCACGACATAGACGACCTTCGCGTTTTGACACACCCATTTCCCCAACTCAACCGAAGCCGCGTTCAAATTCGCATAATCGGGATCGAGCCAGTGTGACTTCAAAATCGGATAGCGATGCCCGTCGATCAATCGATGAGTACGACGAATCTGACGCGAATCATTCCCCAGCACCGTATCGATGGGAACGTAGAGTGCATCGAGAGGTTCCAAGCGGCGTTTTCGTGAGGCAAGTGCGAGAAAATTTCTGCGCAGCAGATCGATTGTCAAATGCGTGCCCGACCGCGGATGCGTGGCAACCAAGATCGCCGGTTTAGTGGAAATAGACATTCAGACCAACCACGGATGGTAGTTCAATTGATAGTCAATCGAGCGCGAACGATCACCAATCTTTTTCGCCGGTACCCCCGCAACGATGGTAAACGGCTCGACGTCCTTCGTAACGACGGCCCCAGCGGCCACCACGGCACCTTCGCCAATCGTCACTCCCGGCATCACGAGCGCCCGGTAGCCAATCCAAACCCGATCACCAATCACAACGTCGCCACCTCGATCCGCGAACGTCGCACTTTGCGGATCATGCCCCAGTGTCAAAATCGTTGCTTCGGGACCGATTGAGACATCGTTGCCAACACGAATAGTAAATTTGCGCCCGTCCAGCAAACAGCCAAAATTCAGAACATCCCGCTTCCCTAAATGCACTTTTCTCGCATTCAGAAAGCGACAACGCATCTGAATGCTGCATTTTTCACCAAGACTCCCGAGGTACCATCTCAAATACAATCCTCGTACGCATCGGGATGGCAAAAGTGTGACGATGTTGTTATAGAGAAATGCCAGCACAGAACCTGCCAAAACTCTCATTTTGCCGGATACCCTGCTTCGCTAAATTCACACACGCGTTTCATTGTTCCCAGCACAGTCCTTCATACTTGCACTTGATCGATCTGAGATCCGAGATCCCATTGACATCGACCACAACATGATCCTCCGATACCAATCGTTCGAGATCATTCGTTGAAATCAGATCTTGGGCAAAGACGATTAGCTGGTTTCGCTTAAATGCTCCATCCATGTCCATTGTTAGACGAGCTGCGAGGTGCGGCAATCGGCGCGTCGTCTCTGTTTGATTACTACCGGTAAGGCGAGCAATATCGATATTCGTATCGTAAATCTCAACGTCAACTCCTTTTCCGATAAGCGTTTCAGCGACGGCAACCATAGGACTTCCTCTTAAATCGTCCGTGCCCTTCTTAAAAGTCAGACCAACAATCAGTACCTTCCTTAAACTCGTACGGTTGATCAATTTAATAAGATGATCGAGGTGTGAGTGGTTGCTAGCTTGGATACTCTCGAGCATCGGCAAAGAAATCCCTTCTTGGCGAGCGAACGAACTGATGGCTGCGATATCTTTTGGTAAACAGGAACCGCCGAATGGCGTGCCCGGTCGTAGATAGTTCGCTGAAATATTTAATTGCGAGTCTTGACAGAACGCGTCCATCACGGCTTGCCCATCTACGGACAGGTACTTGCTCAGTCGCCCCACCTCATTGCCAAACGCCACTTTCACGGCATGCCAGTAGTTACAGGCATACTTGACCAGCTCCGCTGCCTCCAATGGCATCAGGGTAATATCACCCATCAATTCCTCAAGGATCGTGTTGGGTTCACCGCTGAGCGTCCCGTAGATGGCGAGAGCCGGAGAAGCAAAATCACGGATTGCCGATCCTTCGCGTAAAAACTCGGGACAGAAACAAATCTTTAATTGCCCCGACTCCACCAGTTCTGGAAGATGCTGTTCCGCTAGACCGCGCACACTTCCCGGCAACATGGTGCTTCGCAAAATCAAATGATGCGGACGCTTTTTCTTCTTAACAGCGTGTGCGATCTGTTCATAGACATGACTTGCGTAGGCTAGATTCAATCGCCCCGACTCGAGTGCGGGCGTGCCCACGCAAACGATGGACGTGTCGCTTGTGGCAACCGCCTCCTCGCAATCGATCGTTGCCCGCAGCATTTCGCGATCACGGGCATCTTT
>JBDNIG010000482.1:0-1893 GCA_041688415.1 Rhodopirellula sp. | reverse complement strand
GTAGGGTTTGTCGTACAGATATTCAAAGTCGGCCTTGGCCGCAATCGAGGCGTCAATTTCTTTTTGTCGTTCGATGCGCAGTTTCCACCACTTCGCGTGCAACTTCTTGGCTTCGTCCGGCCAAGGGTCGCGAGGTTCGTCGGGCAGTGTGTCGAGTTTGAAGGTGGTGTAGCCTCGCTTACGCTTCGGGTTGGGATGGTCCGTCGTAACCCGACGCGTAAGCGAGGACTCCAACAACTTGTTCAATTTCTTCAGGTCTGCCGCGGCCTCAGCGGTAATGATGTCGCGAACCTTGTCCGCATGCTGGCCCAGTTCAACGGTGTCGAGCACGTCGAGTGTCGATGCGAGACGTTTGCGATGTTCGATCAGAGATGTGTGCAGCGCGACCGCCTCATCCTCCCACCGTTGCCCTGGCCAGTTGAAAATGTGATATTGACACGGCTAGTTGGGGGGACGAAACTGATATCAGTTTTCTGTCAGGCAGTGCGATTGGAATGTTGGCTCGGAGGCCCCAGATGTCAGATATGACTTTGTCTGAAGCGATCGATACGGATGATCAGAAGAGGGTGCTCGATGCCTATCGCAGCCGCCCCAAGCAATTGGCGCGATGGCTACTGATTAGTCGTAATCAACTCAAAGAGAAGTACCGAGCGACGAAGGTCGAGTTGAACCGAGTCAAAGTGCGGGTTGCCGACGTCTCACAAAGTCGTGACAAGTGGAAGACGAAGGCCGAGCTTTCACGTCAAGAACTGATTGCGATGAAAGCCGAAATCGATCGATTAACCACTTTGGTCGATCAAGCTCCGCCGCCTAAAAAAAAAGCGAATCGCAGCCTAGCTTAACGATCTCCACTCCTCCGGGTTCCTCAACGAGCGAACCACCAGTGAGTCTGAAACCGACGTTGCAACCAGTCTTGATGATCCCGCCTGGACCGCCGATCGATTCGCTCGAGCGGCTGTCGCGTCATTCATTCAGTCTGTCGACTATCTCGTATGTGGTTGGCTCGGTGCTGGGCAGCAGCGTGTCGATGCTTGCGACGATCAAAATGCTGGATTTCTATTTTCCTGAGCAGGCCAGGCAAGGCTACATACCACACCCGACCTCCGGACGCATGTGGTTACTACGGCTGGGATACTACCGATTGCATGAGCCGATCGAGCCTGCCGACGATTGGTTTTATCTGCTCGATCACGCGATCCAGATTGGCAAGCATCGTTTTTTGGGGATTATCGGCATTCGCTTATCGATGCTTCCTCCAGCTGGCGAGTGTCTGACCTTGAAAGACATGCGGGTGATCGCCCTGCTTCCGATCGAGAAGTCTTCTCAAGAAATCGTCCATCAGCAGCTTGAAACGCTGAGGATTCAGACGGGAGTTACACCGAAAGGGCTGCTCAGCGATGGTGGCAGCGACTTGACGGGCGGCATCGCGAGATTCTGCAACACACATCCTGGAACCCTGAGCTTTGGAGACCTCCCGCACCAAGCGGCCCTGTTCTTGAAGAAGCGACTCAAAGATGACGAGCGTTGGTGTGGCTTTATCAAACAGGCAACGCAAACAAAGTTCGCGACGCTTCAGACGGAACTGGCGTTTCTGGTACCGCCGACGCTCAAGAGCAAGGCCCGCTACATGAACTTGCAAAGCATCCTGGGGTGGGCAAATCGAATTTTGACGGTTCTCGACGATCCCACTTTGATTCCCGCTTCGTTTAGCAGCGATGAACGCCTGCAAGCGAAGTTCGCGTGGCTCCCGAAGCAGCAGTTCCCGGTGAAGGCTGGTTTTGAGGCATTTTTGCTTCGAGCTCGCCGACTTCTTGCGTTTTGAGAAGAGGCGGTCGATGCGAGATTGGTTGACGACTGGATTTTGGCTTCAAAATGAAGCATCCAAGCTCATTC
>JBDNIG010000064.1:0-5791 GCA_041688415.1 Rhodopirellula sp. | reverse complement strand
GATGCTGGCCGGCGGCGGAATCAAGGGCGGCATGATCCACGGCGCATCCGATTCAACAGCAACCGAGCCGGAAACCGACCCCGTTTCGCCCGCGGATCTGGCGTCGACCATGTACCATCTGTTGGGCATTGTCTCGGACAAGGAGTTGATGGCCCCCGGTGGTCGCCCGGTCGAAATCGTCAAAGGTGGAAAGCTGATTCAAAACATTATCAGCTAGCTCGCCGTTGATTTCCTGGCCCGGCGCGTGAGCAAGAGCTTTGTCCGCACGGGTCATACCGTCACACTTTCGCCTGAGGCTATTCGTTATGCACCGAAATCTCCGCTACTTGAACCTTCGACATTTTGCTTTGTCGGTCGCGATCACCGTGCTGTCCGTCAGTTCGGCCAGTGCCGCGTTTCCTGTCGTGGTATACCACCAACCGCTCGGGGTGACCCGCGGTGAGGAGTCCACCATCGTGCTCAAGGGTGACCGCCTTTCCGACGCACGCCAAGTTCTGTTCGATCAACCTGGTGTGGAAGTCATCGAGGTCAAGCCAATCGATAATAAATCGGTGGAGTTGAAGGTCAAAACGAAGTCGGATTTGGCACCAGGGCGATATTCATTTCGCTTGGTCACCGCCAGTGGCGTAACGAACCTGCGGTTCCTCAGCGTCGGTGCGATGCCGATCGTAGAGGAGGTCGAACCTAATAACGACGTGACGGCCCCGCAGGACATCGAGATGAACCGGACGGTCGAAGGCAATGTGGACCGTGAAGATGTTGATTACTTTCGCGTCTCGCTGAAGGCGGGCCAGAAACTGACGGTGGAGATCGAAGGCATGCGGCAGCGATGGAATCTCCGAAATCGCAATATTCTCGATCCCTACATCGCGATTTTGGACGACAAGCGATTCGAGGTCGCCGTCAGCGATGACTCGATGCTATTTCAACAAGACGGCGTGTGTTCGTTCACGCCGGACGAAGACGGCCAGTACACTATTCTCGTGCGCGACAGTTCGTTTCTTGGCCAACGCGACGTATGCCGCTACCGTTTGCATGTTGGTTCCTACCCGCGGCCCACCACCGTGATCCCAGCTGGCGGTGTGCAAGGCGACGTGCTGCAAGCCAAATTGATTGATATTGACGGGACGATCACCGAGGCATCGTTGCAACTGCCCACCGACCTGATCGATCCAGCAAACGGTTCGTCACCACCGACGCAGCCCTATCCCGTGATTACCGAAGATGCCTCGGGTGTCACGCCGTCACCCAATTGGATCCGCGTCGGAAATCTACCGATTGTGATCGAGACCGAACCCAACGACGATCGCCGCAAGGCGCCTGTTTGTTCCGTGCCGGCACTGCTGTGCGGCGTCATTGAAAAGCCGGGTGATTTCGATTGCTTCACTTTTGACTGCAAGAAAGGCGAGAAGTTTCGGGTTAGATTGTTTGCTCGTGACACGCTGCGTTCACCGCTCGACGGTGTGATGAACGTGTTTGATGGTGACGGAAAAACAATTAAGAGTAGTGACGATAGTGGCGGCAAACCCGATGGCCTCTTCAACTTCACTGCCGCGAGCGATTCTCAATACACGATCCGGATCTATGATCACCTACGCGGCGGCAGCCCGCTGCATAATTATCTGATTGAGGTGAGTCGTCTCAAGCCGAGTTATCAACTCGCTTTGAAAGAACTGCGTCGAGACGAAGCGATGGTTGTCCCGGTCCCCATCGGAGGGCACGGTGCGATGGTCGTTCAAGCCAAACGCGATCGGTACAACGAAGCGATCGAGTTGGCGTTGGAGGGTCTGCCCGCCGGTGTGACGGCGCAGACGTTCGCGGTGCCGGCCGGTCGCGTGGAAATTCCGATCGTGTTAACAGCGGCGTCTGATGCCGCGCTGGCCGGTTCTTTCTTTGACGTCCGAGGCAAAGGGAAACTCGGTGACGGGGAACTCACGTCGAACCTCGAACAGAATCACAAGATCGTGCTCGGCCAAAACCGCCGCACGTTGCTCGATCACCTGACTCCCCAGGCTGTCATGGCGGTTTGTGAAGCGATGCCGTTTTCAGTCGAACTTGTCCAGCCCAAGACACCGCTGCTGCGCCGCGGTTCGAAAGAGCTCGTGGTGCGGATCAAACGCGATGAAGGTTTTGTGAATCCAGTCTATTTCAAAACCCTGTACAACCCACCGGGCGTGGGTGTTAATAACAGTCGCAAGATCGACAAAGGGAAAAACGAGACGAGCATTCCGATCACCGCCAATAGCAGTGCGGCGATGGGTTCATGGCCGATGATCATGCAGGTCAGCTACGGCACCAAGCTCGGCACGCAAACGGTAGCCACCGCGCCGGTCATGGTTGATGTCGAAGATGCCGTGTTCAACTACTCTTTCCCGCGCGCCGCCACCGAGACCGGCCAAGACACGAACTTGACCATTGCGATGGAGAAAATTCGCGATCTCGCCGGTGAGATGGATGTCAAATTGGTCGGTCTACCCAACGGTGTCACGTGTGCCGAACCGGTTCAGAAAGTGAACCTCGAAAGCACCTCCGTCACGTTCCCCCTGAAGATCGCGGCCGACGCTAAAACGGGAACGCACAAGACACTCACCGTGCAAACTCACATCAAACGCGATGGTGAAACGATGATCCAGACAGATGGAACCGGTGAAATCCGAATCGATAAACCGATCGTGAAAAAAGAATCAGCCGCTGAGCCGAAAAAGAAAGCCGCGCCCGCTCAGCCGAAACCCGACGCCCCAGCCAAACCGCTCAGCCGGCTCGAACAGCTTCGTTTAGAAAAGGAATCCTCATGACCCGATCTCGTCAAGCCAACGCCGGGACCACACAAAATCGTGTGTCGCCACCGTGCACGCGGGCCGTTTCTCAGTCGTCACAGTCGTCCGCCGGATGGGCGGTGATGTACGTCGCGGCCGTCGTGACTTGCGTCTTACTGGCGCGCGTTGCGAGCGGGGCGTCACCGGACGCACCCGTTGCCCAGCCCGATCCGCTTAAGACAATCCAGTTGGATGTTTACCCCGGATCAATCACGCTGAATTCCGGTGCAGATTTCCAGTCTTTTGTCGCGGTCTTGCGCCGCGAAGACGGGGTGACACTCGATGTCACCGATCGCGTTCGCTGGTCGATTGAAAACGAATCGCTGGTAAAAATTGACGGGCACGTCATTCGTCCCGTCGCCGATGGAAAGACCGTCTTGGCCGGTCATTACGAGGGCGCACTCGTGCAGGTCGACGTCAGCGTTGAGAATGCGGCCACCAATCCACCGGTGAGTTTCACCAAAGACGTGATGCCGGTCCTGACGCGTTCGGGATGCAATACCGGTTCTTGCCATGGCGCCGCCAGCGGCAAGGATGGTTTTCGACTGAGCCTGTTCGGGTTTGACCCCCAGGGCGACTACCAACGCATCACTCGTGAGATCGGGGTACGACGGATTAATCTGGCCGTTCCCACCGAGAGCTTACTGCTGAAAAAATCGACCGGTGCCGTTCCGCATACTGGTGGGAAACTGTTTGACACCGATAGCGATTACTACGCCACGCTGCTGCGGTGGCTGCAGGCCGGAGCCGTCAACGACTCCGCCGAATCACCACCACCGGCGGTCAGTTCCGTGGCGATCTATCCACCCCAAGCGGTACTCGAAGGCGACGCGGTCACGCAACGGATGGTTGCCGTAGCGACCTACGCCGATGGGACCACTCGCGACCTCAGCCATTTAGCGGCATTTTCGACTAATAACGCGCCGGTCGCATCGATCGAACAAGACGGCATGGTTACCGCTGGTAATCGCGGCGAAGCTTTCGTGATGGCGCGATTCGACACGCATACCGTCGGTAGCCAAATCCTCACCTTGCCAGCGGATTTGAAATACACCCCGCCGGAACCACATCCGGGGAACTACGTCGACGAGCTCGTTGACACGAAACTGCAACAATTGCGACTCGTACCGAGCGGCCCGTGCAGCGACGAAGAATTTATCCGCCGACTCACGATCGACATCACCGGGTTGCTACCGACCGAGGAAGAAGTGCTGCGTTTCACCGCCGATGCGGCTCCTGACAAACGCGAGACGCTCGTCGATCGGTTGCTCGAACGAAAAGAGTTTAGTGAAATTTGGGCTCAGAAATTTGCACAGCTTTTGATGATCAAGAGCAGTAATGTCGTCAGCAAAAAAGCAGCATTGCTCTACGCGAGTTGGTTGACCGATCAGTTTGCCCGCAACGTTCCGATTAACGAAATGGTGCATGATCTTCTCACCAGCACCGGCGGAACGTTTGGCGAACCGTCAACGAATTTTTACGAGATCGAACGCGACACGCTCAAGACTTCTGAAAATGTGGCCCAGGTCTTTATGGGGATTCGTACCCAGTGTACCCAGTGCCATAACCATCCGTTCGATCGCTGGACGATGAATGATTACTACGGGTTCGCAGCGTTCTTCGCCCAGGTCGGTCGCAAGCAGGCCGAGGACTATCGCGAGAAGATCGTTTACAACCGATTTAGCGGTGAAACCAAACACCCCGTGACCGGTAAAAATGTTGCACCGAAATTTCTAGGTGGAGCCGAACCGGACACCAAGGGCAAGGATCGTCGCGAGGTGTTGGCCGATTGGCTCGTTTCAACGGAGAACCCGTTCTTCGCTCCGAGCATTGCCAACCGGGTATGGGCTCACTACATGGGAGTTGGTATTATCGATCCGGTTGATGACATTCGTGTCAGTAATCCTGCGACCAACCCGGAACTGCTCGAACGACTCGGTGAAAAGCTCGTCGAGTACGATTACGACTTCCGCAAACTCGTACGTGACATCTGCGTCAGTCGCGCGTATAGTCGAAGCAGTCGAGCCAACGAATCCAACGCTCACGACACGCGAAATTATGCCCACGCGGTGATTCGTCGAATCCCGTCGGAAAGCTTGCTCGATTGTCTCTGTCAAGTCACCGAATCACCGGAGAAATTCAGCGGATTGCCGCTGGGAAGCCGGGCCGTGCAGATCGCTGACGGGGCGGTATCGAACTACTTCCTCACGACCTTCGGACGATCACCCCGCACGACCGTTTGCGATAGCGAGGCAACGACGGCGCCATCGCTCTCGCAGGCGCTGCATTTGCTCAACGGAGAGTCCGTTCACAATAAGATTGTGCGTAGCAAGGTAGTCCAGAAATGGCTCGACGAAGAAAAACTCAGCCCCGATCAAGTCCTCGATCGCATCTATTTGAGTTCGCTCAGCCGGATGCCGGACGACACCGAACGCGAAGCGACACACGAGATGCTGGCCGCCGAGGGTGCCAAGCCGAACCAGGTGTTGGAAGACGTGTTTTGGGCGGTGCTCAACGGTCGTGAATTTGTTTTCAATCATTAGGCGCCTGCCGATAAAATTCTCGAAAAGATGGCCGTTTTGGCATTTGCCATGGTTATCATGAAAATTGAGAATGAGTCGACAGACGCTCAACAGTCTCACTGAAAAGGGGTCTGACCCTTTCGAGGCATTACCCATCTCTATTGTTTTGACGGTTGCCGAAGAGGATCAGACCCCTGTTTGGCGAGGCACTGAACATCATGAATTTCTCTCGATTGTTAACGGTCGGTACCTTCGGCCTCACGTTATTTTCCGCACCGCTTGCACTGGCCGCGCCAGCCGAAAAGGCTACGAAAAAGGTGACTTACGTGGATGACGTCAAACCCATTTTTCGGCAACATTGTTTTACGTGTCATAACCAAAGTGACAAGCGTGGCGGCCTCGCGATTGACTCGTACGGCGCATTGCTCGAAGGGGGCGGTAGTGGCGAGGTGG
>JBDNIG010000481.1:0-8402 GCA_041688415.1 Rhodopirellula sp. | reverse complement strand
GTTGTTTGCAACCCAAACCTCATTCCGCTGTTCCGCACGGTTCCCGGGATTGACGAAATCGTACCCGAGGTTCTTCTCAGTGCCACCGGTGGAGATGTTGCCGCCGCTGGCATGGCGATGCTGCACGATAGCCTCACGCAAGCAGACTTCCAGGGTTCGTTTTTGGAAATTCTCGACGGTCTGTATGCCCGGGATGGCGAAATCTATTTCGGTGAAGATTTGTTCGAGGGCGGTCCGCCTGATCATTACAACGGCTACTTGAGCGTATCCGATGATGCGATCGCACACTGGAAACAGTGGTTGGCCCAGTATCGAGATCCAACGCGAGCGACCAGGCCACTCGTTGGGATCAATTGGCAGGGCAATCGCGAGCATCATGCCGATATGTACCGCAGCGTGCCGCTGGAGGTCTTTCGCCCGTTAATCGATGCGGACGATCTTCAGATTGTTAATATGCAGTTCGGGCACGGTATCGAGCAACTCGATGCGGTCGATTTCGCCGATGCAGTCCTGAAACTACCCGATTCGCTCGACCAATCGACGGGCAAGTTCGTCGACACGGCAGCGGTTTTATGCAACCTCGATGCGTTGGTCACCACCGATACCGCCATCGCGCACCTCGCCGGAGCGTTGGGCGTCCGCACGCACCTGTTGCTCGGCCGGATCCCGGATTGGCGTTGGCTGACCGATGGGGAGACAACCGCCTGGTACCCAAGTATCACCATCAGCCGCCAAACCGAATTCGGCCAGTGGCGTGAACCGGTCGAGCGAATCTTGGAACGGCTCAAATAGATTTGGCGGCTGATTTTTGTCGCTTTGTGTGTTCCGGGGTGTTCGCTTCGCTCGACCACCGGCTAATCGCGATGGCCCCCTCGGCGTACGGACATTTGTGGATTGCTGGCAGCCCAACGGGGCCGGTCAAACGATAGAAACGAGCATCAGGGTCAACGGCCCGACCGGTTTGCCGCTCGCAAACTGATGTCGTTGGCACTGGCGAGCACCGCGGTCGGTGGACTCGATGGCGACGATTCCCGACTTGAACACGCTCATTGCCGTGCATGCGTTCTGGGGATTGACGACGGTGCTGGTGTTTTGGGCCGCGTTGATCGGCTACACTCCTGAGGTATTCATGGGTCCGCTGATGGGATTTTTGCTGGACCGAACGCCTGGAGCGATTGGCCATCATTAGGTTTTTGCGGTGATCGCGGTGTTCTCGTTGATCGGGTTGATTGCGACATTGCTGTACCATCGCTTGTCGGCACCGGCCTCCACCAATCACGACGAAAACTCACGATCGAAACTATGAACCAGCGCTATCGCATTCAATTTCCGCAACAGGGTGGTCAGCACTTAGGGCAAGACGAAGCAGCATTTTATCTGACCGAGGGTGATCAGAGAACAAAATTGCGATTTCATGATTATGGTCAAATTTATTCGCGTCCCGGTCTGTATGAGCAACTATTTTACGATCGCTTGAAGTGTGCTTCGCCAACGAAGGTCGGACAGATATTGAAGGAAACGATCGATGCTGCCGATCAGACGTTCACGGAACTGCGCGTCCTCGATTTTGGTGCCGGCAATGGGATGATGGGGGAGGTGCTCAAATCCTACGGCGTCTCGCGTTTGGTTGGCGCGGACTTGATTCCCGAGGCTCGCGATGCCGCCTACCGCGATCGACCGCAAGTCTACGACGAATATTATGTCGCTGACTTCACCAGACTGAGCGACGAGTTGAACTTGGAGATCAATGGTTGGTCAATCGACTGCTTAACGTCGGTCGCGGCGCTTGGCTTTGGCGATATTCCTCCCGACGCTTTTTTGCCCGCCTTGCGATTCGTCAAAACCGGCGGCTGGGTGGCGTTTAACATCAAGGAGACTTTCCTCGACGAGTCCGATCGAACGGGTTTTTCTCGATTCATTCGTGAGCTGATCTTCTCAGAGTACCTGAGCGTTTGGCAAATCGAGAAGTATCGCCATCGATTATCGATGGAAGGAACACCGTTGTTCTATTTCGCCGTCGTGGCTCAAAAAACAGCTGAAATCCCCGCTGCGTTCCTACGCGACCATCAGCTCTCTTCCACGTAGAGCCGATTTGGAAACCTCGAAAAACCCCGCGGCTAGCGGGCTGTCGATTGAGTGCGGCAATGGTGAACCGAGTGCCGTCAGGCACCGGGCAGCCAGCCGCATACCAGCTTGTTGATTAAGTCGTAGGTTGGCCACTCTTGGCCGACATCCACGCCACTGACGGGCAAGAGTGCCCATCCTACGTTTATTAAATCGACGTTTTCGATGAATCAACAAGCTGTTACGCGTCTCGGCTCACGAAATCGAGCTCGCTCAACCGTCGTAGACGGGCGTGAGATCGACGCCGCACATCCGCAGATAGACCGATAAAATCCCGCGATGATGGACGCAATGATTGAGCACCCAGGTGCGCAAACATTCGCTCTTGGGAATGGTGAACAGAGCCTGGCCGCCGGATTTCAGCGACCACATCTCCGCCATCACCGCGTCGGAGCAATTCGCAAGTGATGCGCGTGCTGAAGTCAAGTTCGCGTCAAATTGTTTGAGTAGCTCGACTGGATCGGACTCGCTGGGCACTTGTTCAGCAAGGCTCATTTTCTTGTCTCCAGGTCCATTGAACTCCGGGCCGAGTTTCGGTAGTAAAACTCACCTCTCGTTTCGACTTTATCAGGCGCGACCGCAACGGTGGGATTCGCTTGCTGACTACCCTTGGACAGTCGCTCGGACCGACTATGATCACGCCCCACCGCTGTGTTTTGTTGACCATTCCCCGGAGATTTCCGTGCCTCAGTCACTTCCCAATGTCCTTGCATCCCGGTATGCCAGCGATGCGATGGTAGCGATTTGGTCGCCTGAGTCGAAAGTCGTCCAAGAGCGCCGGTTGTGGATCGCGGTCATGGAAGCGCAGGCCGACTTGGGCGTTCCGATTCCCGACGGAGTCATCGAAGCTTACCGTCAGGTCATCGAGCAAGTCAATTTGCAGTCGATCGACGATCGCGAACGAGTCACCCGCCACGACGTCAAAGCGAGGATTGAAGAATTCAATGACCTGGCCGGTCACGAGCACATCCACAAAGGCATGACCAGCCGCGATCTGACCGAGAATGTCGAGCAGGTTCAGATTCGCTCGGCACTGCTGCTCGTTCGCGACCGCATCATCACTTCGCTTTCGATGCTGGCAGAACGCGCCGCTCAGTACGCCGAACTCGCAATCGCCGGCCGCAGTCACAATGTGCCCGCCCAAGTCACGACGGTGGGCAAGCGTTTTGCCAATACGGCCGAAGAGATGTTGGCGGCACACCAACGGATCGACGAGCTGATCGCCCGATATCCGCTGCGTGGCATCAAAGGTCCGGTCGGCACGCAGCAGGACATGCTCGATCTCTTTCAAGATGACGCGGACAAACTTGATCGGCTCGACGTGCGGATTGCCGAACGCCTCGGTTTCACTTCCGTGCTCGATAGTGTTGGGCAAGTCTATGCTCGCTCCCTTGATTTCGATGTCGTCTCGGCACTCACGCAAGTATCGTCAGCGCCAGCGAACTTTGCCCGCACGTTGCGATTGATGGCCGGTGCGGAACTGGCGACCGAAGGGTTTCGGCCTGGTCAAGTCGGCTCGTCCGCGATGCCGCACAAAATGAACGCGCGCTCGGCGGAACGGATCGACGGCTTCAGCGTCTTGCTGCGAGGCTACCTCGCGATGGTCGGCGGTTTGATCGGTGACCAGTGGAACGAAGGCGATGTCAGTTGCAGCGTGGTGCGGCGGGTAGCCATTCCGGACGCGTTCTTGGCGATCGATGGACAGATGGAAACATTCCTGACGGTGCTGGGGGACTATGGAGTCTACCCAGCCGTGATTGAACGAGAACTCCACCGTTACCTTCCGTTCTTGGCCACGACGAAAATTTTGGTTGCGGCAGTGAAAGTGGGCGTTGGTCGCGAGGTGGCACACGAAGCGATCAAGGAACATGCCGTGGCGGCAGCCCTGGCGATGCGGGAAACGGGACGCGATGACAACGACCTGATCGAACGGCTCGCAGCGGATGATCGACTGCCGTTCAGCCGCGACGAGTTGCGAGCGGCGATCGGTGCTCCTGCGGAATTCATTGGTAACGCGACCGCACAGATTGACAAGGTCAACTCGCGAATTGAGAAACTTGTGGCAAAGAATCCCGCAGCAGCTTCCTATCGTCCCGGTGATATTCTGTAAGATGAAGGAGTCGCCCGTCCACACACAAAAAAGTACTGACATGAAGTTAGCCATTCTCTCGTGCAGCTCCCGATGCTACTCGACGCGGCGGCTCTTCGAAGCTGCCCAGCATCGCGGTGCCACCGTCAAGGTGCTCAATACGCTGAAGTTCGCGATCGACTTGGAACAAGGCGAACCGGATCTCTACTACCGCAGCAAGCGGCTGAGCGATTACGATGCGATCCTGCCACGGATCGGCGCGTCGATTACGTATTTCGGAACCGCCGTCGTGCGTCAGTTTGAGCAAATGAATACCTTCAGTGCCTGTTCTTCGGCCGGAATCACCAACTCGCGCGACAAACTCCGCTGCCTCCAGATTCTCAGCAGTCACCAGATCGGGATTCCACAAACGACGTTCGTTCGTGACCGCAAAGACATTTTGCCAGCGATCGAACGGGTCGGTGGAGCTCCCGTGATCATCAAACTGCTCGAGGGGACTCAGGGCGTCGGCGTGATTTTGGCCGAGTCGGTCAAGGTCGCCGAGGCAATTATTGAAACGCTCCAAAGCACCCGGCAGAACGTGCTCGTCCAGCGGTTTGTGTCCGAGAGCAAAGGGCGCGATATTCGAGCGTTCGTTGTCGGCGACCGCGTTGTTGCCGCCATGCGGCGGGTGGCCGTCGGCACGGAGTTTCGCAGCAACGTGCACCGCGGTGGTCAAACCGAAACGGTCGAACTCGAATCGACGTATGCCGAAACAGCCGTTCGCGCCGCACAGATCATGGGTTTGCGGGTCGCGGGCGTTGATATGCTCGAAGGCAAGAACGGACCGCAGGTCATGGAGGTCAATTCATCGCCGGGGCTCGAAGGCATCGAAACCTGTACCAACCTCGACATCGCGGGAGCGGTTATCGACTACATGATCGCACAAGTCGATTTTCCCGAGGTGGACGTGCGGCAGCGATTGACGGTCAGTCGAGGGTACGGAGTGACCGAAATTCACATTCGTGACGGCTCGGAGTTTGTCGGCAAAACGATCGACGAGTCCGGCTTGCCCGAGCAAGATATCAACGTGTTGACGCTCTACCGGGGCACCACCGTGATCCCCAACCCACGACTCAAGCGAGCGCTCGAACCGAACGATCGCCTGTTGTGTTTTGGGAAACTCGAATCGATGCGAGGCATGGTGCCCGCAAAAGTTCGCAAGAAACGGCGGCCCAAAATCAAGGCACTGCCAGCGTCGGCGCAGCAGATCCAACACGAGATCTCGAACAACTGAGCCCTTACTCGACACCCTCAGCTGCGTACGCCTCAAAGTGCTGCTGCGTTTTCTCCTTATCAAACGCGCCATCGTGCAGCACGAGGCGGAAGAAGAGTGTCAGCGTTTTCCCCTTTTTAATTTTCACGCCGTCATAAGCCGGTGCGCCAAAATGGTGGCGTCCGAAGGGGTTGGCCGCGAACAATCCATAACTGCGAACATGCCAGTAGCACTCCGGAAGTTCATTCGCGGGGTGGTACATCATCGTAATCCCGGCGTGTGCCCAGTCAGCCGCCTCCTTCGCCGTGACCTTCGCATCACTCTTGGGCAATTCACTCGGGGCAATCGGGCCGCTGTAGTCGACCCAATTCGAAATCTTGCCCCACGTGTCACCGTCTTTCAAACCTTCCGCATTGTGGATCTCACCACCGAGTTTCGAGTCGACCTTGATGGTGCCCGCCATCCGCAAGCCGAGTGACCCTTCTTTGGTATCCCCAAAAGTCACGTCACCATCGCTGGCCATGAGTTTAACCGTCACGTCCATGACGGTATCACCGAGTTGTTCGTGAAAATGAAATTTGCGTTCGTCGCGAAGCATGCGTTTGTCGTCGGGCTTCATCCAGTCATTTGTCGTGACCAGTTCACAAAATTCGGAGGTCGTGGCGACGCCATTGGAGACGGTGGACGACTCAACCACGTTGCTGCCTTGGGATCGTTGCACCACGCGTCCGACTTCGTCTGCGGGATTCACCGCCCAAAAGTCGATGCCATTGACGTTCCCGTGATCGAACCACATCGAGCGATGATGGGGGTGGTCGTGTCGTTCGAAGCGAGAAGCCATCGCCGCATTCTCTTTGGCGGCCCCGAACGGCTTCATCGGGTAGTTTCGCGTCAGCGGCAGGCCCGATGGTGACAACAATGGGTAGAAGCCCGGTATCCCGTCCAAATCCGCGTGATAGGTCGCCAGAATTCGATCGCCTTGAAGGATGCGAGAAATAAGCCCCGAACCATCTTCCGAACTCCAATCAATGCGGTAGCCAGTCGCCGATCCGGTAGTCCCGGTTGCCCCACCCGAACTGCTGGCTGAACTCGACACGCTGATCTCGGACTCGACCTGCACCTGGTCGGCCTGCTGCGCGTGCAGTCGAGCGGGGCTGGCAACGACGCCCAGACACCCGGCCAATCCGAGTGCGATGGTATTGCGTACGATAGAATAAGAAACTGTTTTCATCGTTGTTTGATTTTGGGGTTTCAAGGTGGCAGACATCATTTCTGAGATGGCTATGGTAACAGCGATTTATCTTCGAATGTGAAGATGGGAAAAAACAGCCGCACTGATCTTCAATGAACCGGTCTCAAATTCTCGCGAGAAAGAAAATGAAGTTATCGATTGTTGGGATGGGCCGAGTGGGATCGGCGATCGCGTTTGCAGCGACGATGGAACCCATCGTCAGTGAACTCTGGTTGCTCAATCGCTCGATCGAGAAGGCGGAAGGCGATGCGATGGACCTGACCCACGCCAGCGCCCTTCGCAATAGCAACATGACCATCCAAGCGGGCTCGATTGAAGATGCTGCCGGCAGCGATGTGATCATTTTCACCCCCTCGGTACCACCGAAACGCGCCGACTGGAAACGCTCGGACCTCGCGGCGGGAAATCGGCCGCTGCTCGAAGATTGGTTGCCGGCGATAGCAGAATCGAGTCCCGATGCGGTTCTGATCATGGTCAGCAACCCCGTCGATGTGATGACGTACGCGGCGATCCGGCTTACCGGTTTCCCGCCCGAGCGAGTCATTGGTACGGGAACGCTCGTCGACAGCATTCGCTACCGTTCCCTGCTTGCACGTGAGTTGCAGATCCACTCCGACGATATCCGTGCGTATATCTTGGGCGAACACGGCGACGATCAATTTGCCGCACACTCGGTGGCGATGACGGGTGGCGAGAAGTTCTTCCCGAGCGAAACGACCCGGCGATTGTTTCACGAAACGGTCAACGTTGGCTACGAAGTTTACAATCGCAAAGGGTATACGAACTACGGCATCGCCTTGGCGACCATGTCCATCGTCGATTCGATCGTGTACGACCTCCGGCACACGATGCCGGTCAGCGTGATGGTCGACGGCTTTCTCGGAGTGGAGGATGTCTGCCTATCCTTGCCCGCCGTCATCGGCCGCGGCGGCGTGACCCGTATCCTGCACCCGCCGCTGTCGGATGAGGAGGCCGCCGCATTTCGGCACTGTGCGAATAAAGTACGCGAGACCATCGACATGATAGGCGAATTTTAGCAGCTATCGCTCGGCTCTCCGCGCCGATAGCATTCGCATTCTCTAATTGCACTTTGTATTTTGCTTGCAGGAGCCAATGGATGTAGCCCGCGACAAAAACCACACGCAGAAAGAAGAGTGGCTGAGACATGGTACAACAAATCAAACAACTGCTCAAAACCGAGCCATTTGCACCCTTCACGGTCATCACCAGCAGCGGCGAGGCCTACGAAATTCGGCATCCCGAACACGCGATGCTCTCAAAGCACTTCCTGCACATTGTCGATGCGGACGATGACGCGATTGTTCACAATGTCTATTTGCTCCAAATCAATAACCTGAAAACGCTCACGTGGCGAGAATCTGCGTCCGAGTGACCACGTTTCGAATAAGACAATCACGGGCATTTGTGCGTGCGATCCTGTGATTCATTTCGACGCCCGGACGTTTTGCTTTACCGGAAAATCCGAGCGATGCAATCGCAACACGTTCGCCGAATTGATCGAGAAACAGGGCGCGATCTTCCCAGCAGTTCCCGGTGAAGGCTGGTTTTGAGGCATTTTTGCTTCGAGCTCGCCGACTTCTTGCGTTTTGAGAAGAGGCGGTCGATGCGAGATTGGTTGACGACTGGATTTTGGCTTCAAAATGAAGCATCCAAGCTCATTC
>JBDNIG010000480.1:0-4025 GCA_041688415.1 Rhodopirellula sp. | reverse complement strand
GGTACGGACGCTCAGCACAACGTTGTTACCGCAGTCGCACCTCCGCCAGGGGCCGAAGTCGGTGGCTAGTCGTTCTTCGTAAGAAACTTTCATTCTCTATCCAAAACCGGTTTTATCCCGGCACTCCCTGTCCCTTTCTTTCTGCTGTCCCTTTCTTTCCTTCGGCCCGTGAACGGTTTAACCGCGTGGGCAACGCCCCGCGCGAGCTCGCAGAACGCGCGGCCCGCTGGGCACGCGGTTAAACAAGTTATGCCGAATGATTTCCCCTGATGTGTTTAACCCATTTTGAAACACGGAGTGAACGGAAAAAACGGTATGGATTTTTGAATTTTGCCACGAATCTCACGTCGGATGAGCCAACATCGCTCCGGTTGCGGCCAGTCAGGGGCCAGAAGAGTGTCGCGTGATACGCTATATTTCTAGGCGAGAACTCTTTTGACCTTTTCGCGGTCGTGGCCGCCAGCCAATTTCATTACCAAGGAAGCCCCAAATGCCGCTGCACAGCAAAGACTCCGTTCGCGACCAGATTGACGACGACGTTTACGCATCCTCCGATCTATCAGGCCGTTTACCGAAGTACAAAATGCCCGAGCAGGAGCATGATCCTCGTCATGCGTACTCCGTGGTTCACGACGAATTGATGCTTGATGGCAACTCGCGTCAGAATTTGGCGACGTTTTGCCAGACTTGGGTGGAACCCGAGGTTCACGCGCTCATGAGCGAGTGCATCGACAAAAACATGGTCGATAAGGATGAGTATCCGCAAACTGCCGAAATCGAGTCGCGGTGTGTCCACATGTTGGCCGATCTGTGGAATTCGCCTCAGGCCGCTAACACGGTTGGATGCTCCACGACAGGGTCAAGCGAAGCAGCCATGCTGAGCGGAATGGCCATGAAGTGGCGTTGGCGAGCGAAACGAAAAGCGGAAGGCAAATCGGTCGACAAGCCCAACATGATCTGCGGCCCGGTCCAGATCTGCTGGCACAAATTTGCACGATACTGGGATATTGAACTTCGAGAAATTCCAATGGAAGGGGATCGCTTGATCATGACGCCCGACGAGGTCTTGAAACGCTGCGACGAGAACACGATCGGCGCCGTGCCGACACTGGGTGTCACTTTTACGTGCCAGTATGAACCGGTGACCGCCGTCGCCGCAGCGCTTGACCAACTGCAAGTCGAAACGGGGCTCGACATTCCGATGCATGTCGATGGCGCGAGCGGAGGGTTTCTGGCACCGTTCTGCTCCCCCGATCTGGTTTGGGACTTCCGCATTCCACGCGTGAAGTCGATCAACGCCAGCGGCCACAAGTTCGGGCTTGCACCCCTGGGCGTTGGCTGGGTTATCTGGCGCGATCAGAAAGACCTTCCGGAGGACCTTGTCTTCCATGTCAATTACTTGGGCGGCGACATGATCGATTTTGGGCTCAACTTTTCACGACCTGGTGGCTCAATTGTCGCCCAGTACTACAACTTCCTGCGTCTTGGAAAAGACGGCTATCGCAAGATTCATACCGCCTGCTATGACACCGCCGAATACTTGGCCGCTGAGATTGCCAATCTCGGACCGTTCGAGATCCTCTACGGCGGCCAGATGGACAAAGGGATTCCAGCACTCTGCTGGAGATTGAAGGATGAAGAGACCGCTGGCTTCACGTTATACGACTTTGCCAACGTGCTGCGAGCTCGTGGCTGGCAAGTGCCGGCGTATTCGATGCCCGCCAACCGCCAGGATCTGGTCATCCAGCGAATCCTTGTCCGCCACGGAGTTAGCCGGGACTTGGCGGGACTGCTGCTGGACGATATGAAACGTTCGCTTGAATTCTTTGAAAAGCACCCGGTCCATGCTTCCATGACGGCGGAAGAGGCCAGCGGGTTCAAGCATTAGGAAAACCGTCTCCGATTCATTGCCTGTGTGCACGGAGTTATCGGGGCCTTGGCCCTTTGTGACACGACGCGTCTATCAGGCCGCCGATCGGTCGAGACGCGTCTGGAGTTCCCGCCATCACCGCAAGGGATTGCTGCTAAGGACCGAAGGTCGAGCAGAAATCGTCGCTTCGAGCGTTGGCAAGTGGCTCTGGAATCCACGCTCGTTGAATTGGTGGATCGGCAGCGTGTTTGCCATTGGATCACTGTTGTTCTTGGTCGCATCGGTGCTGACTTTGTCACAGCCGCTGATGCAAACATTGCAACTTGATCCACTTCAAGTCAACGCGATTTTCTTTTCCGGATCTATTCCCTTTACGACAGCTGCTTACCTACAACTCTTTCAGGCCGCGAACGCCGTGACCGGCGACGGGCCAGCGCGTCAGAACCAGCATCGTGCGATCCTGGGCTGGCGGCCAACCGATATCGGCTGGTTGAGTAGCGCGCTGCAGTTGATCGGGACCATGCTATTCAACCTCAATACGCTTGATGCAATGATTCCGTCACTGAACTGGTTTCAGCAGGACTTGGTGGTTTGGGCACCGAACCTCATTGGTTCGATCCTCTTTCTGACCTCCGGATACCTTGCGTTTATCGAGACGTGTCACGCCCATTGGGGATGGAAGCCGCACAGTATTTCTTGGTGGGTTGTGTTTTCGAATTTATTGGGTTGTCTCGGCTTCATCATTGCAGCCATTTTGGCAATCGCCACGCCTCGGCCGCATCCCGATGTGGTCACATTGTCCGTGGTGTTGACGTTGTTCGGAGCAGCCGGATTTCTGGTCGGGTCGATGTTGATGCTGCCGGAAGCCACCGCGTCCGCAGAAGTATCGAGTACTCAGAAAACCTTCCAGCACGGGCTGCAAGACCACTAAATTCCCGGGGAAGAAAATGTGACGGGGGTAATAAAACGGCAAGAGCACACCGCAACCTACCATCGTCACATTTGTTTTGCGCCTGACAGAGAGCTAACACCACTTCATGGCTGACTAGCCAGACCCAATGAGATGCCACCGCAGATTCAACCTCTGTGACACTGTCGGTCAGGTTTGATCTCGAAGGCGGCGATTCAATTCTGCAGCAAGTGTCGCCAAACGATCGAGGCTGGCTTCATCTAGCTGTTTCAAATCACCGGTCTCCAGATCAAGAATTGATCGCAACGCCTCGATTCGACCAATCAATTTGCCTTTTTCGATACTGTCCTTTTCCGCTTGGTTAGTTCTCGCCCACTCGTGCTGCTTCTTTTAGCGACCCGGTCAGATTGTGGGCGTGGTTTTTAATTACTTCCCTATTCCCTTTGATCTCATGATGAGCAAAGTGGTCGATATCGAAACATTTTCCTGTCACCCATCTTCCTGTCCCTTTTCAACGCCGTAGTTTTGACAGGAAGATGGGTGACAGGAAGATAGCCATGCTTGACCAGCCAATGCGCGCCTATACGTTGATGCAAATCACATGATTCAGGCAAAAGTTGGGCATTCGCGTGACACTCTGAGATTCACTGAACGAGTTCGATCTCACTCGGACGCCAGGCTTTGTTGAGCCACGGCTCAAGCGGCCCGTACATTCGCAGGATCGCGAACCAGCTCTGGCTGTATGACTAACGTCCAAGCGGACGTAGGTGTCTATTCTCTGACATGGCAACGGAGCGTTCCACCATCGTGTCAATCGTCTTGCCCACGTCGCAACCATACCACGCAGCCTTTCTTTGTGCTCCTACAGCATGTTGGATTTTTCTTAGGCATCGACTCCTGCCGCCAATGATTTTGCAGTGCACGATTCCGGACGAGGCCCCAGGAAACGAAATCGCCATCAACCGCGTTCCAAAATTAGATCATTCGCAGCGCGTATTTGCCCTTGCGGATTCTCCTTGTTGGCTCATTGGACGCAGAAGGTCACGCCTCAAAAATCCACCACACTGGCAGGTAGCAACCAATGCGCAGCATGCAACCGCGATTCGTTTCCGAAATCGCTTACTCAGTGGACGCTCATGCGATCGGAGAAGCCATGAAGAGAGCTTCGTTAGTCCGAAGGATCGGCGTTGATCACGAGGCGATCGAGGATGCCTTGTGCGTTCGTTCGGTCCAGCTTGGCTGCTT
>JBDNIG010000479.1:0-17577 GCA_041688415.1 Rhodopirellula sp. | reverse complement strand
GTCAATATCGCCGGTGACTTGGATTTCTCAGACAATGAGTACACCACGGCAGCAGGAGGTGAAGCCAACAGTGGTTTGTCGCCGTCGTCACCGAAGCCTTCGGTCCGGACTGTCTTGGAAGCGTATGATTTGGATGCCGGTGACACCATCGTGGTCGATACGGGTGTCTACGATTTGGCTGCCAACATTGTCATCACCGCCGACGACGCAGGTGTTCGCATCCCGGGCGCAGTCGGTGCGGGACACGAGACGATCCTCGACCGTGGCAATACCGCCAGTGGCAGCTACGTCATTCTGTTGGAAGACGCGGATGATGTTGTCCTGGAGAGTCTTTCCGTGACGGGCGGATATCAGGGCATTGTTGCTGGCACTTTGGACAGTGACAACGTCACGATTCTCAATAGTCGCATTTACGAGAACGCTCGCGAGCAGATCCGATTCGCCGCCACCAACGATAACCTGACCGTTCAAGACAGTGAAGTCTTTCGCATCGCCGGAACACAATACTTCGGCATTTCCACGTCAGGCAACGACGTGACGCTGGTCGGGAACGAAGTCTACGGAAATGAATGGGGCATCTATCTCTACTCGCGCGGCGGAACGCAAGTCACGGGACACACCGTGACCGGCAACACCGTCCACGACAACGATGTATACGGCATCAGGGTGAACACCAACGACAGCATGACGACCATTTCGGAAAACATCGCTTACGCCAACCACGATGGGATCTATGCAACTGGCAGTACCACTGCCGGGGTCGAGACGATCATTGAGAACAACCAAGTCTACAGCAATCGATACGATGGAATAACGGGCTCACGGATTACGATTCGAGGCAACACCATTTGGTCGAATGCGGGGGACGGCATTGAATCGTTTGACTACACGATCGCAGAAGGCAACGTGTTGTTCGACAACGCGAACGGAATTCTGGCCCGCAGAAACACCGTCGCTCGCGGCAACGTTGTCTACAACAACTCCGCAGCCGGGATCTATGGCATTGAAGACGCAATCGTGGTCGGAAACACGGTGTACTCCAACGACATCGGCGTTCGGGGTGGCCACACGTACTACAACTCCACTTTTAGAGGACAACTGTCCAACAACGTCGTGTATGACAACACCACTGCCGGAATATCTGTCGAGCGGGGAGCCAGCGCGCTGGTAAGAAACAACACGGTCTATCAACCCACAGGGATCGGCATTTACGTAGCAGACGCTTCGTCCAGCGTGATACTTCGCAACAATATCATTCAGACCAATGCTGACGCAGCGATCGAAGTCACCAGCAACAGCCAAAAAGGCTTCTCGTCCAACTTCAATCTGATCTACACGCCCGGCGCGGGCACACTGGGGCGCTGGGGAACGACCGACTTCGACAACCGAGCCGATTGGTTTTACGAATTGGGGCTGGACGCCAATAGTCTGGCAGGCGAGACCGCCGAATTCGATCCACAGTTTGTCGACGTGGATGGGACTGACGGAATACTGGGATTCGTCGGTGGTGTGAACGGTGGCACGGATAACGACTTCCACATCCCGTCGACTTCACCGGCAGTCGATCTGGGCTCTTTGGATGACCCGTTCGACAATGAAGTGGGTGCCAATGGCGGACGCATCAACGTGGGTGCTTATGGAAACACGGCCCAGGCCGCCAGCAGTCCTCCCGAGGTCATCCAAGTGCTGGCTCCCAACGGGCTGGAAAAGTTCGAGAGCGGACAGACGATCAAGATCAACTGGCATCAGTATGGAGATTTTAATGAATCTATGCAGGATGCCCATCGTTTGTACGTGGCCAGTCTCAATCCGGTCGCGGCTTGGCAGTTTGACGAAGCCGCTGGCGCCACAGTCGCGATCGACCAAGTCGGTGATCGCGATGGAACGTACATCGGCGATCCGACTTTAGCAGCGTCGGGAGCGTTCGCACCCGATCCGGGCAGTTCGCTCCAATTCGACGGCGTGGATGACGAAGTCCAGATCCCAGACGACGGCACTCTGGACCTGACCCACAACGTGTCCTTCTCCTTCTGGATGAACGTCGACCAGATTTCCTCTTTGTATAGACAAACTCCGCTCGTCTCCAAAGACAACTCAGGTGTGCACGCTGCCACGTACGCCATCTCGCTCAACCGCGATGGCTCTTTGCGAATGCAGACCCGTGAAGGCACAACTTCACGCGTAATGACCACGGCCAGCTTGATTCAAGTGGGCCAGTGGCATCACGTCCTGGGGGTCATTGACCGTGACCTTGGTAGGATGGTGCTATACGTGGATGGAATCGAGCGAGCAAGAAGCGATGCAATCTCAACGACCGTCGATGCCAACAGCCTCAGCGGACCATTGAGAGTGGGCCATTCTGGCTCGACAAGCTATCTGCACTATCAGGGGCGTATTGACGAACTATCCATCTTTGACCATCCCCTCACCGCCCATGATGCCGTCTCGTTAGCCACTCCACGCGCGGCTAACTTGACGCTGGAGTTAGTCGATAAGGACACCCTGGCGACGGTCGAGACCATCGTTTCCGACACGCAGCTACTGGGACGATCGTACGACTGGGTGGTACCCAAGACGGTGCCGACTGACACGGAGTATCTGATTCGAGCGACAGCCGAAGATGCGTTGGGAGACCCATCCGATCTTTCCAACGAACCATTCCTGATCGCCAACGCCGGCAACCAATACTACGTGAATCTGGCAGTCGACACGGACCTCACCGACAACGAATACACCACTGCTCCCGGTAGCAACGCCAACACCGGCAAGTCACCCAGCTCGCCACTGTCCAGTTTGGCGACTCTGTTGGCTGCTTACGAGCTGAGTGCCGGCGACACCGTGTATGTCGATACGGGTGTCTACGAGTTAGATGCCAATGTGGTCATCACAGCTAACGATTCGGGTGTTCGCATCTTAGGCGCAGTCGGTGCGGGACACGAGACGATCCTCGACCGTGGCAATACGGCCAGTGGCAGTTACGTCATTCTGTTGCAAAACGCCGATGATGTTGTCCTGAAGAGTCTTTCCATCACCGGCGGCTATCAAGGCATTGTTGCTGACGGCTCGGACAGCGACAACGTCACGATCCTGAACAGTCGCATTTACGAGAACGCTCGCGAGCAGATCCGGTTCGCCGCCACCAACGACAAGCTGACCGTTCAAGACAGTGAAGTCTTTCGCATTGCCGGAACACAATACTTCGGCATTTCCACGTCAGGCAACGACGTGACGCTGGTCGGCAACGAAGTCTACGGACATGAATGGGGCATCTATCTCTACTCGCGCGGCGGAACGCAAGTCACGGGACACACCGTGACGGGCAACACCGTCCACGACAACGATCGGTACGGTATCTATGTGAACAGCAACGACAGCATGACGACCATTTCGGAAAACATCTCTTACGCTAACCAGGATGGAATCTATGCCATCGGCGTTACCACTGCCGGGGCCGAGACGATCATTGAGAACAATCAAGTCTACAACAATAGAAGTGATGGAATAACGGGCCAACAGATTACGATTCGAGGCAACACCATTTGGTCGAATGCGGGGGACGGCATTGAATCGTTTGGCAAAACGATCGCAGAAGACAACGTGTTGTTCGACAACGCGAACGGAATTGTGGCCCGCGGAAACACCGTCGCTCGCGGCAACGTTGCCTACAATAACTCCGCAGCCGGGATCTATGGCATTCAAGACGCAATTGTGGTCGGAAACACGGTGTACTCCAACGACATCGGCGTTCGGGGTGGTCACACGTTTTACAACGACACTTTTAGAGGACAACTGTCCAACAACGTCGTGTATGACAACACCACTGCCGGAATATCTGTCGAGCGGGGTGCCAGCGCGCTGGTACGTAACAACACGGTCTATCAACCCACCGGGATCGGCATTTACGTTGGAGACTCCTCGTCCAGCGTAAAACTTCGCAACAATATCATTCAGACCAGCGCTGACGCAGCGATCGAAGTCACCAGCAACAGCCAAAACGGCTTCTCGTCGAACTTCAATCTGATCTACACGCCCGCCGCGGGCACACTGGGTCGCTGGGGAACGACGGAATTCGATAGCCGAGCCGACTGGTTTTACGAATTGGGGCTGGACGCCAATAGCTGGGTTGGCGAGACGGCCGCCTTTGATCCGCAGTTTGTCGACGTTGACGGGATTGACGGGATACTGGGATTCGTCGGCGATGTGAACGGTGGCACGGATAACGACTTCCACCTGTTGCCCACGTCTCCCGCAGTTGACTTTGGTTTACAATACGATCCCTATGAAAATGAATTGGGGGACAATGGCGGACGCATCAACGCCGGGGCCTTTGGCAACACGGCCGAGGCCGCCAACAGTCCGCCGGAAGTGATCCAAGTACTCGCTCCGAACGGGCTGGAGAAATACGAAATCGGGCAACAAGTCACCATCAATTGGCATCAGTATGGAGATTTTAATGAATCTATGCAGGATGCCTATCGTTTGTACGTGGCCAGTCTCAATCCGGTCGCGGCTTGGCAGTTTGACGAAGCCGTAGGTGCAACGGTCGCAATCGATCAAGTCGGTGATCGCGATGGAACGTACATCGGCGATCCGACTTTAGCAGCGTCGGGAGCGTACGCCCCCGATCCGGGCAGTTCGCTGCGCTTCGACGGTGTGGATGACGAAGTCCAAATCGCCGACGACGGCACGCTGGACCTGACCCACAACGTGTCCTTCTCCTTCTGGATGAACGCCGACCAGATTTCCTCTTCCACTTCAGCCACGCCGATAATTTCCGACAACAACGCCACTTACGCGGCAACGTATGCGATCTCGCTGACTCGCTATGGCGCTTTGAGAATGCAAACCCGTGAAAATACAACTACACGCACAGCGACCACTGGCCATGGCGTGATTCAGTCGGGGCAGTGGTATCACGTCCTGGGTGTCATTGATCGCGACTTGGGTCGCATGCTGATCTATGTGGATGGAGTCGAGAAAAAGCGCACTGAAATCTCAACAACCGTCGATGCGAACAGCTTTACCAGCCCATTACGCATCGGTCATTCTCGCTCCAGCCGCTACCCGCGCTTCAACGGCCGCATTGACGAACTAGCCATCTACGACCACCCGCTCACCGCACACGACGTCGATTCCCTGACGACTCCACGAGCTGCCAACTTGACGCTGGAATTAGTCGATAAGGACACGCTGGCGACAGTCGAGACCATCGTTTCCGACACGCAGCTATTGGCGCGGTCTTACGACTGGGTGATCCCGGCGAGCGTGCCGACTGACCAGGAGTACTTGATTCGCGTCACCGCAGACGAGGCAGCGGGAGTCGTCTCCGATCTCTCCAACGAGTCATTCCAAATCACGCACGCCGGAAACGAGTACTATGTGAATTTGGCCGGCGACACGGACCTGACCGACAACGAGTACACCACGGCGGTGGGTAGCAATACCAACACCGGAAAATCACCCGATGCGCCGATGGCAGACTTATCAGCTCTGTTGAATGCGTACGACTTAGATCCAGGTGACACCGTTTACATCGACACGGGCGAATACGCCGTCCATCGCAACATTGTCTTGGGGGTTGATGACAGCGGCGTTCGTTTGCAAGGCGCCACTGACGCTGGCAACGCCACGATCTTCAATCGAGGCAACACGGTGTCCAGCAGTTACGTTCTGGTGTTGGCCGGGGCTGACGGTGTCATCATCGACTCGTTGGAACTCACTGGCGGCTATCGCGGCATCCAGGCGTCCACCAATAGCGACAGCGATGATGTTCAGATTCTCAACGCCCGTGTTTACAACAATGCTCGCGAGGAAATCGTCATTGGGGCAAGTAATGACAACTGGATCATCGACGGCAGCGAAGTCTTCGATACAAACGATTCAACTTACGACGGACTGCTCGTCTACAGTGATGGCATCCTGATTCAGAACAGCCGTTTCCACGACTTGAAAGATGGCATTTCATATAGGGGCTTAGCTGCAACAATTCGACAGAACGATGTCTTCGACAATGCAAATAACGGAATCTATGCATCCGGCGCGTTTGGTGACAGTTTGGTCGTCGAGGGCAATCAGGTGTTTGGAAACAAGGAGGGAATTGACGTCAGAAACAATGCCTCGACAACGTTGTCCCAAGTCGTCGGCAACGACGTCTTCGACAACAGCACCAATGGGATTGTGGGCAGGCGAAGTGTACGCGCTTTTGACAACCATGTTCACGACAACGTGGGGATCGGCATCTGGGCTACCGGCGAGTCGATCGTGGATCAAAATGTCGTCCACGCAAATGCGACAGGAATTTTGCTTGGTAGTTCCGGAAACGGTAGTACCAATTGGGCGACCGCGACGGGCAACCGCGTCTTTGACAATTCCGCGGTTGGCATCTTGGCTTATTACAAAAGCAACGTGCTGCGCAACTCGGTCTATTCCAACTCCGTCGGTATTCAAGCCACACGCAGCTACACTAGGCTGAGTCACTACTACAAAGGCGACGTGGCCAACAATTTGGTTTACGCGAATACCAATCAAGGCATCCTGGTGCACTACGCGACGACGGGTGCGACGGTGATTAACAACACCGTCTTCCAAAGCGTTGGTGAAGCAGTCCGCATCGACAATAGTTCGGCCAATGTTCAAGTCACCAACAACATTCTGTGGGTCGATTCGGGGCACGACTTGTATGTGGCCGACAATAGTCAATCTGGGTTAAAGAGTCAGTACAACCTGTTCCACACCGGCGTAGCGGCCAACGCCTTTGCGGGATATTGGGGCGGGCAAGATCACGCCAGTTTGTCGGATTGGCAAACCGCATCCGGTGTAGACTCAAATAGTCGCGAAGGCGATCCTTTGTTCATCGATCGCGATGGCGCCGACAACGTGCTGGGATGGGATCCAACCGGTGAAGGATACGATGGCGGCCTGGACGACAACTTCATCGTCCACAAGAACTCACCCACCATCGATAGCGGCCAGAGTTTGGCCGCCTACGCAACCGACTTGCAAGGCTCACCACGACTGGACGACCCCAGCACGGTCAACCAAGGAGGGCCGGACTACGAACAACAAACGGTAGCCAACACCGCTTATCCGCCAACGGCGGGCGAAGTGGCTCAGAATTGGCGGGCCACGCTCCATAACTGGAACTATGTGCTGCCGTTTAGCTTCACGTTCTACGGCATCGAGTATGCGAACGTCACGGTCGTCTCCAATGGCCTGCTACAGTTCGGTTCGTCGACAGGTGCCAGGGACTCGACCAATTCCACCGCTGAGTTGTTGGCGTACCGGCGCATCGCTCCCTTGTGGGACAATCTGCGGACCAACCTAACGGGCGACGACATTTTCATTGACCAGTCGCAGTCCGATCGAGTCACGATTCGCTGGGATACGTCCAACGCAACGGACAACAGTGACGTGAATTTCGCCGTCACGTTGTTTGATTCTGGCGACATCGAATTCCACTACGGAACTGAATCTGATAGCGGACCAGTGAACACCAATCTCACGCCCACGGTTGGCATCTCCGCCGGAAACGGACGCACGCATCAGCTTGCCAGCTACGACGGGCAAGCGGATCTAAACAACGCCGAATCGATCCGATTCACGACCGTACCAGGGATTGTCGATATCGGTGCGTACGAATTCCGCGGTGATTCTTCCGACGCTGTGCCTCCCGTCGTGATGTCGACATCGGGCTCGTCCAGCACTCTGCCGGATGCAGCGGACGTATTGCGATTCGAGTATGGGCTGGATCAGCTAGCCGTTCAGTACAGCGAAGAAATCAACAACATTGGGGCACTAGCACCGGCTGGCTATGAACTGCGAAGTAGCGGACCCAACGGTGTCTTCGATGATGGTGACGACGCGGTGTACGCTTTGCAGCCTGATTTCGAGATTGGCGACGATCAAGCGGTGCTGGATATTGCAGGCGGCGTGCTGCCGCTGGGCGAATATCGTCTGACGATCTTTAGCGACTTGAGCCGCAGCCAACACGATACGGCGGGTCTACAACTCGATGGAAATGATGACGGAACCGAAGGCGGTGCCTTCATTCAACGCTTCGACATCGTGCCGCCGAACTCGCCGCCCACCGATGTGACGTTGGACACCGTTGGAGTAAATGAAAACCTGAACACCTCGGCTGCGGACGTTTTGGTCTCACTGCTCCAAGCCGTGGATTCCGACCTGATCGATACGCACACGTTTGCACTCGTCAGTGGAACGGGCGACGTCGACAACGACCGGTTTCTCATCGTTGGCGATGAACTTCGCATGAAGCAAAACCAGGCCGTCGACTATGAGCAACAATCCGGCTATCAGATCCGAGTCGAAGTCACTGATTCCGCTGGCGGGAGAGTGGAGAAAGAACTTGCGGTCGAAGTGTTTAACTTACCCGAAATAGTGGAGATACGTGTCGATGAGGACAGCCCCACCTCGTCGCAGCGTTCGATGGTTCGCAGCGTCACGATCGTGTTTAACCAAGCGGTTGATCAAACACTGCTCGATTCCGCGTTCACGCTAACGAACATCGATACGGGCGACGTCGTCAGTTCCGTGATCGTTGGGATGCAGATCGATAACAACGGAAAGTGGGAAGTCAAACTGACGTTTGGAAGCGGCTTATCGGTGGACGATCGAGACGGGACAGGCTTGTTGGGCAACTCACTTTCCGATGGCAATTATCGTCTCAAAATCGGAGCCGCTCAGGTAAAAACCGTTGGTACGAATCGAGCGATGCTAACCGACTACGTCTTTGGCGGTAAGACCGCAGCAGAGGAAGAAGGGGACGAAAACGCGGATCGGTTCTTCCGGTTGCTTGGCGACGTTGATGGCAATGGCATACGAGACGGAGTCGATTTCCAAGCGATCCTCCCCACCCTCTTTAATCCAGCCGCTTACGACGAAGAACTTGACACAAACGGGGACGGACAAACGGACGGCACCGACTTTCAGGCTTTGTTACCAACGCTATTCGGTCCCGGACGCAACTGAATGACGAACGCTGCCGCGAAAGCACCACTACTACATTCCATTTCCAACCTGAGGTTAGCAAGATGACAAAATTTCTATTACTATCAATGTTGTTCAGTTTCGCATTCGTGACAATGCCAGCGAATGCTGCAATCGTCTTCGATTTAGCGTTCCGTGCTCCTGGTCGATCTGCGAGTTTTGATCAGACCATTTCACTCAATCCCTCGGACGTGATCACGGGCATTGAGTTAGTCTTGATTGAAACAGTTACCGGTGGGACCCAGTCAATCTTCGGCGACGACACGAACATGATGGGTGCAGGAGGGATCAACAATCGCTCCGGCAATCTATCGAGCTACAGGGCCGACCTTACCGTAAGTGGATCGGACGGCAGCTTCGCAAACTTGACCGCCAATTTGAGCGGTGGCAACGAACAATTCGGAACCAATGATGCCGATACCGTCGCCTACTGGTCGCTTGGGAACTTTTTTGGCCAGCCAGGGATTCTGGCGGCGGAAACAGGCGTCGGCATGCGTGAGATCGTGCTTGGAACCGTCGATCTGACCGCTCCGAGTTTCGACGCCACGACGTTCTTGGTATCTGATGTTGCTGGCAGATCCGACTTCACAACCTTTTCAACTGGCAGCTTGGAGCAGGCCGCAATCGAATCGGGCGGTAGCTTCAACAGTCGTTCACTTACTCTAAACGCAGCCGCAGTTCCCGAACCATCGTCCGTCCTTTTGCTTGCGATTGGTGGCATCGCTATCACTCTTCGGCGTCGTCGGTCAAAGCGGGGCGCATCGACTTTAATCAATGCTGGCTGATTGAGAACGAGCATCTCGGCTGCGTCACGCTGTGGTCACGATCGTGGCGGGACCGCATATCGCTGAGAGTGCCAACCGCAGCCCAGTTCTGTTTCCGCCAAAAATACGCGTGTCGTGTTATGAACACGGAGCGTCGATGCGTCCCGCAAATGCGTGTGAGCACCGGCACCACCATAATCAATAACTCACCGCTGAGTGGGAGCAGTTCAAGTTGGAACTGAAACTCGAACGCCAGAATAAGTTCGCCACCAACAAGCAAGAGTGTGTTGCTCTCCCTATTACCTTATTGCCCTATTCATTACTACTATCAAACTTTATTCGAGCAGATTGACGGCCATGTTGTGGCCGACCGCTATTCCGCCGAGTGTGAGCCTTTTGAAGCCCGGCGCAATCCCGAGACGGAGTAACCTATCGGGATTTTTGTAGAGCTGAGTCGGTCCCCCAAATGTGGGGATACGCGGGAGACCAAGAAATCGCTCGCGGTCGAGCCGCAATGCCTTGCGCAAGAATCGGCTTTTCCCATGAGAGCGGTTTAACGCCTGCGCAGAAAATGAGCGGCCAGTTCGCCGGTGGAACTGACCTCACAGTGTTCGTAGATTCGTTTGATGTGAAGACAGTGGCGTTCGCTTGCCACGGTTGGGTTCAGCGAAGGGTGCCACGAATGATGCCAATTCCATCGCCGAATTCTTGGCGTACCCGCGCATCGCTGCCTTGTGGGATGTCGTGCCAACGAACGGCACGGGCGACACCGACAACGACACTTCTCTTCGAGGATCAGAGCAAGCCGGCCATAGAAAGGGTCATCGCTGGTGAGGTAGCTTGAGATATCCGCACTCGCGATCAACACCACCAGAGGAGGACGAGCAGGTGCGGCGGCCAACCCGACAGTCCGATATATTGTCTGATTCAATGCGTTCTTTTAGAATCGCTTTTCCGAACAAACGCCTACCCACCCGACAGTTCAAAATATGAATCAACAATTTGTGACCCTGCGACTCATGTTGCTCGTCGTTGTGAGTTCGATGTTATGGAACGTTTTTGGATATTCTCAATCAACCGAGTTGAGTGAAGATGATGCCAAGCAATCCTTTGAGCTGAAGGTGGTCGACGAGAACGCTCGCCCGGTACCTGGGGCTGCGGTCGTGATTCGTTGCCGGCCGAAGATGGACGCATCCCAAATCGTTGTCGGTACGGTTCAAGAAGCCAACTCGTATGGGATCGAAACGATTGCTGATGAAAATGGAACGATTCGTTTGCAAGCAAAAAGTTTCCAGGTTACCTAGTCTTCAAGATCGAGGCGGAGGGATTTGCCCTTATTGGGCCGAGTTCAGTCAGGATCGGAAGATAGAACCGCTGCCAAAATTTTTCACCGCCACCGTCGAAGCAGCCTGGCGTGTTGGTGGTGTGGTACTCGATGCAGGCGGGAATGCCGTCGTCGGGGCAGAACACCCGATCGTCCTTCAACGGGCACGGTCACGTTGTTGAAAGGATATACGTTGGCGGGGTTCGTTCGCGACGAGGAAGGCAAACCGATCGATGGGGCGACGGTACGAACGAAGTTTTTCAACGAAGTCCGCGAAACCAAATCGGATGAGTTCGGTCGCTATCAACTCGACGGTTGTGATGAATCGTTGCCCCGCGTGGTGGTCTTTGCCACAGGCCGAGCATTGGAAATGAAAGAGGTTCGAATCGGGCCGGGGATCGATCCGGTTGACTTTGTCCTGCCACCGGGTGGACATGTGCGGGTGCGCGTCGTCGACGCCGACGGCAACGGGCTACCCAAAGCGAGGATTTTCCTGCAGCGCTGGCGTGGGCATGTCAAATATTTCGAATTTGATCACGTCGAATGCTACACCGATGACAACGGCGTGTGGGTTTGGGACGAGGCTCCACTCGACGCATTCGAAGCCGATATCTGTCCGAAAAACGGGATGCAGTTGACGGACCAAGTCATCAAGGCACGTGAGGAAGAATACGTGTTTCAACCGCCAAATTTCTTGGTCATCACGGGCCGCGTCCTCGATGCGGAAACTGGCGATCCGATCACCAACTTTCGCGTTACACCGGGGAGGCGCAACCCCGATATGAGAATCGGAGTGGATTGGTACAAACGCGACGTCTATACATCCCAAACACCAGAGTACTGCGTCAAATTCAATCGGACGAGTGAAGGGTATCTTGTCCGTATCGAAGCGGATGGATATCGGGTTGCCCAATCACGTGACTTTTCGTCTGACGAGGGCGACGTGACGTATGAGTTTAAGTTGCAACAGGCCGAGAGTTTGTCCGGCCGGATCGTGGGCGCCGATGGACAACCTGCCGGTGGTGCCCAAATCGCAATCGCGACCGAGGACGCACAGATCTCAATTGAGGACGGTGTCATTGATGATTCATCGACCTACGCAACCCGCTTCGACGCCGATGCCGATGGTCGTTTCAGCATTCCGGTTCGCGATGATCCGTTTCACTTGGTCATTGTGCATGATCAAGGACACGCATTTCTGTTTTCCGAATCGATTCAGCCAGATGAAACGATCCGGTTGAAACCTTGGGCAACCGTGCAGGGTGTTTTTCGCGTCGGACCGAAATTGGGGGCGAATGTTCGCTTGGACATCAATGGCGGAACCTTCCAACCAGTGCAAGGAGATGTTGGGCGACTCTATGCAACGGCGACCGCGACGACGGACGATGGGGGGAACTATCGACACCGACGATTGTTCGATGGGCATGGTGCGATCGGTCGTGAGATTATTTTCATGGTCGGCGACGGGGCGGCAGAGGTGACATCGTCCCAACGGGTTCCGTTCTCGCTCGAACCTGGTGAAACGCTCACGCTGGATTTAGGCGGTGCCGGACGGGTGTAACCGGCGTTCCGCCGCTTAGCACGCTAGGGCGAAAGGTTGATAGTCAGTCATGAGTTCGCGATTGCTGTGAGTGCTTTCGATTTCTTTTTGCATACGGTCATCCAAGAATCCTCGCCAGTGATCGCTTTGGAATGCCGCTCGTACGTTCAACATGCTTTGGGCCCCATCAAGAGTCCATCGCATCCCGCTACGCTCCATGCGATCTTTAACCAAGTGACGGCAAGCACCTTCGATCACGCCAGACGCGATCGGATAGCCCCGGCGTAGATATTCATCGTAACGCATTCGATCCGCATTCTTTTCTAAGTAGTTGCAAATGCGATCCAGAACTTTCTTCGCATCGCCTTTTAGTTTTCTGATTGTCCCCAGACGACGCAAGCCTTTGATCACGCCTCGCACCTCACCTCGTAAAATCCGCAATACGCGCTCTCGTGTAAACGCCTTGCGAGCGGCGTCATCTTTAGTGAAAAGTTTGGCCGCTTCCCACACATAAGCCAACGCATGCAGAATATCCAAGATCGGCACCGTGCGTGGACCGAACGATAGATGAAGCATCATCGTTTGCCACAAACTTTCTTGACCGTCCATCAACGCGATCAGCACCTGCCCACGTCTCCGACGAGCGGCGACCTGCCCCATGATCCAAGCCATCGCCACATGAATCCCGTTGATAGAGAGATCGCGGTCATTACCGTTGTCCTGTACCTCGGGAAAGTGCGCAGTGGTGTTCTTGTTCTGTGGACGAGGGCGTTTGATTTTCTCTTTGTTGTCATCCCGATCGTCGCGAAACAAGGCAGCAGTGATGTCTTCGGCAGTACGGACATGCGGATCGACCGTGTACACGCTTGCGACGATCGCCATGCGGCGATTGCCAGGATTCTTTTTAGCTGTTTCAAACGCAGCCACCTTGGCGGAGTCTTCCTTGACAAGCGGCACGCCTTTACCGTCTGCCGAAGCAACCAGCAACTTTGCTTCACTCTCAGGCACTGGGTCGGGCAGGCGATTGAGGAAATTACCCGCCACGGTGCCAAGATCAGCATTGATCTTTTCAGCGGTATCGACTGAAAAATTGCCACCCAGGATCTCACCGAGGTTGTTCATCGCTTGATCGTAGGCTTGATCCACTGCCATCATTTGAGAGAGTTCTTGCAGCAGGAACGACCATTGTCGTTGCGGTAGCGACATCCGAGCGCTGATGGGCCGAAGCTCAGTCGCTTTCTTGAGTCCTGGGGCGTAAGTGAATTGCTCAAAGGTATGAGTGCCAAAGATCGATCGGATCGTTGTCCGATGGGTTGATTCGCTTCGGTGCAGAGTTTTCCCGCCTTCCGTGACGACGGTTTCGCCCAAATCGCCGTCACCCTGCGCCAGGATGAATGATTCAACCGCCTGGTTGGCCATTATTCGTGCGATCCTCACGTACCGATCTTTCTGTCTGATCGAACGATTCAGAGTTCTGAGCGGCGGATTGCACCACTGTCTTCAGTTGGGCAGCATAGTCATCAATGCGTTGCAATGATTCCTTGACGGCCGCAGCTTGCGCGGCCTGCTTGGATGCCAAAGTGGTCTTGTCAGATGGGGTTAAAGTCGCGAGAGTCATCGAAAGCGGCCTCCTGCCTTGGTCATACGGATGTAGATACCTGGATTATGGCAGGAAGGCCGCTTTTTTGTTACCCAGATTCCGCAAGACGCCAAATCCAATCGGCGGAACCCCGGTTACACCCGATTGAGAACGCGAGCCAATAAGTCGGTCCGGTTCGCCGTCAACAACCATATGAGGATGCATGCCCAAAACCGTCGGCCAAATGCTAAGCGGTATCGTGTACAGACGCTTGTTGAGTAGTAGTCCCGTTACGACGATCGCGACGCAACCCAACACCGTCATCGGCAACCATTTCTTTAGCGGCTCCAATCATTGCGGGGTACGCACCATTAGCGAGACTGCTGATCCGATCAACAATGCGTTCATGCGAAAGGGCGTCAATACATCTGCGGCAACCCCGTGATGAGTGACGAGCACGAAAACAATTCGCGATGCGGCACCGAGAATAGCCAAGCCAATCGCTACTCGAAGTACGCGAGATGAGCGAACGCAAAAAAGCATGAGCGGCCACACGAGATAAAATGCTCCTCCACCGCCAGCGACCAGAAGTGATCCAGGTATCCGAAGCACCATTGATCCTCGACGCTCATCTTGACATTAACCAAATACGTCCAGAGATAGAACTGATTCTCCAGTGGCTGAGCGAACATCTCGCGAACCTCGGGCAGGAATCTGGCGGCGACCACCAAAGCGAACAATGTGCAGAAGTAGAGTGGAGAAATTCGTAGGCTGCGACGCGCAATGAAGTTGCGAAAGTAGTGCGGCTGATCTTTTCCATCGATCAAGATGCCGGTAATCAGAAAGCCGGAAAGGACGAAGAACAATTCGACGCCACGGTCCCCCAGGCTGAATACCATCCCAAGTGCTTTGCCCGCCGCCGTGTCGGAAGGAAATCCATTCCCAAACCGATACAATGTCACAATGAGAATCGCGAACCCACGCAATCCATCCAGCTCAGGGATATGCTTCCCGAGACGCCAAACTGGCACGCTTGCGTCGTCAATATCCGATTCGGTTCGCACGTCAACGGAGACCATCGTTCATCGCCTGGTTCAATGGTCAACATGACTGTGAGAATGTCCGTGACCATCGCCAGTGGCTTCGCTGCCACCGGCACGTATTCCCGCCATCGTGACGGTCACCGCAACCATCGTGACAACTAATATAGCTGTCATCCATTTTCGGAAAACGCTCCTGGCACTCGTTGGTGCAGTATCCTCCGTCAACGAGAAAGACTCGGCGTGCAATCTGTGTCGCGGCACTTTTTGGTGTCGGAGTGCGGTGACGACTTGGTCGGTCATCGCCGCAGGGCCGCAGACGTAGAAGCCCGTCTTCATCAGGTCGCCGCCCAGCAAGCGGTTGAGCATTTTTCCATCAATATGTCCGCTCTCGCCCGGCCACGGCTCATCAGCGGCGGACAGGACATGTTCCACACGCAAAGTCGGTTTTTGTGTCGTTTGCATGTCGTCCAACTCGCTGCGAAACACAATGTCGGCTTCGGTCTTATTGCCGTAAATCAGTGTGACGGGACGTCTGTCACCAATGTCTCGCATGTAACGAAGCATGCTCATCAGAGGAGTGATGCCGATCCCACCAGCGATGAACACCAGCTCGGATTCATTCCGGTTCAGTGTGTATGAGAAGCGACCGAAGTTGCTTTGCACAATCGCAATCTCGCCAATCTCTATTTTGCCGACTTGACTGGTAAAATCTCCCGATGCTTTGATCGTAGACTCGACGAATCCGGTTAGTGTCGGGCTAGAAGAAATCGTGAAATGGTGTTCTTCCGCAGGCACAGCGTTAGAGTTTGGAAACGTCAGGAAATGGAATTGGCCCGGAAGATGTTCTGCCACGTCGCTATTGGGCATCGCCAAACGCAACGTCCAGACGTCTGGCGATTCTTGTCGAACGTCTTCAACTCGGTAAGGTTTGGCAGCCAACCGTCGCGGTCGGATTAGTCGATGCCAGATAAACGCCGAGATGGCTGCACCGCCAAGCATCACCCACAACATCTGCATCGGCAATGCGGACAAGTCACCGCCAGCGTACCAACTATGAAGCAACGCCAACGCGATGATCGCGATGGCCAGCAAATCGTGCAAAATTCGCCACCGCTCGAAGCTGAGCTTCAACGAGCGACGGAAAACAGAGATCAATACGTGAACGAGCAAAAGCAACAACGCCGTTTTTCCAGCCCAGATGTACCAAGTCTGATCGAGGCCGTAAAGCAACTTCCAGTTGCCTTCGCCGTATGCCAGCAGGACGGGATGCACCAGTAAGAGAACGATCGCGAAAATACCCATCGAACGGTGGAAGAGCATCAAGCTATCGAGCGAAAAAAAACGATTGGTCAGCGGCAGTCGAGCCGCCAAGACAAACTGCATCAGCAGGACACCGATTCCGATCAACCCACAGTTCTTCGCTACTTCGCTCCAGAACGGATGGTCGGTTTGCGGAACGGAGAGCACCGCCACAATGACCGGCGAAACAACGGCAGCAAGGTAAAGTGCGACCAGCAAAATCGAAGCGAACGGTTGGCGAGTTTCACGCGAGGGGGACATATTCGAGAAATCTTCTTTCATTCGTTACGAGCGATCGCGAAGTATTTGGCGGGATCGGCCTTCACCTTTTTCACGCAGCCGCGACAGCAAACGAAGAGCGTTTCTCCTCCAACGGTGACCGGCACGGGGTCACCCATCGAGCCGAGTGGCTCACCCATCACGGGGCAGAGTTTGTTCTGAATGACGTCACTGCCGCTAGCAATCAGTTGTTGTTGAGCCATCGGTTGTTGTCCGACTGCGGCACCGCCGCATCCACCGCTGCCGCAGCCTCCACCTCCACCTCCAGCCGTTCCAACAAAGGCGGTGCGATCCTTTGCACAGCCGGTAAACGCAAAGAGCAGCGAGAGAGCTATTGGCCAGACCAACGATGTGATTCCGTTCGACATGATTTCCTCGAATCCTTGAGGTTTGAATGGGCGGAGAGTGCTTGACCATTCAGATGCTGCTGGCAAGCGGTTCCTTCACGGAATCCGATTAGTTTTTGAAAAGGTGAGGTTGGAGTCTGGGAGTCTGGGAGTCTGGGAGTCTGGGAGTCTGGGAGTCTGGGAGTCTGGGAGACACGGAGAAATTAAGCCGTATCCAACCCCCTTTCTCCGTGTCTCCCCTTCTCCCGACTCCCCCCTCTCTCACTCGCCCTCACATGGTTGATCCGAGGCCGGTTCCCAGGCCCAGAAAAAACATCTTTGCTCCCTGGTCGCTTTCATGATTTATCTCCTCTAGGTTTTGATGCGTCTCGGGTACTGTCGGCCTGGCCGGCGGCG
>JBDNIG010000478.1:0-14490 GCA_041688415.1 Rhodopirellula sp. | reverse complement strand
GCTTCGGTGTCGTCGGCGACAACTTGCTCCGCAGTGACCGCGTTGGATGCTTCCTCAGCGACGGGTGCGGGAATCTGCTCGCCATCGATTTCCATGGTGACGACCTCCGCGACGGCGACTTCCTCGACCGCGACTTCCTCGACCGCGACTTCCTCGACTGCGGGAGCTTCGGTCTCGTCGACGACAACCTGCTCCGCCGCGACCGCGTTGGGTGCTTCCTCAGCGACGGGTGCGGGAATCTGCTCACTACCGACCTCCATGGCCACGATCTCCGCTAGGGCGACGTCGTCGACCGTAGGAGTTTCTGTCCCGTCGGCGACGACCTGCTCCGGTGCAACCTCGACGGCGGCGTCGTCCGCGGTATCGCCCGGCAGTGTCTCTTTGTCGACAGGATGTATGGCGAATTGCTCGTCGGACTCGTGATCGGCAGAGTCGTCGACTGACAATGTAGCCAGACGGTTCCGTCCGTCTGAGCTGTTAGACGCTGGTTTTTCACGACGGGCCGAGCCGTCGGTCGACAATGCAAACCAATTCCCAACTGTCTCGCCCAAGGTTGCCAGGCTCAGGTCACCGAGATGATTCTGCTTGGAAAATTCAGCAGCGTCATGGATGAGCTCGTCGAGCAGGCAGTCGGGCGAGATCTCAATGACGGGTTCCGTGAGGGCCACTTCATTCGCCTCGTCACGGTCGCACTGCTCGGGAAGCGATACGTAATTCTTCGGGCGGATCGGCTGAACGGTGGTCAGCGACAAGTAGTCCAGTTCAATATCTCGCGGGGCGATATCATATGGAAAGTAGGCGTCCGGGATCGTTGCAATGAGCGGAGCGGACCCGACACCTGACACCACGTCATTGACTGCAAGTTCGTTGGCGTCGGCCGCTCCCATCGCAAAAATATCGTCGATGTCGATGACTTCCGCGGTCCACTCGAGAGCATCTTCGCCGAGCCACCAGCAATTCAGGGCAGCGACATCGTCGACCTGTTGTTGCGGCGGCGCCACTGCGGCCAACTCAGTTTCCATGTCGGCGGCTGGAGATTTCTCCGGCGATGTCGTTGCTAACGGTGCCGACTCAATGAGCCGCGATGGATACGGGCTTGAGTCCCGGGACGGTGATCCCGGATGTCCCACCATCACGAATGGTTCGAGAAACTGCTCAACGGGGATGCCAATTTTCGCCGCTGAGTCACTGACCGCTGCGGCGATCGACTGGTTGAACTGACTGGATGTACGGTGGATTGGAGTTGCAGCGACGACGTCTCCCCGTTCTTCCGATGCGATTACCGCCACGGTAGCCTCGGGAATAAACTCATGGACCAGGATCGAGATACCACCAAGATGGACAGGGGGCGCATCCGCTGCCATTGCGGAAGTTGTGGCGGCAGCGAGCGATCCGCCCGTAAAGAATGCGGCCAGCAGCATACGCCGCAAGCGTCCGCGACGAGAGGCACAGAAACGAGACGCGAACTTTTTAATTGTTTTGAATGATTGCGATTTCATTTGAATAATCCTATAGAATAAAACCTGCGATCCTTCGCTGGCGTGAACTTCCAATGTGGAGACGTTCCACGAGAATGAAAGTGCGATGGGGTTCGTAGGTCAGCGAGCAATAAACGACGCCCGCTCGAGGTGAGAAAATTAAGGTGGGATTCGATCGATAGAGGCCGACACGGATGAATGTGCGATCCGGATATTAGATAAGAAACCGGTTTCATCGCCCGTGTGCCGACCCGCATCGTTCGCGGTATAGCACGTTATCGACGAGCTTGACGGCTGGGCGGTACGGTTCGATAAGTGAAACTGGGCATTTTCGTGAAAACTCGCCGCTTGTACGGATTGCACGGGAATAATCGAGTACTGACCGCCTTGATCGTCCCATCATCGCGCTCCACACTGGCGAATCGCCTTCCGTTCCTCCGCAAGTCCTATTGATTTCCTATGCCAATTGATTCCAAACAACTGGTCGATCCCACGATTCTGTTTCGATTCGAGGTGCGATTGTTACGGAAAAAAATGGAGTGGACTTCACGCGGTTTGACGCTGCCTGAATCGTGCCGGATGCCCTCGTTCGCGGCGTTGTCGGGGGGACCGATCTTTGCCGACTTCCGCGTGGCTTGGTCAACCGAGGGTATCGGATTTTCGGTCAAGGTAGCGGGCAAGCGAGCGATGCCCTGGTGCCGTGACACCCGACTCGACGAGAGTGACGGACTGCACCTCTGGATCGACACCCGAAACAGTCCGAATATTCACCGCGCCACGCAGCACTGTCATCGCTTCCTATGGTTGCCCGCCGGAGGTGGTCCCCAGCGTGAACGCCCCGTCGCGCAGCTCGTGCCGATCAACCGCGCGCGCGGCAACCCGAAACCGATTGGCAACCAAGCACTGCAAATCCATGCCGCGCCCAAGCACGATGGATACGAAATGTCGGGATGGATCCCTGCGACCGCCATGACGGGATACGAACCCATCGATCAACCGCGGATGGGATTCTTTTATATGGTCGCTGACCGTGAGCTGGGAAACCAATCACTGACCCTGAGCGAGCAATTCCCGATCACTGAAGATCCATCCCTGTGGGGCGAAGCGGCATTGATTTCGAGATAGGCTGACGCTCAGGCTACGTGCAGTCGTCGCTCGGCGATGTTCCAATCGACTCTAAGCGACAGTGAATGGACAAAGCGAGTAGCTACGTTCGCCAGAACGTGGATTCCACCGTCTGGCGACGGTAGCTTTGATTCGACGCGTTCTATTCTCTCGCTGTCGCTAAGCCCGCCAACGTGCGACAGACCAGATGTGGATGCAGGTGTGTTTCAAAATCATGTTGCGATGAACTCTGTAGCGCCGAGGCAATGCACCGACAATCGCCACCGGTCACCACGACGCATTGCGGGTTCCCGTAGAGCCGGACGAGTCGCTCGATTCCTCCGACAACGCTCGACAAAATCCCCAACCGGATTGCCGCAATGGTATCCCTCGCGGGCACGCGCCGCGGCGCCGCGACGCATTTGGGTTCGCACGACGCCTGCCAGTCAATTTCCGGGAGAGCATCGGTACCGGCCGCGAGCGCCCTGGTCTGCATCTCGAGTCCAGGAATGATGGCGCCTCCGCGATAGACACCTGCCGCATCCACCAAATCAACCGTCACGGTGGTACCGGCATCGACCACAATGAGTGGTAGGTTGTAGCTCTTCGCGGCACCGAACGCTCCGACGAGTCGATCAATGCCGATCCGTTCAGGTGAATCGGTCGCGATCGAAATCCGCAAATCGGCGTACGTAATTTGACGAAAGCGGACGCGTTCACCAGCGATCGATTGCGTCAACGCAATGAGCTCGTTCGTTTTGGCACGGTTGACACTGGCGATGCGAACATCGGCCGCTTCGCTTCGCGAGAGATCCGACAGGGTGTGCGATATTGATTCCAGCGCGTGGGGTTCGGCAACTCGCTTGACGACCGCGTCCGTATCGTCGGCGATAGCGAGCTTGATCGCCGTGTTACCGACGTCGATCCCGATGATCACGGCTGCTGGTCCGGCTTAGCATGGTCGCTTGGCTCGTCGTCCGTGTCGGGTGTCGCGAGCGTGCGGCCCATGGGAGATTGCTTGCCCCACATTTCAGGAACATCGCGGGCTTGATGATCGTTCGAAAGCGACGCTGTCGGCCCTAACTTGTGAGGTGAAACGCGTCGTTTCTTCTTCTTCTCCGCTGGCACGTCGACCTCGCGGATTGGGCTGAGCTCTTCGCCAGCGTCCAACATTTGCTGGCGGTGTGCCGCCACGCGGTCCATGATGGCTTCGACGAGCTCACGCAATCCAATTTCCGCGGCCGCACTGATGGCGAACAATTCACGTTGGTGTTCGACGGGATGGTCGGTGAAGTGTTGCTGCATTTGCTCGAACACCTCAGCATCGAGATCGAGCTCGCTTTTCGTGAGGACAACCAATTCGTCCCGATCGGCCAAGCTCTCGTCGTACTGGCGGAGCTCTTCACGGATCGCAGCGTAGTTTTCGATGGGATCGGTACCATCGACGGGAGCGGGTTCGACGAGGTGCACGAGCAATCCGGCGCGCTCGACGTGCCGCAAAAACTCGTGGCCGAGGCCGACACCGTCGCTAGCACCTTCGATCAGACCGGGGATGTCGGCGGTGACGAAGGAACGCTCTTGATCGACGTCAACAATGCCGAGATTGGGGAATTTGGTCGTGAAGGGGTAGTCGGCGATTTCCGGCCGAGCGCTCGAGATGCAGGAGAGCAACGTGCTCTTGCCGGCATTGGGTTTGCCGATCAAGCCCACGTCCGCGATGGATTTCAGCTCCAGAACCACGTGCCGCTCTTCACCGGGATCGCCGGCGGTATGCACCCGCGGAACCTGATTGGTCGATGTCTTGAAACGTGCATTGCCGTGGCCACCACGTCCGCCCCGACAAAGCACAAATGTTTCGCCGGGGGTCGTCAGGTCTTTGATCACGAAGCCATCGGCGATATCGATCACACTCGTTCCGCAGGGGACCTGCAATCGCATCTCACGCCCTTTGCGTCCATGTCGCAGCGAACCTTCGCCATGCTTCCCTTTTTCGGCTCGAAAGAACCGGCGATTGGCAAACGCGGCGAGCGAGTTCACGCCGACGCGGGCTTCGAAGATGATACTGCCGCCCTTGCCACCGTCACCGCCATCGGGACCACCACGCGGGACAAACTTCTCACGCCGGAAACTCGTGCAACCATCGCCGCCCTTGCCAGCAGTGAATTCAACTTCGACGCGATCAATGAACATTTTTGAGAAAGCTATAAGCTTCTAGCTGTTAGCTGCTAGCGATTTTGCTGGCGACTGTTGGCGGTGGAGAGGAACAAAAAAAGCGTGATGACGATTCATCACGCCTTCATGGTAGTGGATCTAGCTAGCAGCAAGGAGCTAATAGCTAGTCGCTTTCTTCTTAAAGGAACTTGGCCAGGCGACTGCACAGGTCGGCGGTGCGGCAGGAGTAGCCCCACTCGTTGTCGTACCACGACACAACCTTGACGAACTTGCCATTATCGCCGAGGACTTGTGTGAAGTCCGAAGCGAAGATGCTGCTATGTGAGTCGTGCACGATGTCACTGCTGACGATCGGGTCGGTGGCGTAGAACAGGATGCCCTTGAGAGGTCCTTCGGCAGCCTTCTTCATCGCTTCGTTGATCGATTCCTTGCTGGCTTCCTTGGCCAGGTTGCAGGTCAAGTCGACCACGCTGCCCGTCGGAACGGGAACCCGCATCGCGATGCCGGTCAGCTTGCCTTGCAGTTCTGGAATCACCAAACCGACTGCTTTGGCAGCACCGGTGCTCGTTGGGATGATGTTCAGAGCGGCAGCACGGGCGCGGTACAGGTCGCTGTGCGGTTGGTCCTGAACGTTTTGATCGTTCGTGTATGCGTGCACGGTCGTCATCAGACCTTGCTCGATGCCGAACGTTTCGTTGAGCACCTTGGCAACGGGTGCCAAGCAGTTGGTGGTGCAGGAGGCGTTGGAGATGCACTGCAAATCAGCCGTCAGCTTGTCGTCATTGACGCCCAGCACGCAGGTGAGGTCGGCGCCGTCTTTGGCGGGAGCGCTCAACACAACTTTCTTGGCACCGGCTTCGAGGTGGCTGTCATAGCCGGGCTTGTCGCCCGTCGCACGTGCGGTGAAGAAACCGGTCGATTCGATCACGATGTCGATCTTGAGATCTTTCCAAGGCAACTTGCGAGGATCTCGCTCGGCCAAAGCCGCGATTTTTTTGCCTTCAACCGTCAACGAAGTGTCGTCATAGCTGACTTCGCCGGGATAACGACCATGCACGCTGTCATACTTCAGCAGCGTTGCCAGGGTGCGGTTGTCTGTCAAATCGTTGACGGCGACGACTTCAAATTCGTCCTTGCGTTCCATCAGGTTTCGGAAGGTCAAACGTCCGATGCGACCGAAGCCGTTGATTGCTACTCGAATAGCCACTTTGCTCAGATTCCCGTGTAGGTGAAGTTCAGTTACCACTGTGTGGCGCGGATTATAGGACCCTTCGTAACAATTGAAACAGCCCCCGCGATGTCCGGCGCGACCTTCCATCTGGCCAATCCCATGCCTAGCTCCACGCCCAACCCACTCGACTCGACGCCCCCAGTCGCGAAAAAACGACGGGCGGCTGCGGATCAGACCGTCTGGCGGCGGCCCGCGGGAGTATCCGCGGGGACGTGGCGATATGCTCACGAAGGGTCGATCGCTGTCCGCTACGACGATTTTGTGGCTGGCACGCCACTTTGCCGCGTTGATCTCGGATTGCTAGCAGAAATGTTTCCAGAAATTCTTTCCTCCCACAATCAACGCGACGAGCAGAAAACGGGAGGTGATTCTGGTGCGACCGAAACCCACATGACGCCGGGCAATCAGGCCGAGAAAAAAAATGGCGAGGAAAGAAAATGGGTGCTCGATCTGGGCTGTGGTACCGGGAGAGCGTCGGAACTGCTCGCTGCGGGCGGGTACGACGTGTTGGCGATTGACCTCTCGATGCCAATGCTGCATCAGGTTCGAGAACGCGACCTCGGGTCGGTAGTCCCAATCCAGGCCAATCTGGTGGAACTCGACGCCGTGGCGGACAACATTGCCGCCGGCGCCGTTTGCCTATTCAGCACACTCGGCATGATTCAGGGCCGCAACAACCGGCGGCGGTTTTTGTCGCACGTACGCCGCATTGTCCAACCAACAGGTCCGTTTTATTTACATGCACACCATCGCTACGCGGCACTAACCCGCCTGCCGGGAATACGACAACTTGCAGGCTCCGCGATGCGAGCAGTCACGCGCCGCGGTTGGGAATTTGGAGATGCCGTGTATGCCTACCGAGGACTACCGGACATGTTCTTGCACCAGTTCTCCCGCCGCGAATTGAAAGCCGATTTCGTGGCGACCGGTTGGCAGGTGCAGCGATGGGAGCGATTGTCGCTCGACGGGTCCAGGCTGCTGGGACGTGGGCAGCGGAGTGTCGCGGGCGGATTTTTGGTGGTGGTGGCCTAAAGGCACTTGAGCGCCTCCCGGCGAAGAGATCGTGCGGCTTTTCAATGACGACGCCAAGGTTTGCCTCCACCAAAGTGGCGGCACTAGGAAGTTCGAACGTTGAGTTGCCCATCCGGAGTTGGAAAACTCAAACGCAAATGGATCACACGCGATGCAGGCTGGTTGCTCCACCGAATCGAATTCAGGACGTGCTTACTCCCCGGCGACGCGCACATGCAGCCGCGTCGTTGCGGTGACCCCATCGTTTCGGCTGCGCTGCACGCTGACGATATAGTCACCCGGTTGTTGATAGGTGTGCTGGGTGATGGCATAGCCGTCGGCAGCCTGCTGGTCGACGTTCCCCTCTGATTTCACGGTAACGGGCGGACTGCCGTCTTCAAAATCCCAGACTTCATTGCCTTCCTGATTACGGTACGACCGGACCTTGAACGTGATGGGCTCATTGATCCTGTTGTTCAGCGTCGGCCAATACGCAGCGTGGATTCCTGGGACGTATTGGTCCGGCTGGTTCGGATCGAGAACATGAACATCGGCAAAGTCGTAGTCGATGTTTCCGCCGCTGTCGGTGACCTTCAGGATCTCATTTTGGGTCGAACAGTGGTTGAGGAAAATCAGGTTCGACGGTTCGGTTTTCCCGGAAACTGGCGTCCAATCGCTGGACGATTTTAGGGTGCGACGCTGCCACGTCGTTGGATTCATTTCGATCGTTGGCCAAGTTGTAGAGTTCCCATTGGCCGGGTTCTTTTTTCATCACGTCGCGGCGAACCGCTTTCCAGTCGCCATCGCGGATCGCGATAATTCCCCCGTATCAGGCCAATTCCCAAATCAGGGGTTGTTCGCGTTTGGGGGTGCTTTCCCCTTGCAGCTCCGGCGTCAAATCAATTCCATCGAGTTGCTGTTTCACCGGTAGTTCCGCGCCCCCGAGCTTCGCCAACGTTGGGAACCAATCAGGAAAATACGATACCATTTCCGATTCCGAACCTGGTTTCACATGTCCCGGCCACCGCACAATGCAGGGCATCCGCAGTCCACCCTCGTAACAGCTCCCTTTGTAACCTTTCAGGCCACCGGCGGAATTGAAGAACGTACAGGCCGCGCCGCCCACGTGCCACCGATCGTCGGTACGCGGGTGCGTTGGTCCGTTGTCCGACGTAAACACCACAATCGTGTTATCGGTCAGCCCGTACTGGTCGAGTTGATCGAGAATCGTGCCAACATGTTCGTCTAGATCGGAGATCATTGCCGCGTACGCGGCACGCGGACGCGGATGGGGTAGATAGCCGTTCTGGCCTCGATAGGCTCCGTGTTCTTCGTCCCATTGCTCCGGATATTGATCGACCCACTCTTGCGGCGGTTGTAGCGAAACGTGAGGCTCGATGAAGGGAAGATACAGAAAGAATGGCTTGCTTTTGTTCTTGCCTAACCAGTCGACTGCTTCTTCCAAAATTCGATCCGGCGCGTACACCTGGCCGCGATAATCGTCCGCGTTGACCTCTCCGTGCGGCTTCTTTTGATGCCCCGGAATTGGCGGGTCATTGATCGTGATTTCCTTGTCGTCGCTGTTCAGGTACGGCGGGTAGTAGCTGTGGGCGTTGCGTTGGCTGAGGTAGCCATAAAACCGATCGAAACCTTGGCGGTTGGGTGAACCGCTGGAGTCCGAGTTGCCCAATCCCCATTTGCCAAACGCGCCGGTTGCATATCCCGCGTTCTGGAGTGTTTCAGCGATCGTGACGATGCCGTCGGTAATCGGCCATTCGCCGGGAAACTGTTTGTCATTTTTCGCTTTCCGATTGCTGCGAATTTCGGAGTGTCCCAGGTGCTGGCCCGTCATCAACGTGCCGCGCGCCGGCGCACACACCGGAGCGCCCGTGTAGTGCTGCATCAACCGCATCCCTTGGCTGGCGAGTCGATCAAGGTTCGGTGTCTTGATTTTGTCTTGACCGTAGCACCCCAGTTCTCCGTACCCCAAATCGTCTGCGAGAATGAAGACAATATTTGGTTTCTGCGCGATTGCGCTGGCGGGCTGGAGTGAGCACGTCACGGCAATGATCGCGGAAACAAACGCTTTGGAGAGCATCGATTTCAGCGCATTGGATCGCGAGTCGTTCGAGTGGAGATTCATTTATATTCCTTATTTGACAATCGGTTGGCTACGGCGGAGGTAGGACATGAGATCACGGATTTCTTGGTCGCTCAGTTCGTCGAGCAATCCTTCGGGCATCAGCGATTTAGGTTGACGAATCATCTCTTCAATATCATCACGCTCGATCGTTGTATTCTGACCGTCCTGGCCACGCAAAACCACGACGTTGCTGTCCTGATCGAACAGGAACCCGCTCACAGCCCGGCCTTCGTACGTTAGTACCAAGTACTGCTCGAACCCTTCGCGAACTTCCGCACTGGGGTTGACAATATTCAGCAACATGGTGGCGGTGTCGTCACGTTTGAGCGAGGTTAAGTCGGGACCAATCCGGCCCCCTTTCCCAAACAGCAAATGGCATTTTGCACACGCCGCTTCGTACAGATCGTGGCCGCGATACGGGTTACTTTCGCCTGACGCGATCGCCAGGGTCGCCCGCTTGAATTGTTGCTGCATCTGCTCATTGGTCGCCCCTTCGACCGACTGCCAGTGTTTGGCGACCAAACGCGCGATCTCGGGGTCGGAATGAATCATGATGCGGCGAACGGTACCGATCGCAACCGAGTCCTGGGGAATCGAACCATCTTCGACGGCGGCGAGAAACAGCAGGCACCACGCCTTGCGACTCGTCAATAGCGTTTGGGCCACGTCTTTTTCTGTCAGCGACAGCTTGTCGTAGCGGGCCAGCACTTCGGTGGCAATTTTTGGCGACGAATAATTCTGAAGCGCCACCAACGCGGCTTCGCGAAGCGCAGCGTCTCCTTCGTTGCCATCGCCCAGCAAGCTCAGTAATACCGGCACCGAGCGTGGTTGATCAACCTCGCCGAATGTCTTCGCCAGCTCGATTCGGGTTTCCAAGTTTTCGTCGCGCGAAGAGAGTTGTTTGAGTGCTGCCTTGATGGCATCCTCATCACCTTGGCGAACTCGCAGTGAGAGCGAGCCACCGCCGGCATTGGAAAGCGCAGCGGCAAGTTCGCTCGGGATACCCGTCAGACTTCGTCCCTTGAACGCTTCCTCGAAGCCCGCCATCACGCGACTCAACGCTGCTTCGTCAGGAGCCGACTTGAACAGCCGAGCACAAGCCAGCAAATCACCACGTGTTCCACTGCTCGCCAAACGTCGACTCATCTTGCTTGTGATCGTTTCAGCGACCAATCGCGATTGCCAGAACGGTGCGTCGTCAAACAACGCCATCACGGCATCGAGGTCCGATGAAGTCTGCGTTTCGAGCGCCCACCACAGCAGTAGCGGTATAAATGGGTCGTCGGCATCCTGATCGTGGGCCAAGAGAGATTTCAGAATCGGCAATGCGGACTTGACTGGCAATCGACGCGCGGTGCAGGCGAGTTGTGCACGGACTTCGACGTTGATGTCGCCCGCGGCCCGTGCAGCCAACGCCTTCGCGATCGGCTGGGAGACTTCACGGCGGTCACCGAGCAGTCGCACCGTCCAACAACGCACCGCCCAGTTTGCGTGTTCCAGTGTTTTCAGTGCCAGCGTGTCATCGAGTTCACCCAGCACGTTTAATGCCCAGAACGCGTCGCGAGCTTCGTCGCCAGTTTGTTCATTGACGATTTTTTGCAATCGCGGAATGATGGACTTGTCTTGCCGGTCAGCGATCAGGCGGAGTGCGGTTTGGCGGAACCACTTGTCGGGGTGGGCCAACGTGTCGACGAGTTGATCGGCAGTGGCGTCATTGAGGTTCGGAGGTCGAAACTCGGGGCGCTTTTCGCTACGAAGCCGGTACACGCGACCCGAATCGGGATCGATCTGTCCCTGGAAGTGCTGGCCGTGGGCAATGAATTCTTCGCACATGTCGGCGACGTATACCGCCCCGTCGGGGCCAACTTGAATGTCGATCGGACGAAACGTGATGTCGTCACTCTCGATCGGATACCCCAGATCAACGGTTTCAAACGTACTGCCATCGGGAATCACATCGCTCAACACGACGTTGCGGTGCAGCGGATCGACGGACAAGAACTTTCCACCGAAACGTTTTTTCAGGGCCGTTGCCTCGTACTTCACTAACGCATGGCTGAAGCGCGCGATGGGCGATTCGGCTTTCATCATGGGGAGTAAACCGTATGCGTACAGATTCGATACGCCGCCCTGCTTACCTTCACTTCCCTGGTAGTAGTAACCACCCTGCATGTAATGGAACCCCCGCGTGTCCGAACCGTTGTGCCCCGAGTACACCCGTCCCTCGGCGTCGAACTCGATGCAGAACGCGTTGCCGCCGCCTTCGGCAAACAGTTCATAGCGACCGGACTCGGGATGGTATCGCCAAATTGCGGCGCCCTCGCAGTAGACTCCGGGCGACTCGGCGTCCGCACCGTCCTGATTCGCCACGACTTTCACGTGCGAGGACACCGTGCTGCCTTGAGCACCGTACAGCCATCCGTCAGGTCCCCAGCGAAGATTGTTGACAACGGAGTGAGTGTCCTCCAATCCGAATCCTTGCAAGTGCACAACGGGATCACTATCGGGAACATCATCGTGATCAGCATCGGGATAGAACAGCAAGTACGGCGGATTGAGCATCCACACGCCACCGCGTCCTCGCGCGACACTGGTCGCAATGTTCAATCCGTCGACAAACGTCTTATGTTTGTCAAACGCACCATCGCCATTGGTATCTTCGTGAATCGTCACGCGGTCGTCGCCACGTGGTCCGTACGGTGGCGGCGCGGGGATTTTGTCGTACACAGCCCGGTAATACTTGTCGCGGCTGACCATGTTCAGGCCCGCCGGATAGGGATACTGCCGATACTGCACCACCCACAATCGACCCCGTTCATCAAACGACATCGAGAGCGGTTGCCCAACGAGCGGTTCGGACAACATCGTTTCGACAACCAACCCATCCATCGTTCTCATCTTCGCCAAAGACTCTTCGGGCGTGAATCGTTTCCCACGAGTCAACTCAGCGGGCCGTGCCAGTGCCGAAGTCGCTTCCGTAAATGTGTCAAAGGCGGCGTGCGCCGGCTTTTCAGCAGTCGGCATTTGTTCGTTGTCGAAATCATCTCCGGGGAAAAATCCCCAGTCACCCGCGAGCACACATTCTTGAAAGTACCCAGCGATCACGGGTGCTTTGCCCTTGAATCCGCCGCTGCCTTCATGGTTATAGACACGAAACGCGACGACGTTGTACTGTCCACGTTGGAGCACACCAAACGGCACTTTGAAACGATTGACCTCATCGGGTGCCGCCTCGAAGTTTGGCGGCATCGCGCCTGACTAACCAACTTTCTGCCCGTTGACAAACAGTTCGAATGCGTTGGCAACATGCTCGACGGTGATCGTCACGGAGTCGCCATACAACGACCGGCTCTTGGGCGTCCACCGCTCGGGCACTTTCACATCGCAGCGATACCATGCGAACCCATCCAGATCCGCAAACTGACCGCCCGCCTGATTCTCCCAAACACCTGGCACCGAAATCGTCGTCGCTGTGTCAGCTGAGTCCTGCGACATCGCCTGGTGAGACAGAAACAGGGCGGTACCAAGCACCAAAAAGCGGCACAACGAAGTAGGCGATACGCCAGCTTCCAGTGAGAACAATCGTCGAATCATGGAACTATCACAGCAGGGCAAGAACATTGTACGTCCATCAAGCGAACGCCACTTATTTCATGGAGCGATTCTAACCTAGTCGCCACTGAATCTCAACTTTATCTCCGTAATGACGGTCGGGTTCAAAGTGGCGTAAGCTTCCAGCTTGCGGTCCATTGAAACCGCAAGCTGGAAGCTTACGCCACTTACCGAGTCAACTCACACGCATCGGGGTGCGCTGAGCGAATCACGCTATCGATCACTTGTCCTCTTGTTCGGTTACGTCCCGGACGCGATCGTGCAGTTGGGCGTTGATGATACCATCGTGTTTGCCAATGTATCGCCAAACGGCGGTGATGTTGGTTAGTTCGAGGCCCTCATATTTGATTTTCCCCATCCGTCCGGCCAGGTGCAGCATGTCGCCACGGCTGAGCAGACTCTCGTTGCAGGCGATGGTGTACGTTCGCTGGGGATCGATGTCGCTCTGGACAATCCGGTCACCGGCCGGCCGCGATCGGTCAAATGCGTATCGGCAGCCCGAGACCTGCACCAAAAACTGTCCGTCGTACGATTTCTGTTGCCGAATGTTGTCTTCCAGGATTTCGAGCAGTCCGGCGCCGTCGATACTAAAACGGACGAGAACGCGATTGGTGGGACGGATCAGGTTGAGCAGATCGATCAAGTCAACGTCCTGCCCGCGGGTGACGGGCAAGCCGCGGTAGTGCCGCGTCGTTGCGATGGCGATATCGGCATCGGTCGCTTCGCGGATCGCGTCGGTGGTCCAACTGCCCAGCGATGTTTCGGCCTCGCCCTCCGGTGTGGGACTCGCGGTAACCCGGGCGATCTTGTCCCTCCGAACACTCGTGGAAGGATCGGCACTGCGCGGCTCGACGGTTGTCCGCCATTGGCCGTCTTCGGCACGCTCCACGCGCACCTGCTCGTCGCTGCTACAGTTGACCGCGATCGCTTTGCTGCCTTGCTCGTCTGGGACATGAACCCGAATTTCCGTTCCTAGATCGAGCAATTCGGAATCGGGTCGCAGAATGAATTGCTTTACGTTTCGCAGTCGTTGCACGCGAATATCGCTCGTACTGGTGACCTCGGCATCGATCTCCGCGAAGGGGCCAATTTCCTCGAGCGCGGTAATTTCCGTCCAGTACGCGCGACCGTGAATCGGTAGATAGACGCGGTGCGTGACACGCCGCGGATGCTTGACCAACCGCTGCTGCAACGCCCAATCAAGAACTCGCGGCGTGGAAACTGCCATTGTGTTGTGGCCGACGTCGGGCACCATCCATAACTGGGCGTCGTAACCGAGTTGCGTCAACCGTTTGACAATCGGAATGGGCCCGTCCTTCGCGTAAACTGGCCAATCGTCGGCGCCTTGCACGTAAAGCATCGGAATGTGCTCGAGATTTTCCAGGAGTGTCAAGTGCCCGTAAGTCGACGCCAGCGGGATGCCGCCGGCGAACAAGTCAGGGTAGCGGCAACAGAGATAAGTGGTTCCCGTGCCGCCCATGGATTGCCCGGTCAGGACGATTCGATCGCCATCGATCTCAAACCGCTGGCACACGTCCCGAATAGCTGCAAGTACATTCAATTCTCCCACGCCCCGCCATTCCGTGGGTCGTCCGTCAGGATCGCCTTCGGAGGGACACAAAATCGCGATGCCCCGCGACTCCGCTTCGCGTTTGTAAATGCCGTTCTCGTACACGGGATGATCGAAGTACTTGTTTTGGTCGCCGCCGGTGCCGTGTAACGCGACCAGCAGCGGCACG
>JBDNIG010000477.1:0-8101 GCA_041688415.1 Rhodopirellula sp. | reverse complement strand
AGTGCTCATCGTTTACGGCTAGGACTACCGGGGTATCTAATCCCGTTCGCTACCCTAGCTTTCGTTCCTCAGCGTCAGAAAAGACCCAGTGATGCGCTTTCGCCACCGGTGTTCCCTATGATATCAACGCATTTCACCGCTCCACCATAAGTTCCCATCACCCCTGTCTTCCTCGAGCCTAGTGGTTTGAAACGCAATTCCACGGTTGAGCCGTGGGCTTTCACATCTCACCTTCTAGGCCGCCTACGAACGCTTTAAGCCCAGTGATACCGAATAACGTTTGGACGGTACGTATTACCGCGGCTGCTGGCACGTACTTAGCCCGTCCTTCCTCTGAAGATTAGTCAAACCATGGGGATAACCCCATGGCATTTCCTCCCAACTGACAGCGGTTTACAGCCCGAGGGCCTTCATCCCGCACGCGGCATCGCTCGGTCAGACTTTCGTCCATTGCCGAAGATTCTCGACTGCAGCCATCCGTAGATGTCTGGGCAGTGTCTCAGTCCCAGTGAGCCGGGCCATGCTCTCACACCCGGTAACCATCGCAGCCTTGGTAGGCCTTTACCCCACCAACAAGCTAATAGTATGCAGTCCAATCATCAGGCGGAATCACACCGTTTGATCCGTAGATATTATCCAGTATTACTGTCAGTTTCCCGACGCTATCCTGGTCCTGAAGGTATGTAACCACACGTTACTCTCCCTTTCGCCACTGTCCGCTTTGTAGCAAGCTACTCCACTTCTCGTGCGACTTGCATGCCTAATCCATGCCGCCAACGTTCATTCTGAGCCAGGATCAAACCCTTCAATTTGTATTGGTTCACCAGTCAGCAAGCTGACCGGGAGAAATCAAAGTTAAACCGAAAGTGTTCCTGCTCCGGAGGCCTCGGTAAAGACCCCCAGCGATTCGCCATTTTTTTCTCCTCAACATTCACCTCAGCAAATTAATCACCGAAGCAAACAGAGTCGATAAAACGACCTCGCAAAGTTCTGAACTCAACAGAAGTTCTATCACCAAATTGTCAAATATCATGAGGCAACTTCGTGGCCTGTGAAGGCCGCTCGTTGCCGGGGTGTCGAAGTGTTGCAGACTTCGTTTTGAAGGTCAAGCGGTGTTTGCCACTTTTTTCAAAAAGTCTTCTTGGGAGGCAGTCAGTAAATGACCGCGATCCCAAAACCTCTACTCTCCTCGCCCGTGCTTCGCTGCCGTGTTCGGCGGTGTTGCTCAGCGAGGAGGCGGAAAGATAGAACCTAGCATCGAACGTCGCAAGTGCCGTTGATGAGGTTTTTGCGAATTCTTTTCGAAGTATGCCGCGATCGGCACAAGAGCACCGTAAATTGCGGTACTTTTGGCACAGAATTGTTTTTCAGAACTCTCAGCAAACCGGCCAGCCGTTGGCCATGACGCCCCGTCGCCCGGTGGAAAGCCCAGCCCGGGCGACGTCGATTTTATTACTGACGAATCTGCCGGTAGCGGAAGTCGCCAAGACTTTCGGTTTTCCCGCAGTCCCGAAACTCTTGGCGAGTTTCGCTACGCAGTAATAAAATCGACGTCACGTGGGCTGAACGAAGGAAATGGCGGGGGCGTTGCCCCTCGCAATAGAAGCTAGTGGTTTGTCAGCATTGAGTTTTTGGGTAGTGGATCTTGGTAAAAATCCTGCTGCGTGAGGATCTTTAACGAGATCCACTACCGCCAACCCTAATTTCCAACCCTGACAAACCACTAGGCGCGAGAAGCTTCTCGTCTCACCAGTCGCAACCAGTCGGTGCGGTAGTCGTCCGTGGCCGTGATCGGAAAGCTCTCCTGCTCGACGATCTCGAACTCGCCCAGCGGCAACTCGACCTGCGTGTCGCCACGGAGCGTTGCCCACACCCGGGTCCACCAAATCTCCTGGCAGCGCGGTAGCCAGTGACGATAAATTTCACCGCCACCGACCACAAAGATGTCCTGCCGTTCGGCCGCGGCAATCACTTCGGCAGCACTTGAGATCGTATGCACGCCATCGACGCGCCAGTCCGGATTGCGGGTCAACACCCACGTTTGCCGTCCCGGCAGTGGCCGACCGATCGAATCGTACGTCTTGCGGCCCATCAACAGGATGCCACCCATGGTAAGTTTTTTGAATCGCCGCAAGTCCGACGACAATCGCCACGGCATCGTTTGATTCTGTCCAATCACGCCTTCTGGGGTGGAAGCAACAATTGCAATCAGCATCGGCAAGGCCTTTTGGGTAGTTTCGCTGTCGCCCCTAGCGGGCTGTCGATTCTATCGTTTTTACGAAATTAGCGTGTAAATCATAATCTGACGCGTAAACGAGGGATGCAACCTGGTCCCTCGCTTGCGCGGCGGGCTTGAAAATCGACAAGTCACTTATCCGGAGGCAGGTCGTAGGCGTTGGCGAAGTGTTGCCAGTCGCTCCCGCATGGCCGCTTCGTGCCCGCGATCGACGGGCTGATAGTATTCGCGGTCGACGCCGAGGTAGTCCAGGTCGGCAACCCCGTCGGCCTGATCGTGTGCGTACTGATACCCCTCACCGTGCCCGAGTTTCTCCGCACCCGCGTAGTGCGTGCAGCGCAGCATTTTGGGAACGGGAATGACGTGCTGATCGCGCACATCCCGCCGCGCCGCCCCGATTGCGGTCGTGGCGGCGTTGCTTTTGGGAGCCAAGGATAGGTACGCCACCGTTTGGCTGAGCGTGAGCTGGGCTTCGGGCAGTCCAATCATCTCGCACGCCTGCATGGCCGAGACGGCGATCACCAGTGCCTGCGGATCGGCATTGCCCACATCCTCGCTGGCTAAGATCACCAACCGTCGGCATAAAAACCGGATGTCTTCGCCACCCTCGAGCATGCGGGCGAGCCAGTAAATCGCCGCGTCGACGTCGCTGCCACGAATGCTTTTGATCAGGGCGCTGGATAAATCGTAGTGATCATCACCGGTCGCATCGTAACCACCGACCCGGTTGGTCAATGACTCCATCGCCACCTCCCGGTCGACGCGGCCGCCTTCGGCGACGACGCTTTCCACCGCGACTTCGAGGCCCGCCAGGGCCCGCCGAGCATCACCATCGGTGGCCGTGGCCAAGAACTCGATCGCCTCCTCGGTGACCTCGACATCGCGTCCGCCCAGTCCACGTTGGACATCGGTGAGGGCGCGTCGCAGCAACTCAGCGAGCTGTTCGGTGCCGAGCGGCTCGAGCGCAAAGAGCTGACTACGGCTGATCAATGCCCCGTTCACGGCAAAGTGCGGGTTGCTGGTCGTTGCTCCGATCAACGCGATCACCCCCGCTTCGACGTCGGCGAGCAGGGCATCCTGCTGCGATTTGTTGAATCGATGGATCTCGTCAATGAACAGTATCGGACGTTTGCCGCCCGCCGCGACTTCGTCCGTTGCCGTCCGCAGCACCTCGCGGACCTCCTTGACGCCACTGTTGATGGCGTTGAGTGCAACTAGCTTCGTATCGGTTTCCATCGCGATCAGTTTCGCCAGCGTTGTCTTGCCGCACCCGGGTGGACCGTGCAGGATGATCGAACCGATCCGGTCGCTGGCGATCAGTCGGCGCAGCAATTTCCCAGGACCGAGGATATGATGCTGGCCCGCGAACTCGTCGAGCGTTTGCGGACGCATTCGCGCCGCCAGCGGCTGGGCCGTAAACAGATGATCGGCTTCTTGCTGTGCAAACAAATCCATGGTGTCCACCGGAGTGACCGTGAGGCGAAAAAAGAAGATGTTGGGCTATACAGCGATCACGATCGGTGTCGCGATCACCGTCGGTGTCGCGATCACGGGACGGTTGTTCTGGATGATCGACGATTGGAACCGTGATTGGACCACCAACCACGCCCGTTTGTCGATGACCAACCCAGACCCATTGCTGCATCCCATCGAAGTGGACGGTGACACGGACTCCATCGCTGAGCGGATCAAAAATTGGGCCAACGGGCAATCCGCGTGGGACGTCGTGCCGGATGAATCGCCTGACAGCGGCCAACGGCTGCATCTAACACGCACGACCCCGGTGTTTCGCTTCGTCGACGATATCTGGGTGGAGTTGACACCGCTGGAGACCGCCGCGGACGACGCGCCGCGGACACGCGTCGACGCCTCGAGTCAATCACGCATTGGCAAAGGTGACTTGGGACAGAACCCGCGAAATTTAAAAGCGCTGCGGAACGGGATTTTGAGTGATTGAACTGGCTTTGTTTTCTTGGGACTGACGCCACCAAATGACGCACGCAAATGGGTTTGCCGAACACCGGCACGTCATCATCACTCGAGTAAATCACCTGTTTTTCGGCATCTCGCAACTCGGTGATGCCTGGCGTCTCCGCATCAGCATGATCGAATTGCCAGCGGACTTGATGTCGTAATACATGCCGTCGTGAAAGATCGTCCACGAATCGGGGGGCACTGGGGAGCAGCGGATTAGTCAATTAGCTTGGACTGTCAAATGTTTGGCAAATTTTGGGTTGTGGTGTTTTTTTGCGAAGGTTTTTGTTCGATTCTCAGTCGCGTGGGACGTCAATTAAAGTACTGACGAATCTGCCTGCAGCGGAAGTCGCCAAGACTTTCGCTTTTCCGGCATTCCCGAAACCCTTGGCGAGTTCCGCTACATCAGTCATAAAATCGACGTCCCCCGAGCCGAAAAGGGTTGGCGAATTCGCTATCGGCTCGGGGAGCCGAGCGACATGGGTATCTACTGCCGAGCTGCGGGATAGCTCAGCGGCATCCAGGCGGCGTCTTGTTCGCTGCTGACAACGCACTGTTGGATGAATAGCATCCCCTCGACGCCGTCATAGACATTGGGGTAGATGGTATCACGCCGCTCGAACGCCGATCCGCTGGCCCGCAGCACGATGTCATCGAAGACGGCGTTGTAGAGATTCGCGAACGCACCGTAAAAACCCTCGGGGTGGCCAGCGGGCAGTCGGCTCGACGCTTCCGCTAGCGGTGTCATCGTCCCGGTGCCGGGACTGCGGGTGTAGATTTGATGCGGTTGGCCTTGTCGCCGTACGACCATTTCGTTTGGCGATTCTTGTCGCCACTTCAATGACGCCAACGTGCCATCGACTTCGAGTTCGAGATCGTTCTCGCGGCCATGCGTGACTTGCGACGCCGTCACGATGCCAAGAGCACCGTCTTGATATCGAATCACGGCGGTGCCGTAGTCGTCCAATTGCCGTCCCGGCACAAATGTCTTGAGGTGGCAACTGACCGATTCGGGCAGTTCACCGGTCACGTAGCGACCGAGTTGGAACGCGTGCGTTGCGATATCGCCAAACGTCCCGGCAGCACCGCTCTTGGCGGGATCGGTTCTCCAGGCCGCCAGCGTGCCGCTGTCGCTTTCGCTGGTGTCGGCGAGCCAACCTTGAATGTACTGGCAACGAATCGCATTGATTTTGCCGAGTTCCCCCGCCAGGACCATCTCCCGGGCCTCGCGAACCATCGGGTAGCCGGTGTAGTTGTGCGTCAGTGCGAACACGACGTCCGAATTCTCAACGGTCTTAAACAAAGATTCCGCTTGTGCCAAGTCGAGCGTCATGGGTTTGTCGCAGACCACGTTGAACCCCGCTTCGACGGCCGCCTTGGCGATTTCGTAGTGGGTGTGGTTGGGGGTCGCAATGCTGATGAAGTCAACGCGTTCGTCGTCGGGCAAACGGGCTTCGGCATCGAGCATGGCTTCATAGCTACCGTACGTGCGAGACTCATCGACGCCGTAGCTCGGTGCGGCCTGCTTGCTCCGCTGCGGATCACTCGAAAACACTCCCGCCGTCAAACGGCAACGATGATCGAACTCCGCGGCAATCCCATGCACCGGACCAATAAAGGATCCCGGCCCGCCGCCGACAAGACCCATGCGGAGCTTACGATTCAGTGGTGAATTCAATGCCATGTTAATACTCGGTGAGCGTTTGGGGGTAGGGAAAACAACGGATTCTGCAATCGTAAAGTTCGTAGACAATCGGTACAATGATGGAGACATGTGGCAATCCCCGCGTTCATGCTGCCGTACTGACGGCAGTCCCATCACTTGCCTTCCCCCCATCAAGCGGTCCTGCGATGCACGAAAACCCACTCGAAACGACCTCCATCGTGTCTTCTCGAACGAACACTTGCTGCGCAATGTGGCAGTCGCCGAATCGACAGCGATTCATCGCCGCCACGCTGATCGCGACCACGATCATCGCCAGCCTGGCAGCGGTGTACTTCGCTGGTGCCGCCAGCCGAGCGAATCCCCCGGCCAACCTGACCTGGAAGGGGCTACCGATCGCCAACGCGACCGCCGCAGTTTCAAGCGAAAAGTTTTCGATGTGCACCGGTCCGCTCGCCGATACGAACGAAGCGTTGTTTGTTCTCGACCACAACTCGGGATTGCTGCAGTGCTCAGTGCTCTATCCCCGCATCGGGCGTTTCATGGCCAGCTACACCGTCAATGTCGCCGATGCACTGGGCATGGAAGCCAAAGGCGGCGGTTACATGATGGTGACCGGCACCTCCGATTTCCTTTCGGCCAGCAACCGTCCGATCGGTAGGTCGGTGGTCTACGTGCTCGATACCACGACGGGAAATTATGCTTGCTACGGAGTTCCCATCAATCAAAACGCAATGAAGGCAAACCAGCCGCAACAGGGCGTGTTGTTCTTGATCAGCCAAGGCGCCGCCAATCCCATTATCGATCGCGACAAAATGCGCTAGCGCATTCGGATCGGCATGTTGCTTTTGTCGATCGCCTCGGCCGCGTAGTTGTCGACCTCGTTGACGTTCAGCTCCGCCCGGTAGTGCTCGGTGCGAACGACTTCGATGTCCCCGTTTACGTTTTCAGCCACCGCCGCACCATGGTGGCGGGTCAATTCCAGCATCGCTAAAAACCAACCAATGTACGCTGACTTGTGCTGTCCCGGCTCGATCATGTCGATCAGTTCGACCCGCTCGCGGTCCGCCAGCGCGTTATGGAGCCGTTGCATGTAGACGTGGATCGGCGTATCGTCATAGATCACCTCCGTTGCCGGCGGCCCCGCTGCTTCCCGCATAATACGGCCAAACGCGGACACCAAGTCCCAGATTTCAAGTTCGACGATGGGTTGATCAGCGGGATCGTTTCGCCGCGACGGCAAGTCATCCGAGAGCCGTTCAAATCGCGTCTGCCAACGCGTCGACATCTCGTCGAGCACCGACGCGGCATCACGTATTTCTTTGTACTCCAGCAGCTTGTGCACGAGTTCGTCGTGCGAGTCCTCGATCACTTCCTCGGCGTCGTCGTCCTCGATCTTCGGCAGCACCGCCTGGCTCTTCATCTCCACCAGCGTGGCGGCGAGCTCGAGAAAATCGCCCACCTCGCCCAAGTCCAACTCCTTGAGCAAATCCATGTAGTCGACGTATTGCCCGACGACTTTCGCGAGCGACATCTCTGAGAGCGACACTTCTTGCCGCCGGACCAGGTATAGCAGCAGGTCGATCGGACCTCGGTAAACGGGCAAATCAATGCGGAAGGTCATGGCCCGATACGGGGGTGGAAGTGGTTGCGGTCATCGGTGGTGAGCCAAGTGCCGCGAGGCACGGGGCGACGTCGCCAACCGGCTCGTTGATTGAATGAGTGGTTTTGGCGTCAGCAGCCCGCTGATTTAATTGTAGGTTGGCCACTCCTGGCCGATATCCACAACTCTGACGGGCAAGAGTGCCCATCCGACATTCATGAAGTCAACGTTTCCAATTGAATATACAGCCAGTTAGCCGCACTTCAGGATACCAGAGAATGGATCACCACCGAAACGCATACCACCAAGCTCGACAGGACGATCGACCATCCAGCAACCCCGCGCAGGACCACGCTGGCGGGCTGCCGCACCCGCACCCACGACTCGCGAAAGCACATCGCCGCGGTGTTGTTGTCGTCCGCCGCAGTCACCTTCGGCACCGCAGGCGCGTTGCCACCCAGACGACAGGACCGTGGCGGGCAGAGCAGACGCCAAACCATCCCCAACAGCACAATCAGGGTGGCGACCAGCACCGCTTTCACGCAGAGCGATGCCGACGGTAGCCAAGATCGGACCGGCGTGATCCGAATCGATGCATTCAACGCCGCCCGCCGAGCCTGATCGT
>JBDNIG010000476.1:0-5700 GCA_041688415.1 Rhodopirellula sp. | reverse complement strand
CGCGGCGAAGCCGCATGACACGCACAGCATGATTGCGAATGAAAGTTCGTCGGTGAACAATTTTCAGATTGCCTGGGAGTAAACGAGTTCGTTTCATCGCTAAGAGCATAACTCACAGCGGAGCCGAGCAAAGCCAGTAGGTGGAATTTCTCGCAAGCATTCGCAGACAGAGTGGAGTCTGACGCTGGATGACTTTGTCGGTCAGCTCGCGCTGAGTCCAGTTGTCGATTGGTCGATTCGAGGTAAACCAGGGGTTCACGCTCTGTCGATTATACACAAATGTCGATACGCCGATGGTGCTATAGAGAATAGTTGATGGTCCAGCGAAACGAATACCGCATACGCATCAACTTAAGCGGCAAGAGAGAAATTAGTGTGCGATTAGCGAGGATTACAGCACTGCGCGTTTGCGAGTTCGTTCGATGCGTTTGTTGAAATCGGTGATACCAGCACATTCTAGCCGAATACTCTACCGGGCAGTGCTGTAGTGAATATTCCGGCGTTTATTTCGATAAATCTCTAAGTAAGTTCATTGATTACCTCGCGTCAAAATTTCCGGTGCTTAAGGTGACGTTTGTAAAACGTATGTTAGTAAAGGTGAATGATGTCCGGTAGCAAGCGTCTTTTCGACATCGCATTCTCGACTCTGTTGTTGATTGCACTGTCTCCTGTGATGGCGGTTGTGGCGTGCATCGTTCGGATTACGATCGGTACCCCCGTTCTGTTTCGACAAGTCCGCCCTGGGCTGAATGGCAAGCAATTTGTGATGCTGAAATTTCGCACCATGACTGATGCGACTGATGCTGATGGGAACACGTTGTCGGATGAACAGCGATTGACGTCGCTCGGTCAGTTTCTCAGGGCATCAAGCATCGACGAGCTACCGGGTTTAATCAACGTGCTGCGAGGCGAGATGAGCTTTGTTGGGCCTCGCCCGTTGTTGGTGGAGTATCTCCCACTATACAGCGATCGTCAGTTGCGGCGACATGAGGTGCGCCCCGGCATTACGGGGTGGGCTCAGGTCAACGGGCGAAATGCAATTGGCTGGGAAAAGAAATTCGAGCTTGATGTCTGGTATGTTGAGAACCGAACTTTCGTACTAGATCTGAGGATTCTATGGATGACAATTTGGAGAGTTCTTCGGCGGGACGGGATCAGTGCGGATGATCACGCCACAATGCCAATCTTCAGGGGAAAGTCCGACGCACGTTAGCTTGCCAGAAATTGCCACATCGACGATTTCTGTCATCTGGCACCGGGCGTCAACATCGCCGGTCACTGTGAGCTTGGACGAGGCGTTTTCGTGGGCATCGGAGCATGCATGGTGCCGTCGGTGCGGGTCGGCCAGTGGACGACCGTTGGTGCTGGAGCGGCAGTCGTGCGAGACTTGCCGTCCGGCGTGATCGCGACCGGAGTGCCGGCGCGTGTTCGTCGCGGTCGGTAATCCGCGTAGGATGATCGCCGCCAGATGATCTTTTTTCATCCACGAAAATCACGAAACATACGAAATCTCAAGGATCCTAAATTTCGTGTCATTGGTGTGTTTCGTGGTTGTGAACGCTAGCAGTTCTCTTGAGCCACAGCACATCTTCTTTTTCAGGCTTGACGGTCTCGGAGGCGCTGCCGCAATTCAGCAATTTGCTCGTTCAGTGCAGTTGCGTCCGTATCGATTAACTCCGCGTCCGGCTGAACTTCGTCGCCCAGTAATGATTGCAGGGTCTGGATCGTGCCCGCGAATTTTCCTTTTTCCACACCCTCTTCGCGGGCACCGGAGAGGGCCCATTCGTAATCACGCTGAAGCCTTTTCTCGTTGGTCGCACATCAGTTTGTCCCTCGTTTTGACAGAGATGGTTTCTTGTTTGTCAAGCATCTGAAAACGGTGGTGAGCCTGCACCGAGTCCCTGAAAAGCAAGCGATTGAGCAGGCAAATGGAGATCGAAGGGCTCACCAACGCGTAGTTCCCGCCCGCCGCCAATTGATCAACGTGCATGCTGCAGGCGTAGTGTACCAATCGCTCGATCAACCCTGGGTGTACCGAAACCTGCACCCTCGACGTTCAGCCATTGCCCCGAAGAGTCTCGACAGCGGACATCCAATACGATCAGCTTGCTTTGAGCGAATTCCTGGTAGTTAAATGCCCGGTGGTGAATTTTAGTGAATTTCGATTACACTCACGCTTTAATGGCTCATCCAATGGAATGGTGCGCGACGGTGACTGGAGGTTTTTTGAGGCATAACTCAAGTGTCCAATGATTTTTTCAAAAACCGTCCGCCGCGAATCGAAATTCGTCGAGGACCGTCGGCACCGATGGCGCTCAGCTTACGCAGGAGATCGCGGGCGACCGGGATATCCCTTGTCAAGCCAGCACCTCTGCAGAGCTTGACTGGCGTTTCTCCCGACAGATTCAGTTTACGCTCCAGCACCCACGCACACAAATCGTCATTGGACATTTGAAGCATGCCTTGAAAACCTCCGGCGCACCATTCCGTCGGATGAGCCCCGTTAACTTCTTAACATCCGCCATTGAATTCGTGTCTGATTCAGTATGACCACCTCCACACCACGTCTGTATCTCTCGGCACCTCACATGGGGCCGCGTGAGCGGGAATTGCTGCTCGATGCGTTCGATTCCAACTGGATCGCACCGCTGGGCCCCCACGTCGATGCGTTTGAACGAGAATTTGCCGCCATTTCGGGGCGCAAACACGCTGTCGCGGTTTCAAGTGGTACCGCGGCGCTGCATCTCTGTTTGCGGTTGTTCGATGTCCAGCCAGGGCGGGAGGTGTTTACCTCCTCATTGACATTCGTAGCAACGGCCAACGCGATTCGATACGTCGGCGCCAAACCGGTCTTTATCGACAGCGAGCGGGAGACGTGGAATATGGATCCATGCCTACTCGCCGACGAACTCGAACGTTGTTCGAAGCAGGGAACTTTGCCCGCTGCCGTGATGGTCGTTGATGTCAATGGACAGTGCGCCAACTACCGTCAAATCTCCGGAATCTGCGAGGCCCACGGCGTCCCCGTGATTGAAGACGCAGCGGAGTCGCTGGGGGCGAGTCTCGACGGTCAACCGGCGGGAAGCTTCGGTGCGGTCGGTTGTTTCTCATTCAATGGCAACAAAATCATCACCACATCGGGAGGTGGGATGTTGGTCACCGATGACGAGGCCTGGGCGAAACAAGCACGCTATCTTGCAACCCAAGCGCGTGACCCCGCTGCCCATTACGAGCATTCGGTGCTGGGATACAACTACCGAATGAGCAATCTATTAGCCGCAATCGGTCGCGGTCAATTGCAAGTTTTGGCCGATCGTGTCGAGCGACGTCGTGAAATTTTTGCGACTTACCAGCGGGAACTTGGATCGCTTCCTGGGATCGAGTTCATGCCCGAACCGGAGGGTTTCGTTTCCACGCGTTGGCTGACCGCGTTGACGATCGATGCGCAGCAGTTTGGAGCCACCAACGATCAGGTGCGACTGAGTCTCGAGGAACAAAACATTGAGGCTCGACCGGTGTGGAAGCCGATGCACCTACAGTCTGCTTTCGCCGATTGCCGGTCGATTGAAAACGGAGTCTCCCAATCGCTATTTGGCGACGGGATTTGCCTGCCGAGCGGCTCTTCCATGAGCGATGACGATCAACAACGGGTGATCGATTGCATCCGCGCGTGCTGTGTCCAACCATTCGCGTCTGCGACAACTTCTCCGCCCACGCTTTGAGCTCCGCGTTTCAAAAACTCGCAACGGTCACGAAATTCAGGTTGACCATCTTCCTGTCAGAAACCACAAACCAAAAGCCGAAGCTGGACAGGAAGATGGGTGACAGGAAGATTAGGAACATGAGAGACGCAGCACTTTACCAAGTTCGTTGACGTACTGCGAAGGTATGACCGGTGGAGGTGTAGTCGCCTTCATGACCGAAAACGAAGGCTGATTGCCTTGTAGTGGTACAGCCTTCAAGCAGCCGCGGGCAGTTCCAGAATTTCGATTTTGGCTACGGAGCATTGAGCATCGCGAAGCTGTTTGATTGCAGACGCGATCGCGGTCTCAAGATCAGCCGCCTCGCGATCAAATATCAGGGTCACCACACCATCGCGACTCGCCATCGTCGCATCCGTGCAACCCGCCTCAAACGTGGCCTCCGCAAGATCGTCCGAGGCGATCGTTTGATTTGAGAGCGTGATTTCGAAAGAGAACTTCGTCATTGATTAAACTCCTCAGTGAGTGCACTCGATTGCTCTGCGAATGTCTTTGTTCGGATGTGCCAATCTTGATTTCCTGGGGGAAAATGCCCTAATTATTGCAATGGCAATAAAATACGTCAAGCGAGAAAAGTTTGCAGGGTCTGGATCGTGCCCGCCAATTTTCCTTTTTCCACACCTTCTCCTCGGGCTCCGGGGATGGCCCATTCGTAATCACGCTACGGCTCATCCGACGGAAGTGTGCGCCGGAGATTTTCTAGGCATGGCTCAAATGTCACCCATCTTCCTGTCAAAAACCACCAACCGAAATTGGACAGGAAGAAGATTTGTATGCGTCGGCAGCGCGCGGTACACTCATGCGGTCGTGGGGTCGGGAATCGATTTTTTTCAAAGCACCAACAAGTACGCTTTCGTCGGATGAGCGCTGAGGCCTTTCGGCAGCGATCGACTCGAAATTCCTTTGATCAGTGGAGGTACTCATGATCCACAATGCAGGTGTCTCGGCGAGCTTAGAAGACCTGCTCGTTGATCTAGGGGCAATTTCTGCCTCACGTGTGCGATCTACTCCGCCGAGTGGCACCGCGACGATATCGCATTGGCAGGCCGCTAATCGGTCGCGGCGAGTTTCGTGTGAACTTGTCGACGGAACTTTGGTGGAGCGTGCGATGGGATGGCAAGAATCGATGCTGGCGGCAGCTTTGATCGAGATTCTGCGGGCTTTTGTGATGCCGAGAAATCTCGGTGTGGTCACGGGCCCGGACGGCTTCATCGAACTTTTTCCGATGACGGTTCGTGGGCCGGATGTCTCGTTTGCATCGTGGGCACGTTTACCCGGTGGCCGGCTGCCCGTAGAAGCTGTGCCGCGCCTCGCCCCCGATTTGGTGGTCGAGGTACTGAGCGAAGGCAACACGCCGGCGGAGATGGCGCGGAAGCGGCGAGAGTATTTTCAAGCGGGCGTGAGCGACGTGTGGATGATCGATCCACGCCAGCGCTCGGTGGCCGTTTACGCGAGTTCGGTTAGCTATGAAGTCAAAACGGAAGATGACACGATTGTCTGTCGCGGCGAACTTTTCGGCCTGACGATTTCACTGGCCGCGTTGTTCGGGGAGCTAGACCGTGAGCGAGATTCGAACGGGTAAGCCTGGGCCGCTAAATCTTTGGGGTTGACCCAACGTTTCATACTTGCATTTTTGTTCCGAGCGATAAAAACACCATCCAGTCTCCCCTCTCCACCGCTTCGGTGGAGAGGGGAGACTGGATAAACTGGGTTGGCATGCACGAGACAGAGATGCGGAAGCAAACTTGCGCAATTCAAACACCTCGCAACCCCAAAGATTTATTAACCGGGGCTAGCGCTGGACCGCTAAACCTTTGGGGTTGACGCCACTATTCTGTCATCCCTTTTTGTTCCACTGGTCAGCTCCATTTTACCTCTCCCGACGAAGTTGGGGGAGGTCGAGCAGAGCCGTTCAGGCGAATGCGAGGGAGGGGGCCGG
>JBDNIG010000475.1:0-17037 GCA_041688415.1 Rhodopirellula sp. | reverse complement strand
CAGCGACGACGTAAACTTCGTCGCATTCGACCTCTCCCTCCAACGTGATCGGTTCCTGGCGATCGGCAATGCTCTGTCGCAGTTGGGTGGTCATTTCTTGAGCCCCAGTTTCTGAAAGACTCAGTTCGCCGGCGATTTGCAAGTTGGACAGATTCAACCCCATCAGATAGGAGCAAAGCATCCAAACTCGCAACGGCTGATGGTGTCCAGCAAACACAGTGTCCGTCAAATCGTCAAAGCACTTTCGGCATGTCGAACAACAATATCTTTGTCGACACCGCTGCGTGGTATCATGGCCGTTCTTGACGATCTCGTGCCCGCTACAATGCGGACACGTGACACCATCGGGCCAGCGTAATTCACGCACCATTTCATAGCACTTCGCATCGTCAATCAATCGCTGAATCGAAATCGTCATCCGTGACCCTCCAGAAGTTGCTCAAATACCCTTCGCCTCCCAGTCTAACGTCAGTCGGGGCAACAGACCAGATCAACCCGGAACCGGAGATGAGCCTTGTGCAATAAGACCCGCCGTACAACGTGAGGGTCGAACCGCGAAGCAAGAACGCGATCGCGGGTCAGCGCACACGAAACCGCGTGTAGCGGACGCTGCAAGGGATTGTGCCTGCTACTTTTCAAGAATCCGTTTGCCCATCGGCCCTAAGAAGGATTGGCCCGCTAACAGCGCCAATGACCGCGAATAAGAAAGAAGGCAAGATAATAATAGCAATGGTTTTCATTGGCGTTCATTCGCGCCATTCGCGGGCAACGATTCTGGTAGCGACTCCTGTTTTCTCAATATCGTAAAGGGCACGATTTCGTTTGGGTGTAACCGGCGTTCCGCAGCTCAACGTGTTTGTGGTTTCCAAGGCCTGGAGATGATTTGAACGGGAGTGAATGGCGTAAACAGAGGTTCAAAACACGAGTCAAATCAGCTTCTTCCATCCGCGAGCTCCGTTGCTTCGACTCCCATCTGCTCAAAGTCAGTATTGGCAAACGAATGGAGGCAAGCGAATGACACTATCGGATTCATGCTTTCATTCGTCTGCCGACAATAGATAAAACGGCACCAAGTAACCAACGATGGCCGGACGACCGTATCTTTACCCAGCTCACGTTGGACGCCAAATTGAACCGGCGGAACGCCCGTTACACCCATACGCGTCCGTCGGATGAGTCTGTTTTGATGACTTCCGTTATGATCAAATGCGTCACCTCTGCCCGCGTCGATTGCCGATGCGTGGATGCGAGCGGGTTGTCATTGAGCGTCCGACCGAGCGCCGCAAAGTCAACGTTTTGGTATTCGCTCATGGCTCCTCATTTTTGAACCAACAGTTCTCCCATTCAAAGCTCTGATCTTCGGTGAGCTCGTCATCGTAGAAGGTCGGATCGTGGCAGTATTCGTCGAGTAAGTAATCGAACAGTCCAGAATCGACGATTCTTAGGTACAAATCCGAGCGGTTCTGTCGCAGCAAACTCCAACGTCGGCGTCTTTTCGGCAGCACGATTGCAATCTCCAGCGTCAGCGTCCGCAAGGTCTGGAAATCTGTATCTTCAATCGACCCGAGTTCATTGAGCCGCTTGATGTTCTTGGCCGAAATGTTGCTCTGCGACAAAAATCCGTGCATTTCCTCGATAGCCAGAATCCGTCGACGCTCCTTTTTCGGAATCCGCTGCCGACACTCGGAACAGACCATCGCGCTCTGACCACTGCCACCGAACTGTTCATTCGGCCTCGACCTTCCACAAATCTGACAAGTACGTCCCATGCTGCTGGCTCCTTCTGCCAACATTCGGCAGCGTGTTTTTTCGTTTTACCTGATCCCAGAATGGCGGAGAACCGCATCCGCTCCGAATGGCTCAGGTTATCGCCATGTAGGATAGCGCCCGCGCCATTTGCATCGGATCCTGCTTTGTCGTGATTGATGACGTTGCGCATTTGAATGGACAAAGAAACTCACCATTCAAAACCCTTCGGTTTAACAAGCGTAACCTCACTGCTGAATTATTGGTATCCTAAGGTTAATCGACTACTCAAACGAAGGGAGCCTGACCGTGGACAGTTCTGATTGGAGTGACGATTCCGAGTCGCCGCCGATGGTTGTCGTGATCTTGGACTGCGACCATTGCCGGTTGGGAACGGCGGTGGATTACGACGCGGCTCTGACGCTGTGGGCCTCGTTGTCGGAGGACCCGGCGAATTGGAGCGAGGTCGCTGGCTATTGGTCCCGGTATCGCAGCCCAACGGTTTGCGAGTTTGTCGATGGCTTGCCGCTGCAGTGTTGTGCTCGTGAGGTAGCACTTGCAGCGATCAACGGCCACGACAATTGGCTGACGATCGACTTGGTCCAAAAGCGAATTGCGGTTGGACCCGGTGTGCAGGAACTCGGCCGCCATGCCACCTTGGCTCTTCCCGCAGGCGAAGACGCAAGCCGCCCCTGCCCACTACCCTTTCGATTGCCTCCTTGGTGGGAATTACACGAGGCTGCTACGGCGAGCACGGTGTCCACGAAGCGCGAGAGCGAGATTCAAATTCCGAGCACCAATCGAAAATGGCTGTTTGGATCGCCGATGCTCGAAGATTTTGCACGACGAATTTTTCAGGTTGTATCCGATGGCCGGTTGCCCGATACGACACTCAACGAAGACGACGCGGCCAGTGCTCGGTACGCATTGACGGTCGAGGTGCATCGCGATTGGTTGATGACGACGCGCGCCGACTTGGAGGGCAAACGGCCTCGCGATCTGCTGCACGGCGCACATGACTGGAGTGACCGGATCGTTTGGGGGCAACGGCAGCGATTCGAAGCAGGTATGCCAATGATAGCGGCACCCGATGACGTGATCGGGTACGAGGACGCGCCGATGGGCAGCGAAGAAATGGTCATCTATTTTGATCTGTGTCGTGAAGTGATCGCCTCGGGTTGGTTCTGGTGTGAGCAGGAAATCGAAGCGAATAACGATACAAAGTTTGAGGTTTGCGGAGATGAATTTGCTCGGTTGATGACGTTCCTTGCGGGAGTTCGCGATGCTTGGTTGCAGCAGCCTTTCGAAGGTGGTTCACCGCCATCGTTCATCATCGAGTGCAGTCGTCGGCGGGTGCCGCGCGGCAGTGAAGTGCCCATTGTCGGAATGGACCAGTGTGAGAGCGAGCAACATGTGCCGGATTGCGATTGCCCGATCTGCGACATGATGGCCTCCGGTATGTTTGGCGTTGGATTTACTTCGCTCGATGGACATCACCTGGACCTCGACGATGAGTTTGCATTTTCGACTCACGAGTTCATCGACGACTGGCAGCGAGAGCAGGACGAGTACCGCCAGTTCAACGAAAAATTCAATCGGGAACAGGCCGAACGAGAACGGCGGATCGCGGCGGGCGAATGCGAAGAAGATGTCTACGGCTCGGCGTGGTCCAGCCCGATGTCCGACGAACCACTCCCAGGCGATTCGAAAGGGTACTTGAAGCTGTCGTTTCGATTGGCAGAACTAATCGGTCATTTGGAATCGGCTGCTGCACCGAAAGACATGATCCAGAATCTGAACGCGTCGTTTCGGAAATATCGTGAAAGCGATGATGCGGATTGTGCCAGCACCAAGGCTGCGATGCAGACAATGCTCGACTCGGTCGCCGACCAGTATCCGGAACTGACGCCGAAAGTGGCCGACTTTCAATCGCTGGTGGACGAGACGGAACGGGCACCGTCTGGTATGACGAGCGTGGACGATCACGGCGAAGAACCTTTTTAACTTTCATTTGGAAGGACGAAAATGGGGATCACGATTCATTTTCGCGGCACGCTCGATGAACTGGGCCGCGTCGAAGAAATGGAAGACCGGGTGCTGGACCTCGCATTTGCGTTGGGTGGGCGAGCGACGTTGTGGCGATCATTTGCTGACGAAGACCCCAGTCGTGTGGTTCGTGGTCTGATGGTCGAGATGACACCCGGACAGGGAACACTTAATTTGCTGATTTCACCGGAGGGCTTTCTCACTCCGCTATTTCAAATCGAGGACGCGGAGCAGGGACTGCTCAGCGAGCCACCGTACTGTTTCATCAAAACGCGATTTGGTTCGATTGTGGGCCACGTCGCAATCGTCCATCTGCTCGACGCAATGCGTCAACAGTACTGCAGCGATCTGGAGGTCTCCGATGAAGGTGAATACTACGAAACACGGGATGTCGGGCAATTGGCTCGCAAAATCGGGGTGCTGGGGACAGCAATCAAGTCGATGGCGGAAGGGTTGAGAAATCACGGCTTGAATGACGAGGCAGCCGAAGACCCCAATATCGTTGCAATGCGGATTGAGCGGATCGCCAAACTGGTTCATGAGAAGATGACCGGTGAGTCGGTGATGGAAACAGGCAGTGCATCAACCGGCTTTGATGTGGATGTTTGGAGCGAACTATCGCTCGAAGAAGAAGTTCAATGGATGGACCAGCACCGACGCAAGAACGATTTGCGAAGTGAGCGAATGGCGCGGCGGATCGCCGAAGCGACTGCCCAAGGCATGCCCGCCGATGAGGCTTTCGAGTTGGCGATGGAGGAAGAGGGATTGTCGATACCCGCGATCGAACACGATGATGACGCGGCACAACTTGCAACATTCGACGAATCGGCGGAGGCATCCTTCCAGACCCCGAGTCCCTATGACGAGACGCGAGAATCGTGGCGTGACGCACAACACCCTGCCGTTGTTCAGGCTCAGAGTCTTCTGATGAGCGTGATGGACATCGAGAAGCAGCACCCCTCCGAGAGCGGATTGACAACGACACTGCTGCGAGGACTGATGGACATCGTTGGAGGTCTGGTGCAAGCGACCAGCGGCGACTTGGGCGACCGTGTTCAGCGAGCACTCACAATTACGCAGCTCAAACGCGCGCTGTCAGGTCATGCCCACGCTCGCGGTGCGGTCTTTGGCTTGTCGAGCGAACAGGCAATCACGAAAGAAGTAGCCACTGATTTTCACAAGCAACTCGAATCCCTTTTGAACACGCTGCATGAACTCATGTCTGACGCCTGGGACGAACCAGCTTAGGAAACCGGGAACAACAAGTGACGCGTTAGAGGTAGTGGACGAGGCAACGAGTCCATTCACACTGGACTCGTTGCCTCGTCCACTACGCCAGTTATTGTTCCTGCGTTCTTTAGGGTCCGGGTACATTTTCCTTCCCGTGCGAATCGCCCTAAGGAAGGATTGACCCGCTAAAAGCGCTAATGACCGCGAATTAGAACAAAGGCAAGACAACAGATGACAATGGTGGTTATTGGCGTTCATTAGCGCCTTTCGCGGGCAAAGATTCTTGCAACGGCTATTGTTCCCCCAAAATGTCGTGAACGGCTACGAAATCCATCGTACTGAGAACCACATCGTGGCACTGAAGCAAGTCGTGGTGATGCGAATCGACCTCCGCGATCTGATCTTCTCGCAAGAAGACGCCTGCACACTTGAAGTCGGCGTCATCAGGAACGCGTATGCCCACTCGATGATCGGCATCGCGGTCGAAGACGGATCCGACGGATTTCCGCTGGCCCGCGTGCGATTGTTTGGCCCGCTAATGGTGCGAATGAACGCGAATAAGAATGGGGCGAATCAAAGTTGCTTACACTGGCGTTTGTTCGCGTCTTTCGTGGGCGATCAATTCCCTACCCAGAAGAATGACAGTGAAATGAACGACTTGATCTATGTGGACGAGTGCTACAAAATCATCGGCGGCTGTTTTGAGGTTTACAACGACAAAGGTTGTGGTTTCCTCGAATCGGTTTACCAGGAATGCCTTGAAATTGAGTACGAGTATCAGCAGGTCCCGTTTGTTCCTCAAGAGGCTTTGCGTCTGTTTTATCGTGGCAAAGAACTGAAGCAACGTTTCATTCCCGATTTCATTTGTTTCGGCAAGATCATTGTTGAGATCAAGGCCGTCGATGCGTTGACTGACAAGCATCGAGCACAGGTAATCAACTATCTGAACGCGACGGGCTATCAGTTAGGTCTATTGGTAAACTTCGGCGATCATCCCAAAATCGAGTGGGAGCGACTCGTGCTAACAAACAAAAAGGCGAGGTAACAATCATCTCGACAAACCTCCCAATGCCCCTCTGCAGTTGCACTCCCTCCATTTCTTCCCTACCTTTATTAGCGTTCATTAGCACCATTCGCGGGCAAATCCGAGTCGTTCATACGACAAGCAAACCACCTCGTCCATGATTCTCAAATACTCCGATCCCTTCGCAATCGAGCGAGACGTGGAATCAATCCGAGCCCAGCGGCATCCCCCGCGACAGGCAGCGACCGCGACATCATGTTGCTCTACCAAAGCCCCGGACGCCGAAGGACCACAAGCCAACCCACCGGCGCTCGCGTATCAAGGAAGCTGTTGCCAGAACTGCGGTTGCTATCTCACGACCGACGGCGACACCACGTTCGTCTACGAACTGATGTCGATCGGCAATGAGCCGCCGTGGCGATACAGCGATCCCTTTCGCATCAAACTCCGCATCCACACCAAACGGGTCGACACCATCACATGACAGCAACCGCTGCACCTGCAACCGTCATTCAAATCACCGACAGCGTTGTCGCTGAAATCAACGCGGGTGACTTCAGCAAGAAAAACGTTGCCGCCCAGCGATTGTACGTTCCCAACTTCGATCATTGGGTTCCTTTGCTGATTGGTCTTTGGAAATTGCAAAGCTACCAAATTTTTAGGCGAACAACTACGCGAGCGCGAGCGGCAAACCGTTCAAGCCTGACGACTTCAAGCCGTGCGTCACAGCGAAGCCCGCACCGGCGAGAGCATCGGTCGAACAGGTTGTGTCATTGCTCGGTGCCAGCATCCAGAAGTTCGCGGAGTATCGCCAAGTCGGTGCGATCACGGGAGCTACCGGCGCGGCGTTCGATCGTTTGAATGCGAAAGCGAAACAACTCGGAGCGACCGCATCGGCAATGATCAATTGGATCGGCGTGAACAAACTTGTCATCCAAGTCGCCGCCTTGGTCACGGCCAGTGTCGTCAAACTGGCAATACTCACAGCGATCCGACGCGCGAACTCGCACTTCACGGCGAGTTGCTTGCGAAACACTCACGATCTGTCATCAAAGTTGAAATTAGAAACTTTCGTTGGGATTTGATGGACTCCACTCAGTCTCGGTCGCTGGAGTTTCAGCCTTCAACGCCTGGTCCAATTCGCGAATTTGCTCCGTCTGAAGGTTAAAACGATCGTCGCGTTGCTTCATCGAACTCGACAGCGTCTTGAATCGCTGAAAGACGCTCGCCGAACGGTGAGTGCGTCGGATGATGTGCGCCAGTCGATCTACCGCGAAGCGCAGTTCGCGTTACGCACTTCGGTGGGTGCTCGTGAACTCGACGTGTTCCTGTCGGGACAAGCTGGAAGCGAGAGGGATGGTTTGATCGAGGAACTCGAAAGCAAACATCCGAGATCGCGCTGGCGTGCTCGGCTTGGGAGTCGTGTCGGTGGGAATCCGCGACGTGATCCTGCCTGGCGACAGGAAGGACTTGATGAACAAGGTGACCGGAGCCAAGACAGCGGCCGAGGCCAACTTGATCGCACGTCGTGCAGAAACGGCGGCCATGTGCAGCCAAGCCAACACGGAAATGCTACTGGCCGACAACCCAACGCTGATGCGACTCCGAGAGCTGGAAGTGCTCGAAAAGATCGCCTCGGCGGGCAACATGAACACCGTGCTCGACGAAATAGGGCTCGCCGACCGCGTCGTCAACCTGTTGGAATCGCACCAGTTTGTTAGAATTCGGAACGCCCGCAGCGGAGCAATCCACTGCGGGCGTTTTTTTTGGTAGGCTTCACCAGATTCGTCGGAGTAAAGCAGCCTGACTCAGCAACGAGCATCTGGAACAGCTCATCAACAAACGTGTATCCATGGCAACCCCCAATTTTTCAGATTTCAACTTTACCATTTCGATCGAATCGGTCGCGGACACCGTCCAGAAAGTGCGGCAGTGCACCCACGACGAACGGACTCGACGTTTTGATGATATTGCCGCGAAGCAGGGGGCTGTGATGGGAGCGGCGATACAACTTGGTGGCCTCGGTGTCCCAATGAACCTGGTTGAGCACGCGTTGTATGTCTTGCTTGTTCTTTTCGAGTGTTTTGAGTCAGAAGCTCCGGATCTTCCAGCTGTGAGTCAAGAAACGGTGCAGGCTGAGTTTGATCGACACGCTGCATCATTGAGATTCTACGAAAGTGAAACCTCGGCCAATGCGACCCATCTTCAAAAAATCCAATGGGGGAATTACAGCGAACAAGCCGTGGCCGCGTTCGTCGTATCTCACCTGATTGATAACGTCAAAGGACTGAATCGTGAAACGGAGCTTGTTCGGCAATGCTGCATGGTGATGATGCAGGCCTACGTGAAGACCTACCGAGACTGGCTTGGGAAATGAATAGCGTGGTCACATGAACCGCGACTCCATCACCGGGTGCATTTTTGGGACCGCCGTCGGTGATGCGTTGGGACTGCCCTACGAAAACCGGAAAGATTGCAATCTTCTGCCATCCTGGAAACTATGCTGGCAATTTCGACGAGGTTTCAAACGCGGTACCTGGCGGATGCCACCGTTCTCAATTTGCCTGCCAGAAAAGATCAACGAAATCCGACTCAGCGACAACAACTCGTTCTGGGACCAAGGCTATCCCGCCTTGCTGCTGACCGACACCAGCCATGAGCATCGCCTGCATCGACGTCGGCTACACCGAATCCGATTCAAGAGCCGCCGACAACATCGCCGCAATTCATGGCCCGCACCGCCTCCCATCAATCCTAAAACGCGTCGACCGACTCAGTCGAGGCGAACCAACTTCTTGAGTGACGCATTCAATCGCCTTCTCAAACGGAAAGCCTGATCTACGAAGCGTCCCGTGGCGGAATCATCCAGCACGATTCGTGCTTTTTCATCCCGATGTGCGGATAGTAGCTCTGCGCGGCCGGCGCTGAGAGCAGAATCAACCGCGTGTCCAGCCCCGCCTTTTCATGAACCAATCGGATCAGCTCACGTCCGATTCCCTTCCCCTGAAAAGCCACATCGACGGCCAAGTCCGAGAGATACGTGCAGTACGAAAAATCAGTGATCGCCCGCGCCACACCGACAAGCGTTCCGTCCTCACCACGCGCCGTCACGATCAAGTCCGCACCAGAAAGCATCTTTGCGATCTGAGCTGCATCCTCCACCGGCCGCCGCTCGGCCAACGTCGAACGACGGAGAGCTTCAATGAACTCCGCCGGCACAAGATCTGGTTCGATCGCGTAGTTCATTTGGCAATCTCCTCCAGTTCAACCACGAGTCCATGGTTTACCAATTCGCCCTGCAAATCGACGCACGAGCAATTGATGAACTGAATCGCGTCACGCGTTTCGCTGCCGAAGTTTTCGATACCAGCCTCGTCGTGAATGTGGCCGAACGCATGGATGCGAGGGTAGATTCGCTGCGTAACGTGACGCGTCAACTTCTTCGATCCGACGTGAATTTCTGCCTTCGTCCGCCAGTGCCGCGTCACATCACGAATGCCCTTCGGCGGCCCGTGTGTGATCAGAATGTCCGTCTCCGTCGGGATCTCCGCCCAGTACCGATCCAGTTCCTCGCGATCCTTCATGTACGCCCAATCGAAGAACTCCGGCGTGTACGGCGAACCAAACAACCGCAATCCGCCAAGATCCATCGCTTCATGAATCAGGAACCGCACCTCCGGATAATCCGCCGGTTTGACCAACCCATCCGCGATCGCCGTCGAGTGATTCCCTGGCACAAAGATCTTCGTTTCGATATCGAGCTTCACGAACCAATCAAAGAACGCCGCCGACTGCAACCTATTCTGCCAAGGCTTCCGGACATTCGCCTCGTCCCCGCAATGAATCACCACATCGGCACGTGGAACGTTCAAGTCCGCGTGCCGCGTGTGCGTGTCCGAAATGAACCAGATTTTCAAAACTCAATCGCCGTACTTTGCGAGGAACTTGTTTGAGATCGTCTTGAACGAAATTCGATCATCGCCGCTGCCGCAACCCCAGACCAGCCCCTCACGTTCAACGCTCGGGTTCAGCCGACTCTTGACCGTGCAGATCGTCGTCAGTTTCTCATTGGGTTTCTTGCCTCGCATTTTGTGGGTCCATGATGCTTTGTCAAGCGTCGGTCCACTGCCAATTTCTTTTGGCCAGTCCAGTATCGATACAGACACATGTTCGGAAGTCTCCGATTTACACTGGCAGAGGCTTCGATTACTCGATCACTGCTGCCGTTTGTTCTGGTGTGGTGATCCCTGGGGGCAGCTCGAGGATTCGGATGTTGCGGAAGTGAACTTCCGAGCCTTCGGATTCCAGACACAGGTAGCCCTTACGCACTGACGAATCACGAATGGAATTGACGAATTTGCCATTGATTGCCAACTTGACCGTGCCGTCAACACAGACGACATCGTAGGCATTCCATTGGCCCGCACCCTTGCAACGCAGTTCCACCGACATGCTGCGACTGCCACGCGGATTGTCGGGCGTGGCCGTGAGTCCGCCGGCACCGAACAACTCACCAGAAATGTATCCGATATGGTTGGGCTCGCCGTTCTTCAACGGATGCTGATTGACCCAGTCCAGTTCGAGCATCTGCACTTCCATTCCTTTGGGAAGGTTTCTGCCATCCGGGACGGATCCCTCACTCCACACAAATACCCCGGAATTGCCCCCGGGCTCCATGTGCCGCCACTCGATATGCAGAAGGAAATTCTCGTATTGCTTCTCCGATCGCATCACGCCGATAGGCTTACCACGGCATACCAGCAAGCCGTCCTTGACCGTCCAGGTATCGGGATCCGTGTTGACATTCTCCCATCCCGACAAATCGTGGCCGTTGAACAGATCAATCCACTGAGGAATTTCCGTTGACATTTCTGCAGCGGGTGACTCGGCGAACAAGTTGGACTCAACGCTCATCGATACGAGCAGGCCACCAAGCATCAAAGGGATCATCCCAAGTACGTTGATTCGTGAAGTGTTTCTCATCTTAGGCTCCTGAGTTCTGTGAGTTACATGAGCGACTGAAAGCACGATCTAGCGCGAGTGCCATCGTCATTTCCATCCGGCCTGATCGCTCGCTACATTAAGCTATTGTACTACGACTTGAGGCACAACGGGTTCTCGCTCCGATGGCTTCACCATCGCCACGGATCTAGCCAATGTAGACGAACACTCGAGTGCATGGCTTGGTTGCATGTCCTCAGGGCGTTGGATGATGGAAACGGACATCGAGTCGATCAAATGCACGGTGGGGTTGGAACGTTGGCGTGGGCATCCACGACCGGTCGTTTCGCTTCCACGAGCCACTCGGCTAATTCCGTGGCTGACACGTCCGGGCCGCATCGGGTTGTGATTGTCGATTGCACCAGACCAAATTTCAGTACCTGATTTATGCCAGAGCCTTACCGAACAGCACGAGCATTCTCTGCCACGCCTTTTCCGCCTGCTCGTGATCGTAGACTTTGGAGTCAGGCGGACACCAGCCATGTCCAGCGGGATAAACCTCGATCTCGGCCGGCAAGTTTGCCTCCGCGAAGGTTTCTTTCAACACTGTCTTTGCCTCGGGATCACGCTCGTCATCGTTCTCCGCAATCGCGATTAGGAACTGTGCTTTCATTTGAGGGATCAGCAGATGAGGGCTATCTGGTTTGTCGGTGACCAATCCGCCGCCGTGGAACGTGGCCGCCGCTCCGACACGATCCGCAACCGACGCTGCCGTTCGCATCACAATGGGGCCACAATGGGGCCACCCATGCAGTATCCCGTCGTGCCGACTTTCTTGCTCTTGTCGACTTGAGGCTGCTTGTCGAGCCAAGCGATGAATGCTTTTGCATCGGTCATCTGTGTCTTCGCGTTGAGTGATCGAGCAAGCGGACGGACTTCGGAGATGGGCGTGTTGGCTCCCTTCGAGGCGGTTGGTGCAGTCTGTGTTCGGTAGAATGGATTGACGACCAAGACGCTGTAGCCGGATTCGGCAAGTCGTTTTCCCATTTGACGGAATGCGGGCCGCAACCCAAAGATATCCGGCCAAATCAGCACCGCAGCATGCGAGCCAGCCTGTGGAGCCACGAAGTAGGCATCACACTGACCGTCCGGAGTTTCAATCGTGACGTCGCTGCCACTCACCTCCGCGGCGTCGGCCGCCCGCGGCAACATCATGGCAGCGCCAACGCCCGTTGCGGCAATCGCACTGAAGTCGCGTCGAGAATACTTCTTTAAATCGTCTTCGAAATGGTCTTGATCGCACATGAAACGTCTTTCTGAAAAGTGTTTCAAAACAGTTGGAGCAGCGTTGAATTGTATCAGGCATCTACCTTGAAGTCATGACTTCGCCAGTCCGATGGTTTCTTTGCGAAGAGCATTGGGCTAGGGGCCTGTCACGCGCGCGCTCTCGTTGCCACAGCGATCGACCGCCGTCACGACCCAATCGCTCGTCGGCCGGGTCAGCGCGATCGATTGTGTCTGACCTGGATAGGTCGCGAAAGTCCACTTGCCCGACGCCCGCGTCCACACACCCCACAGCCAGACCGGCTGGTTGTCACCCGGAGAGAGCGCCAGCGTCATGCCGCCGGTGGCCGCTTGCGCCGCTTTGACATTCGGTGGCGCAGGGGGCGAATCGTCCAACCAAGTCATCGCCGGTGGCAACGCAGCGGAGCGATAAACCCCCGCCTTCAACGTGTCGGCCAGCCCTTCACGATTTTCCAACAACGCCTTCATACTGAAGTGAACGTGGCCGGGATGTTCACTACGGTCGCGAGTGATTTCGATCTGATCGGGGATTTCCTGGGTCGCGTAGCCGCGTTTCTTATTGCCCACGCGGCTCGTGTACAACCCTGGCCAGACGTAGCGGGACTGCGTGTTCTCGCTCTGCCAATATTTTAGCAGGACCGGAAAGCTCTGTGCTTTTTGTGCGATCGGCCAATAGAGTTGAGGTGTGAAGTAGTCGCACCAACCTTGGTTGAGCCACAATGCCGCGTCCGCGTAAAGTTCCTGGTACTGGTCAAAGCCGGTGATTCCCGGTGCTTTGCCGGGGCGACCGATTCCAAACGGCGAGATACCAAATCGCACGTGAGGCTTGATCGCATGGGTCGTTTTGTAAATCTGCTGGATCAAGTCGTTGATGTTCTTGCGCCGCCAATCATCGCGTTCGAGTTTGCCTCCCTTGGCTTGGTACTGAGCCCACGATGCGTCGTCAGGAAACGGAACCTTGGCACCGTCTTGGGTCACCGGGTAGGGATAGAAATAGTCGTCGATGTGGACTCCGTCGATGTCGTAGCGACGAACGACGTCGTTGAAGACGGCGAGCGAGTGCTGGAAAGCCTGTTTGCTGCCGGGGTCCATCCACAAGTAGCGACCGTATTTGACGACACTCGCCGGCATCGTGCGGCTGACGTGAGAATCGGCTAGCTCGCCGGGGTTCATCTGCGCGCGATAGGGATTGAACCAGGCGTGCAGTTCGATGCCGCGCTGATGTGCGGCGTGCACCCAGTACTCCAGCGGATCGTAGTAAGGCGATGGCGCGACGCCTTGTTTCCCCGTCAGGTAGATGCTCCAGGGTTCGAGCTCCGATGCATACAAGGCATCCGCGGCCGTGCGGACTTGCAACACGATCGCATTGAGGCTCAGCCCCGCGGCGACCTCTAAAATGCGATCAATCTCAGCTTGCTGGTCCGCGGTACTCAGCCCGCGTTTGGAGGGCCAATCAATGTTCTCGACGGAGGCTACCCAAGCGGCGCGAAATTCGCGTGGAGCGGCCGGCGGCGGCTCAGCTCGCGATTCCTTTGGCGAGGCGGACAGGCCCCCGCTGAGAGACAAAATTAAAAACCATCCGAATGCGCGCATCCCAAACTCTCGTTCCAAAGTTAAATTGACGACTGCCAAGACGACCTGTCGCTATCTTACTCGAATCGCTTGCCTGATTCACGATTCGCTCGGACGCGATGGATTCAGCCGGTCCGAACCGATCACTTCATTCAAACCTCCCGGAAGAACGCCCTGTCCCTCAGTTCTGTCCCTCAGTTCTGTCCCTCAGTTCTGTCCCTCAGTTCGCGTTTCCGAAATCGTCGTGACTTCGGATACGTTCGGCTCCGGTGGACGAACACGAATCGTACCGCAAAAGTGTTTGGCCTGTCGCCGGCATGCGATCGAGTACGGCCTGGAGTCTGTGGCGCACTTCGTCGAACCCGGAGACCGGCGCCTGTTCGAAAACGTCGTTTTGCACGTCGATCAAACGCCCGTCGCCATACAGCTTCCAGCGTTGGTCACGCGAGAAACGCGTTGGCTCGCCTTTCTCGGGTCGCGGCCAGTAATAGATGTAGATCGGATCACGATGTACGCTGTCGGTTTCCCGCAACGTTGGCAAGAAGCTGACGCCGTCGTGATCCTGCCCCGCGTCCGCCCCGGTCGCCGCGGCGATCGTGGGCATGAAATCTGAAAACTCGACGAGCCGGTCCGTCACCACACCCTGGGAGATTGTCCCCGGTTGGTAGCCGACCAGCGCGACCCGTGTACCGGCGTCGGTTGGCAAGCCCTTGCCGCCTTTGATCACGAGGTCTCCCATCTTCGATCTCAGCGATGGATGGGTACCGTTGTCGCCAGTCACTAGAATGAGCGTCTTTTCCGCAATGCCCAATTCAACTGTCTCGTCCACAATCCGGCCGATCAGCTTGTCCATATAGGCGACCATGTCCGCGAAGTTTCTCTGCTTGTTCTTGCTTTTCCGGTTCACACTGTCCGGGGTCGGGCGGAAGGGACTGTGCACCAACGCCATCGGATAGTACAGGAAGAACGACTCATCTTTGTACTCTTGCATCCGATCGATCAGAAACTGGCAATAGATATCCGGCCCGTAGACTTCGTCGCCGTATTCTTGGAAGGTACCGTCAGTCGTGATCGACGGACCCCAGAAACGACTACCGAGTTTGTCGACTTGCCAAACGCAGTGACGCTCGAACCCCATGTCCTGAGGCAGCGACCCCTTGGCCCGGAACGCCGGTCCGTAATGCTCGGCGCCATAGAGTTGCCACTTGCCCGCGATGGCCGTGCGGTAGCCAGCATCACGCATCACGTGGCCGAAGGTCCGCTCGCTCTTTTTCAAGATCGAAAACGCAGCGTAATTCCGAGCGTTGCTCTTGCCCGTCATGATTTTGACACGGCTGGGTGTACACAGGGGCTGCGAGTAGCAATGGTTGAAGCGGATTCCACTGGCCGCCAAGCGATCAATAATCGGCGTCGAGTACGAGGTCCCTCCATACGTTCCATAACATTCGTAACCGATATCATCCGCCATGATCAGGATCACGTTTGTCTTTTCTGAGATGTCCCCAGCTCCCGCGATTGCCGTCATGACAACCGAAATCATGATTGCGAGCGTGAAACGGGCGATGCGTGTTTTTCTCATCTTCGCTGTTTCCTTGGTTTACGTTTCGTCGTCGCATAGCCCATCAAGGCTCGCGAGGATTGCGTTGGCTAAGCACATGAGGGGAATTTATTCGACATCACTTGGATAACCGCGTGCCCAACGGGCCGCGTTTCGCGAACTCAGCGCGGGGCGATGCCCACGCGGTTAAACGCAAAGACTTGATCAATTGTGCTCATGACCGCTCGATCCGCAGGAACAACCTGCAACGCCGAAGCGATCAACTGCTCGGTGGATTCGGACATGAATGATTCCTCGATGAACGATGACGATTGCGTCATTGTATCAGATGGCTGTCAGGCCAAAGCGAACCTCCAATGTCGTTTCGATCCACGATGTCAGACGTCCTCGCGACTGACGCACACCGACCCGAAAGCCGAATACGGAGCGATCGCCGTCGCCCTGACCGCCAGTGAAGCCAAGCAATTACCCGTCAATCGTCAAGCGTGTCGACCGACTCAGTCGCAGAGAAGCGACATCATGAGTGATACACGCAATCGCCTTCTCAAACGAGCACAAACATGGACAATTGTCGAAACAGTCCACCGTACAACCCAGTGACCGACCCATGAGCGATTTACCCAACTGCCCGCAGTGCGACGGCGAATTCACTTACGAAGATGGACCGCTACTCGTCTGTCCAACCTGCGCCCACGAGTGGTCGCCGGCCGAGGAAGCGGCCGCTGCGGATGACGCCGCCACTCGCGATGCAAACGGCAACGTGCTCGAAAACGGTGACACCGTCATCGTCGTCAAGGACTTAAAGTTCGGTGGCGGCGTTGTCAAAGGCGGCACGAAAGTAAAGAACATCCGAATCGTCGATGGAGATCACGACATCGACTGCAAGGTCGACGGTATCGGAGCGATGGCACTGAAATCCGAGTTCGTACGCAAGGCTTGAAGAGCTATAAAGCTATAAGGGACAGGTAAAGCTATAAGGGACAGGCAATTTTTACTTGACTGCTCCGCCCGAAGGCGTACGATGGAAGCGGTCGTGAGGGTTATGCGGCCCTGATGTTCCTCCTCTCGGAGTCGATGTGATGCCTCGTCAAGCTCGTGGTGAAGTTCTGGATCCGTCCGAAGTGCAGGTGGTTCACTGTGTGCAGAGGTGCGTACGTCAAACGTTTCTCTGTGGTGACGATCCGCTGACGGGGAACTCGTACGAACACCGCCGTGGTTGGATTCGCGATCGGCTGGAGTTCTTGGCTTCGGTCTTCGCCATCGATTGCTTGACTTTTTCGGTGATGCACAACCATGTACACCTTGTTTTACGCAGTCGGGCGGACGTCGTGGCTGCCTGGTCCGACGAGGAGGTGGCTCGGCGTTGGCTGCGGTTGTTCCCTCGGCGGCGAAACGAGGATGGCTCTCCCGCCGACCCCAGCAAACCGGAACTGGACATGATTCTCAACCAGCCCGAAGTGCTATCCGAACGACGCATCCGACTGTCGGATATCAGTTGGTGGATGCGCTGCACGGCTGAAAATATTGCTCGACGTAGCAACGCCGAGGACGAGGTTCGCGGTCACTTTTGGGAGGGGAGATACCGAGCTCAAATTTTGCTCGATGAATCCAGTTT
>JBDNIG010000474.1:0-4332 GCA_041688415.1 Rhodopirellula sp. | reverse complement strand
CCGGCCCCCTCCCTCGCATTCGCCTGAACGGCTCTGCTCGACCTCCCCCAACTTCGTCGGGAGAGGTAAAATGGAGCTGACCAGTGGAACAAAAAGGGATGACAGAATGGTGGCGTCAACCCCAAAGGTTTAGCGGTCCAGCTATAGTCCCAAAGGGACGAAATGATGTAGCCACGGACGCCAGTCCGTGGACACCGTTCCCCACCAACCCGCCCAACCCCGCAGGGGTGACATGCGTGATCCCACACCGGTCCCGTGCCGTCCCTTGCGACGTCGATTTTATTGCTGACGAATCTGCCCGTAGCGAAACTCGCCAAGAGTTTCGGCAATGCCTAGTCATCCAACCAAGCAGCTTCAATCTCATCGACGATTTCGGGGATCGATCGCGTCGTCGTGTCGATCCGTCGATCCGCGACTTGGCGGTACAGCGGCTCACGCTCATTCATCACCGCGACAATCTCTTCGGCCGGCGTCAGCCCCGTCAACGCGGGTCGGCGCGGCCCGGTCGTTTCATCCGCGGCGAGTCGCTCGGCAATGACGGCCGGGTCCGCATCGAGCCACACGCACCATCCCGTTGCGGCAATCATTTCTCGATTGACGGGGCTCAAGATCGCGCCGCCTCCCAACGCGATCACGCGAGGATGGGTCTCGGCGACACTTCGCAGAGCCTCGGTCTCGCGGTCACGGAATCCAGCCTCACCTTCGGCCGCAAAAATCGCCGCGATCGAGCATCCAGCAATCGACTCAATGACGTCATCGAGATCCGCCAGGGGGCGATCGAGCCGCGTGGCCAGCAGCTTCGCGACGGTGCTCTTACCGCAGCCGCGATAGCCGGTCAGATAAAGATGAGATCGTGTCATGGCGAGTGTGCAATAACCATTTCTTCCGTAGCGAAATTCGCCAAGAATTTCGGCCCAGTTCATCAAGTAACAGAATTCGCCAAGAATTTTGACCGTTCACAATGATTCAAACCATCCATTCAGCCGCAACAGCATACCGAATTTCTATAGAAAACATCACCGTGGTTTGTCGATCTTTCGTTTTCGGATTAGCGGTAGTGGATCTTGTTAAAGATCCTCACGCAGCCGGATCTTTAACAAGATCCACTACCCTAAAACTCAATGCTGGCAAACCACTACTGGTTTGTCAAACTTTCGTTTTCGGGTTAGCCGTTTTGCCGCTCGCCACCATCCGGAGTCCTGGAGGGACGGCAGCCCCTTGCCGGTGGCGAAAGCCACCGGTTAACGGAGGAACCAATGGTCGCGCAGTCCCGAAGAGACGATAGCGGATTTCGGTCGCCCCTACCGGGGCTTGCCAACGAGACCGTATTTTCATCCTGTGGCTTTCGCCACCGGCAGATGGCTATCGTCCCTCTCGGGACTAAGCAGATACTGAGAAATATTTCGGTGGAATCGACAATCATAACCCGACGCGTAAGCGAGGGATTCACGCCGCCATCCCTCGCTTACGCGTCGGGTTATGAAATAGCCCAGGCCAACGCCGAAACGGCCAACAATACCACCAGCCCGCGAACCATTCACGTTGCAAAAAAATTATGCCGCGGCACTCAAACCATCCATTCAGCCGCAACAGCATACCGAATTTCTATAGAAAACATCACCGTGGCTGCGAAATCGAACTGGCTCGCTCACGCCGCGGTTGCACGCGGCTGATCCGAGCGGCCGGCGCCGCATCCGCCGGTGCCATATCCGGCCGACCCCTGTTCGCATCCTGCCGACCGCCGGCTACGGCGTTTTGCGGCAGCGGATGACGGGGCGGACGCAAAAACGACAACAGGCCACTGGTTTGTCCTGATAATGGGATCCAAACGCTATGCGATGGTGCGAACAGGCGAGCCAGGTTGAGCGAATCAGTCAACTTGCCCGTCGACGTCACGATCGGCCGTCCGCCCGCCGACACGACGACCTCCGCCGGCAACCATTCTCGCCCCGGCAGGCTGCGGCAGATCCCCTCCACCCGGAGCTGGGCGGCATACAGATCAAACCTCAACCCCAACGCATCGAAGCTGAAATCGTCCGCGGTCGCGACGGCGAGTTCACAGCCCAAATCCTCAGCCAGCCGTGGCAACAACGATGCCGACATCCAGCCCTCGTTAGCAACCAATTGCCCCACCACGTTGACCGACCAATCCTGGTCGAGTTGACAGCGGTCGATCGAGACCGTGCCGCGACCGGTCACCCGGTGTGGCAGATTTTGCGTGAGCTGGCCCAGATCGATCTCGCGAAAATGTCCCGCCAGATTCAGCGACCACGCCGGATCCGTGATCCCATCCTGACGCGTCCCCGCGACGCTACCATCGAACGTCGCATCCGCCCCCAACCGCTTCAGGAACGGGTAGTAATCGCTCAGCACCGCGAGCGGCAGTTGCACCTCTCCCGTCTGCATCGACCAACCCGTCGTCGGCGGCGATGTCGAGCGATCCCGGGTGACTTCGACTTGAATCCCCTCACTGTTCTGGCGGTGCCCCGCAGGAATGCAGCGAACCGTCGCCAACACGACGTCTTCGCGTGTTTCCAACCACGCATCGAAATCCTGGATCGTTTGCGAGCTCGCGCCACCGCGGAGCGTGACATCATCGGCGGCGATCCGTACGGGCAAGCGAGTTTGATCCGGTCGGCACAGAAACCGGCGATGCAGCAGCTCAGCGACTTGCTCGAGCGACTCGACACGAATTTCCGGTTGGCTGAGCCGGATCACCGTGTTTTCGCTCTGAGAAATCCACTGCAGCGAGCGAACCGAGGCGACCGGGCGAAGCGTTTCGGGATCCGACAGCCGCACATCCGACAACCGCCACGTCGACGGATCGGCACGTTCAAAATCACCGATTTCCACGTGCAAGCCCGTCATCAGCGCCACGTGCGACTCGATCGCCCGCCGCGCACGAGCGTGGTACCAAGGCGTCCACGTGACCAAGATCGCCAGCATCGTCAGGCCGGTCGGAGCGGCGCAGCAGCCAACGAACAGCCATCGAGCGATTGCCCGCGTCGTTCGTTCGTGCATGGCAAATCCGTCCTGAGCGGAAACGAGTGAGAGCAGCTACCCAGCCAAACTACTCAATTCCCCGCCCCGCCGGGAATACCGGAATCCACAATTCACGGTCACCGGGTCATCCCCATTGTCGCCCAACCGCTCTGCCGGTTGGCCCAACCGATGTGCGCTTCGCACGAGGCGTCCGGCACCCCCCATCCTGCGTTTCGCACGAGGCACCAGCCCAATGCCATCTACTTTGTGAGCCGACGGCGCTAGCGAGCTGTCGATTTAATCGTTTTTACGAAATGAGCGTGTCAATCATAACCCGACGCGTAAGCGAGGGATGCAACCTGGTCCCTCGCTTACGCGTCGGGTTACTAAATCGACAGCCCGCTAGCCGCGGGTATTTCGCCACCATGATTGACCGCTAATACCCCAGGCTACTGATTGCAAATTGCAAATTTATAAATGCAAATTGCAAATTGGCCACTTTTCATGCTGCGAATCAATTTGCAATTTGCAATGTTCATTTTGCAATTTGCAATCTCGCCCTTCACGCAAGCACCTTATCTATCCGCGCAACCGTCCGCTCTTTGCCCACAATCGCCAGCGTATCAAACATCCCGAACCCGCCCGCCGCCCCCGTCACGGCGACTCGCAGTGCGTGAATGATATCACCCAGCCCAATCGATTCATCTTCACAGAAATCGTGGACGGTCGCCTCGACCCCGGTGGCGGAAAAATCGTCACACGTTGCCAGCCGATCACGAAGCTTGCCGAGCAGCTCCCGCGCGGCAGCCGGTTTCGTAATTCGTTTCGCAAAAGCTTTCGCATTGACCTCGTAATCGTCGACGAAGCAGTAGTCAAAGTCGATGACATCGCCAGCCATCTTCAACCGGTCGCCAGCCGCCGAGACGACATCCGCCAGCCGCTGGCGTGAATCCGCATCGTCCGCGTCCGTCCAGCCCGCGGCCACCGCGAACGGCAGCACCCGTTCGGTGCGGTCGCAGTCCGATAACGCCGCAAACGCGTCGGCTTGAAAGGCGGTTAACTTGGCCGGGTCAAACGATGCGGGCGACTTCGTGACCCGCGCGAGCGTGAACAGATCGATCATTTCCGCCCGCGTGAACTTCTCGTGCTCGCCATCGAGCGACCAACCCAAGAGCATCAAATAGTTCAGTAACGCATCGGGCAAGAACCCGATCTCACGATAGAAATCCACGAGCACGGGATTGAACGTATCCGCGTCGGTGGTCAAAGAGCAGCGTTTCGCGATCAATTGGCCGCGTGCCATCAAATTCGCGTAGTCGCGGTTTTTTAGATACTTGTCCAGCTTCCGTT
>JBDNIG010000063.1:0-8855 GCA_041688415.1 Rhodopirellula sp. | reverse complement strand
CGCTCGACGGCAGCCGCCGCACCGCTGATTCCAATTGTCACCACCAACGCGCAAGTCAATCCCGTAAACCGATTGAGAATTCGTTTCGTGATCATGATTGGGGATCCACGGTTTCCGTGAATAGGTAGGATTTCAAGGCGGGGGCACGCATTGCCAGCCGTGCATCCCTGAATTGTAACCGTTCACGCCGGGCAGTGCACAAATCGGCAAGGTCGAGGTCGAGAGGCCAAGACGGGCATCGTCTGCAAGCTCTGCGATCCTGCGACGCTATCTTTGCCCGGATGCCTGTTTTTATTGTCTCGCTGTCGCTTAAGATCGCGGGAATAACCTTTGACGATGTATTGAAGTGGCGTAAGCTTCCAGCTTGCGTTTTTCGGATCGTAAGCTTCCAGATTGGGTTTCTCGGATCGCAAGCTGGAAGCTTACGCCACTTTAGGCGATCGGTTTGCGTGACTGGGCATCCGAGAGCCTGTCGTGCAGCCGGATGATCGCGGTCGCTTGAGAGCATGCGGCGGCATTGCCCAGGGTGGTTTCGAATCGACAGGCGGCGAAATCGATCGCTGTCTGTTCGTAGTTCCGTACCCACTCCACGCGATCGGGCAGCCGCTCGGCGGACACCGGCCACACGCCCGGCCGCGGGCGTAGATGATCGGAGATGCCAATTCGCCAAGGTTTCGGTGAGACTCGCGCCCGGAAACAGTTTTGGTTGAAACACATGCGCACGTAAATGGGATCCGTGCCGATCTTGCTGAAGAACGCTCGCACCTCGTCGCTGCACGGATCGAAGGTGGCGTGCGTGACGAGCACCCGCCATCCCAACGGTGTTTCGTACAGCCGGAGACTCCAGTTTGGCGACTGCTTTGAGAACTTTTCGATTCGCTTGCGGGCAGCATCTTTCGGGGTACCGGCGAGTCGATCGACGAGCCAGTGCCAAACGCTGCCAAAGATCGTTACGAAGAAGATGGCACCGAGCAAAAACAGCCAAATCGAACGTGCGTCGGCAAACATCCGGGCCAACACAAAGTAACCCGCCGCATACAGGAAAAGTGTATAGAAATAGAGCGAGCAACCGCTCGCCGCGGGCGCGTCGACGTCCGCAAAGAGCACGTCGGGTGTGTTCAGGCACAACGCACCGTAGCCGTTGCGCGTGATGACGGTGTCATCGTGTCGCGAGATGATCTCCTCGCGAATCGGCAATCCATCGGCCCCGTTGTACGCCACCTTTGGCTCTCGGAGCAGGGTTTGCTCACCGGCCATGACATCCTCAATCGCTTCGTCGAGCCGGTTCTGGGCGTGCTCCTGCGCGGCCGCTTCGCTGTCATCGGACCAACCAAACCGACGGATCGTGAGCCGGCGGTTGTCCTGGACAATTTGGCGTTTCGCCTCCGCCCAGTACTCGGGGACGATCATTCCAATGCTGCGGCGGCGAGGTCGTATCCTTGCGAGGCGACGATCTCGCAGGGGCGGAGTTGCCCGACTTCGACCGGTGACTCGTCGCTGACCTGGGACACATACACCAACCCATCGACATCGGGAGCTTCGTGCCGCGTACGCCCGATAAACACGCCATCTTGCTCGGGTAGGGCCGCATCAATCAACACGTCCTCGACGCCGCCGACGCGGTTGCCGTTAAAGCGAAAAGCGATCTGTTGCTGCAAGCTCATCAATTCATCGCGGCGGCGATTGGCGGTTTCCGGATCGACGCGGTTGGGCAGCCTGGCCGCCGGCGTGTCCTCTTCGATGGAATACGTAAACACGCCCAAGTTCTCGAACTGAGACTCATCGACGAAATCGAGCAGTTCTTTGAAATCATCTTCAGTTTCGCCGGGGAAACCGGTGATCATGGTTGTGCGCATGACGAGCGAGTCGATCCGCCGCCGCATCCGCTGGACAATCTCCGTCTGCAGTTTCCGCGTGGTCTTGCGTGACATCCGGCGCAGCATCGAGTCGCTGGCGTGCTGCAGCGGCATGTCGATGTAGGGCACAATCCGTTTCGCCGAGGCGATCGTGTCGATCAGGGTGTCGTCGACGTACATCGGATAAAAATACATCAACCGAATCCAATCGATCGATTCGACTTGGTCGAGTTGCTGTAACAAATCGTTGAGCCGGGGTTTTCCGTAGCGGTCCAGACCATAGTACGTCGTGTCTTGGGCGACGACGACGAGTTCCCGCACACCGCTGCGGCCGAGCCGTTCAGCTTCCTCGACGATCTGTTCGATTGGTTTACTGAAATGCTTGCCACGCATTTTCGGAATGGCGCAGAACGTACACAGCCGATCGCAACCCTCGCTGATTTTCAGGTAGGCGAAGTGGCGTGGTGTGACGGCCGAGCGAACCGAATCGCTGAGCGGATTGACCGCGGCAGGTTTGAAAACGGTGCGTTGTTCTTCGAGTCCGGAGTACAGGTCGTCGACGACACTGACGATGTCATTGCGTCCGAAGACACCGACGAGGGCATCGATTTCGGGGCGATCGGCGAGCAGTTTGCCTTGCTGGCGTTCGGCCAAGCATCCGGTGACGACGACGTTGCGAAGTTTTCCCTCGCGTTTGAGGGTGAGCATTTCGTCGATGGCTTCCATCGACTCCGCTCGTGCGGAGTCGATGAACGCGCAGGTGTTGACGACGACAAAATCCGCTCCGTCGACCGAGTCGACCATCCGGTACCCGTCCGCGTCGAGCCGTCCGAGCATTTGTTCGGTATCGACGAGGTTTTTGGGGCAGCCGAGGGAGATCACCGCATACTGCCCCCGGGCAGGCGGCGCCGCCGTTGCCGTGGCAGCGTCGGGGGCATGCGGGGCCCGTGAAGGGGGCGTGGCAATGTTGATTTCGGACTTCTGGTAGATCGGGAGCTGCATCAAACGGAGGGTGGTTAGATGAGTGCGGGCGGCGTGCGTGGTTCGAAGAAGTCTGTATTTAACCAGAAAAAACGGGATTGACAATTTGAAATCTCCAATTCGTCCGTAAACCGTTTACTTTCGACCAACTTCCGAACCGCGTCCAGGTTTGCCACAATCCGGCCTGAGAAACGGCGTGAAGAGCTACGTTTTTCGCTCACATGACATACACAGGTGGCAGCATGCGTTGGAAAGGCAGACGACAAAGCGACAATGTGGAGGACCGTCGTTCGATGGGCCGTCCCGCCGCAGTCGGGGGAATCGGTGTCATCCTGATCGCGGTCGTGATCGGACTGCTCGGCGGCAACCCCGTCGCGTTTTTGCAGCAAGCCCAGCAGGGACAAGTTGCCCAGGGGCCAGGCGACGAAACAGGGGAATTGACGCCTCAGCAGGAGGAAGATGGCGCGTTTGCCAAGACCGTTTTCGCGGACACCGAAGATGTTTGGACCGAGATTTTTCAACAAGACGGCAAGAAGTACCGCGAACCCACGTTGGTACTGTTTACCGGCGAAGTCCGCAGCGGGTGCGGGATTGCCACCAGCGGAACGGGGCCGTTTTACTGCCCAGCCGACGAAAAAGTTTATCTCGACACCTCATTTTTCGGTCAACTGGCGCGGCAACTCGGTGCTCCGGGTGATTTCGCCCAAGCCTACGTGGTTGCTCATGAGGTTGGCCATCACGTGCAAAAATTACTCGGCGTTACCGACGAAGTCGATCGCATTCGCCAACAAGTATCCGAAGAAGAATATCTGAAGTATTCCGTGAAACTCGAACTGCAAGCGGACTTTTATGCCGGCGTGATGTTGCACTACGACAACAAGATGCATCAAATTATCGAGGACGGTGATGTCGAAGAAGCGTTGACGGCAGCCCAAGCGATCGGCGACGATACTCTGCAGCGACGCAGCAAAGGCTACGTGCAACCGGAAACCTTCAGCCACGGTACCAGCAAACAGCGAGTTTTCTGGTTCACCAAGGGCCTTGAGACCGGCGACATGAGCCAAGGCGACACGTTCAGCGCACAATCGCTGTAGTAAATATCTTTCCTCCATTGACCAAAACGTTTTGAATATCGCTAGCGATACACCCCCCGACGGAAATAATGACAAAGAAGCCGCCAACGACGCCCTCCGCGCAAAAGTCATTGCTCGAACGCACTGCGTCGTCGTCAAAGTCGGCACGCGAGTGCTGACGACGAGCGAAGGAAAACTCGATCTCAGACGCGTCGATTTGTTGGCCGCGCAGCTCGCCCGCATCGCCGATTCCGGTCGTCACGTCATCATGGTCAGTAGCGGTGCCGTCGGCGCCGGCGTGGCCAAGCTCGGCCTGGCAACGCGTCCGACCGAGGTTGCGATGCTGCAAGCGGTGGCCGCGATCGGCCAAGCCGACGTGATTAAATCGTACGAAAAGTCCTTGTTGCAGCATGGTTACCAAGCCGCGCAGGTGTTGTTAACCAAGAGCGATCTGCGGCGGCGCAGCGGTTACCTGCACGTTCGTAACGCGCTCAATGGGATCCACGAACTCGGGGCCATCGCGGTTGTCAACGAGAACGATTCGGTCGCGGTCGCGGAGCTGAAAACCACCTTTGGCGATAATGATCGCTTAGCCGCCCACGTCGCCGGCTTGTTCAACGACACGTTGCTGGTCTTGCTGACGGATGTCCACGGACTCTACGACGGGCACCCGGACACCGACGGCACCAAAAAAATCGAGGTCGTTCACGAACTCGATGGTGACGTCATGTCGATGGCGGAGGACAAATCGTCCGCCGTCAGCAAGGGCGGCATGGAAGGCAAACTGCGGGCCTCTCGACTCGCCAATTCCCACGGCCACCCCACCATCATTGGCCCCGGACGCCAAGACGATGTGCTCGATCAAATTTTTGCCGGCGCCCGCGTCGGGACGCTGTTCATCCCGCCCGAACGAACACTGCGTGGTCGCCGCCGCTGGATCGGAACGGCCGCCGTGATCCAGGGCAGCCTGCACGTTGATGAGGGGGCCGCCCGGGCGCTCACCGATCAAGGACGCAGTCTGCTCGCGGTGGGTATCGTTCGGGTCGAAGGCCGATTTTCGCACGGCAATGTGGTCAGAGTGCTCGACCCGAACGAGCAAGAAATCGCTCGCGGGTTGGTGAATTATCGCAGCCACGAGATATCGCTGATCGCTGGCAAATCGAACGCCGAGATTGAAGCGGTGCTCGGCCACCGCCCCTACGAGAACGTGATCCACCGCAGCAATCTCGTGCTCCGCAAGTTGGCTGAATAAGTACGTATTCCAAAGCTGCCGATAGCGGGCTCGCAATCTATTCGTGTTCACGAGTTTTAACGTACGAATGATAACAACGCAGTTCGCCTGGTCAATTTTTGGTTGTCGGTCTTGCGTTATCAGTCCTCTATCACCTTCTATTCGATTTGGGGTACGCGGTCTGGTTTCGTTCGGGACACGCGGTCCACTCGATGGGGCATTTTGAATCTGCTTGGGGCATGCTCGGTTTCTTCCTGATTGCCGTGCCGCTCCTGATAGCGTTCCAGCGACGATACCTTCCGTTGAGCTGGAGGCGTGTTTGCCTTGCTGGCGGTATCGCTGCCGCGTTCTTGGGATTTCTTGGCTTTCTCGAAGCAATCACCTACGTATTGGCTGCGGATGATCCGACTCAGTTTTTTGAATTTTGGGAGATGCGAGTCGTACCAGTCCTCGCATTCGCCGGCAAGTTGACGCTGATAGGTTTTGCCGTCGCCGTGGTCGTACTTTACGTACGTGACTACCTCAACAAAACTCGCTACAACTGGCTTCACTATGTCCCGCTATTTGTTTCGGTTGTCGGATGCACCATCGGTATCGTGGTCCAGGTTGGTTACGTGTTCGCAAGTCGGCTGTAGACAATCTCCAGGCATCGCCTGGGGTCTCTGACTTCGACTTCTCTCTCCCGACGTTCGTTGGGGGGTATTGTCGACCGACGGCTCCGCCCGTCGTGAGAATGCAGGCGTGGATCAGCTCAGACGGGCGGAGCCGTCTGGCTACAATCGTCGCGATAATCATGGAGCCGTCGCTGATCACGTCCCACGAAGGTCTACGAGGATCCCTGAACCCTTACTTCTTAAAATCTCCAGCGATGGCGATGACGAGTTTTTCGGGGTCGATGTACTTCTTGATCGCCGCGTTGACTTGCTCGACGGTGGCGTCGCGAATTTGCTGTTCTTGTTCGGCTACCGCTGCCATCGTGCGGTCGGTGAACGTGGACATCAGCAGCATCGACGCGAGCGACGCATCGCCGGTGCGGGAGATTCGCTCGGCTTGCAAATGCGATTGCTTGGCCGCCTCCAATTCTTCCTCCGTCACGCCATCGGTGATCAACCGGTCGACTTCTTCGCGAATGACCCTCATCAACTTGTCTTTATTGTCCGGGTTGGTAATCGCGTAGAGCGTCAGGTCGACCCGATCGTCCTTGGGTCGTGGTGACAATCCGCTGCGAACGCCGTACGACAAACCTTCCTGCTGTCGCACGCGGTCGGCCAATCGGCTGCTCAGTGAACCGCCGCCGAGGACAAAGTTGCCGAGCGTCAGCGCTGCGTATTCTGGATCGAGATCGGACAAGTCATATTGTTCGCTGCTGTAGAACAACGCATTGGATTTGTCCGGCGTTTCAATCGTGACGATTTGGCCGGGAACGTCGGGATGTGCTGGACGGTCGATACGGACGTAGGACTGGTCCGTGGTCCAACCTTCGAGCTGTGCCTTGACCGCCTTGAGAACGTCGGCGGGTTCAAAGTTGCCGACGACGGCGAGCTCGCCGGCTTGGTTGCCCAGGTACTCCGCATGCAGATCACGGACTTGCTTGATCGTCGCTGCTTCGTACATCGCGATCTCTTCGTCGATCGTCATCACGTACCGAATATCGTCTTTGGGATACGGCGACAGGATCTGTTGGACCTTGCGTGGGGCCAACGCGTTTGGTTCGGTCTTGCTCTGCTGCAGACTCGTGATGGCTTGTTGGCGGATCAGCTCAAACTCGTGCTCGTCGAGCAGTGGCGTCTTGATGACGTCGCCGACCAGTTCGATGACTTTGGGGAGACTCTCCTGTTTGGTCTTGATCTGCACATTGAGCAGTCCCATCAGCGTGTAGACGGTGACGTCGGCCTTCAGCCGCGTGTATTCGTCTCGCAATTCTGGATAGGTCAGCTTCGTCGTGCCGCGGGCCATCAACAACCCGAGCAGTTCGACCGCGCCCATCTTGTCTTTCAGCGTTTTCGGTGTGCCGAAGCGGATGGTCATTCTCACCGAGACCGAATCACCGCGTGTTTTCTTGGGTAGCAGAGCGTACTTGATGCCGCCGACCAGGTCGCCGCGCAACACTCGTTTTTCGATCACATTCGGATCGGGATCGAAGCTTTCGCCAGCCGCCACGGCTTCGCGGCCACGGTAATCTTTCAGCACGACGTTCAAGTCGGGTGCCTCGGGGACGCTGACGCGTTCGGATTCTTCGCTCGGGATGAACAGTCCGACGGTGCGGTTGTTTCGCACGAGATACTTCTTGGCGACTTCGCGGACTTGTTCGACCGTCAGCGCCTCGACTCGATCGCGATAGAGAAAATACAACCGCCAATCACCTTGGGCGGCCCAGTCGCTGAGGGTGACGGCGATGCGGTCGGTATCGGCGCTGGCCATGTCACGTTGCTTCAGAATTTGCGACTTGGCCCGCTCGACTTCGGCTTCGGTGATCGGGTTTTCGTCCCACGAATCCTCGAGCACTTCAAGGAGTTTGACGCGAGCTTGCTCGATCGAGCGGTCTTCGGGCACTTCGGCCATCGTTAGCAGCAGTCCGGGTTCGCGGAACCCATGAGCCATCGCATACACGCTGCTGGCGATCTTCGTTTCGACCATGGCTTTGTACAACCGACCGCTCGGTTCATCGCCGAGCACGACGGTGAGCGCTTTGATGGCGGCGTAATCAGGGTGGCTGCCAGCGGGGATGTGATAGGCGGCGCCGACGGCTTGAATATCACCGACGCGGCGGAGCACGACGGTTCGCTCGCCGTCTTTGGGTGGTTCGATCGTGTAGGTTTCATCGATCGGCTTCTTGGGGACGACGAGTGGTCCGAAAGATTTCTCGATGGTGGCCAGTGCATGATCTGGATCGAACTTGCCGGCCACGATCACCATGATGTTGTCAGGTCGGTAGAACTTGCGATAGAACTCCCGCAACTTGACGACTGGCACCCGCTCGATGTCGCTTTGGTTGCCGATCGTCGATTTGCCGTAGTTATGCCAATCGTAGGCGGCCGATTCCATTCGCTGCATCAGCACGCGGGTGGGCGAGTTTTCACCGCGTTCGAATTCGTTGCGGACCACGGTCATTTCGCTGGCCAAATCCTCGCCGCGGATAAAACTATTGACCAATCGGTCGGCTTCGAGATTGACGGCGAACTCAAGATTGTCTTCGCTCGCCGGGAGGGTCTCGTAGTAGTTCGTGCGATCCATCCACGTGGTGCCATTGAAGCGTGCACCACGCTCCGTCAGAGATTTCGGCACGGTCGGATGGGCTGGGGTGCCCTTGAACATCATGTGTTCGAGCAGGTGAGCCATGCCGGCCTCGCCGTAGCCTTCGTGACGCGAGCCCACGAACACGGTCATGTTGACCGTCACGACCTCTTTACTGTCATCGGGAAACAGCAGAATCTGCACGCCGTTGTCGAGTTCGTATTGGGAGATCCCCTCGACGCTGTGAAGCGGTTTGGGCAGGCTGGCGGTTTCGGCCACGTTGTCGTCCTGAGTGGTTTTTTGGTTTGGTTTTGAGTCTGACTCGGAATCCGACGGTGGAGGGTCAGCGGCATGTGCCAGCGCCGTTGCGGCGAGACAGACGCACGCGAGGACGGGGAGGAGCCGCTGGACTGACTCGCGACCGGTGTGAATAAGCGATTGCCAAACTTGAGTTGGCGAAGATTGCCGGTTCATCTGGTT
>JBDNIG010000473.1:0-2289 GCA_041688415.1 Rhodopirellula sp. | reverse complement strand
CTTGCCTTCGGCGATCGGAAACGTCTTGGAACCTCCGCCGCAAGGTTTCGATCAGTGCGTCTGCGGAGAGGCCGCGTCGTGGCTTGGGTAAATCTGCCTGGTTCATCATCCTTGACCTTACGAGTAAAAGCCACATTGTCTGCTATCACCATCCGCTGAACACCCCGCCACAGGGTGGAAAGGTCGATCGCGACATGCTATCAAATCAAAGTCGCTCAAACACGGGGAAAACGGACCCGCGATCGCTCACCGGGAATCGCTGCTTGCGATGCAGGCGTGTGCCAAGCCAAACTCGATCGAGACAGTCCTGACGCACATCCACCAACGGAGCACGCGATGAGCGATAAAGCCAGCAAATGGCGATTTCGCGAGCGAGAACCGGTATGATTTTGGCGGGGTGACATGACAGATTGGCTCCATCCAATTATTATAGATTTGAAAAGTTCGAGAACGATTCGAGATTCGTCTTGAACATTCCAGCCGAATTTCCGATATACTCGCTATACCGGTCGTAGGTATCTGTTTCGGAAGGACAAAGTGTTTCGCTCGCGTTTAATTCGTACCGTCGTCAATCTTTCACTGATCGTCGTAATGATGATTCAGCCGGGGATGACGTTGGTCTTTGCGAACGACTGCGGTGCGAAACGTGCTTCTGGCCACATGTGCGAAGGCTGCAGATGCTGCGATGTCTCTTCACCGGAACGCAAATGCAGTTGCTGTGGTGGTGGCGAAAATGCCGTCGGCGAAAAGAACTGCTGCCTGGACGACACGGAGTCTGACGAGACTTTGGAACTCAAAGTCATCGTTGTCAGCACAATCGAACCTGCATCAGTCGATGGCAGCGAATCGAGAGTGAGCGAATCTCAACCCAGTGAGGCGGTTTCATCCTCTTGTGGTTGCGGCGTAGAAAGCCCTCCGCTGAGTGAATCTGCACCATTGAGGCCAACGGTTCCTCCGCGTGAGTCCGTCGCGATCCGGTATTCGGGCTTAGCTGACCTCTTCGGCGCTTCAATGCTTCCGCGACCAACGCGTTGCGATGTTGGCGAGGTTCTGCCATCGCCGCACTTTTCTCAGGTCCAGCTCTGTATCTGGCGGTTGTAGGCTGCGCCTGCGCCCGTAGTTTCATGCGCGTTTCATAGCGTGGCTTGAAGCTGCACTCCGCGTCTGTCGTTTCATCCAGAACGCACGGTCACAGTCAATCCGTTGGCCGTTACCCAGTCGGTTCATAGTCGCCGTCGCTCGATGGCGGAATCCTCCCAGCGACCACCACGGAAGTCACGCTCTGATGAGCGTACCTGCTGGCTTCGCTGCGCGCATGAATCTTGAGAAATTTGAATATGAATCCGTCAAACCCAGCACCGAATAACGATCCACCTGTCACGGCGAACAAGGAGGTATCCAATATGAATGATAAACGCAACAGTCCGGCACCCGAGGGCGAATCGTCACCGGCTGCGCCGACGGAAGCGGAGGTGTCGGTCACCCAAAAGCAGGTTGTCGCGAGTGCCCCAGAATCCACCGAAGCACCTGCTGCAACCGAGCCGATCCTACCAACCGAGCCGATCCTACCAACTGAGCCGGTCCCACCAACCGAACCGGTCCCGGCAACCGAGAACGAACCCACGTCCACCGCCGCTTCCAAATCCGGAGGCTTCGGATGGTTGCTGCGCGTCGGCGTCAACGCGGTCACGGTCGCTGCCGTCGCCGCCTTGCTCCTATTCCTGATCGGTGTTGCCCAGCGATCAGAGTGGATCACGGCAGATGGATTTTCGGGGGGCGGTGATGGCGAAGCGGTTGCTGACGTCGGGGGTGGTGAAGACAAGCGTTACATCTGTCCCATGATGTGTACGCCTCCTTCGACGGAACCGGGACGCTGTCCCGTATGTGCAATGGAACTGGTCGAAGCGACCGGAGGTGGCGGCGGAGACGGTATCTCGGTCACGATCGAGTCCGCCGCACGTCGGTTGGTTGGTATACAAACGGCGACGAGCAAGTTAGGGGAAATGAATCGGACGATTCGCACGATCGGTTCGATTGACTTCGACGAAAGCCGACCATCTCCGCCTACATTGACGGGCGATTGGAAGAGTTGTACGCCGACTATGTTGGCGTCGAAGTGGCCGAGGGCGACGACCTCGCGTTGATCTACAGCCCCAAGCTTTATTCGGCTCAGACTGAGTACGTCACTAGCCCTTAATCAAGCGTTCGTCGGTTGCAAAAATCTTAAGAGTACTCGAAAACCCCCGGCGTTTCCCGTATGATTCGGAGACAAATTCAAATTCCTTTCAT
>JBDNIG010000472.1:0-12925 GCA_041688415.1 Rhodopirellula sp. | reverse complement strand
GATCAGCATGTCGATGAGATTCGGCTCGTATTCGTCGAGGTCGGTTCGAACTCGAGCCAGAGCGTCAACGAGCTTTGGCGTAAGCCCTCGGTGCTTCGGCTCGATCACCACTGGTGGATTGAACTTGGCGTACTTGTCCCGGGCAAGATCCTGGCGATTCATGATGATCGGAGCGTATGCCTTGAACTGCAATCCGCGAGGCGGCCAGCCGACGCTCGCGATCGACCGCAATTCATCGCTCAAAATTTGATCGCCGGTTCCGGCAAGTTGGTCGGCAATTTCGAGCAAGCGTTTCCGAGCAACATTGGGGTGCATTCCGTGCGTCGTTTCATGGGCGAGCTTGCGGGTAACGGCACCGAGTCGGGCGTGAAGAATATCTACCAGACGCTTCGCTTTCATCAATCGCCATCGCGACACCGCAGCCGAATCGGGCGGCGCTGTGCTCGAAAATATTGCGTAGTCGACTTTGCTGGACCGCAGACCCTCGATGCCCTCATTATCGTATAGGCCACCATCGGTAAGGGGGATGACGAGATCCCCGTTCACTTTGCCATATTCTGTCCGCCACCGACTGAACGTTCCGGTCCCGTCCGGTTCCGGTTTCTGCCATCGGTGGTCCAGCAATTCGCCCTTCATGTCTTGCCAGCGAGTTTTGAACGGAAGTGACTCGACAAAACCAGGAAACGCCGCCGAAGCCGTGACGGCATCCGCCAGCAAAATTGAATCCGTTTTGTCGGTTGCACCAATCAGATAGTCGCCGGCCCGATCATGAAAAAACCGCCATGCTTTTCCGGTCAAGACGCTTGTGGCATTGACGAGAAGCCATGGCGGCACGTCGCACAGCATCGCCCCATGAAAAAGCTCTTGGTCCAAGGCGGTTGAGACCCTCGAGACGCGGCTTCCCATTCCACAGATCGCGGCGGCGGTGGCAATCTTGCCACGCCATGTATGCGTCAACGCACGACGACGGAAACCGCTGGTAAGCAATGGCTTCATGTCGGCAATCAATGCGTCCACGGCGAATGACCCCGGTGTTCCATCGCCGTGTTGAGCGCACCGCCAAGCATAGAAAGCACCCGTGATGGATCCTCCCGAAACTGTCGATAGACGTTCGATTCTTTGCAGGATTCGCAACTCTTCCAAGCGTTTTAACACGCCGAGGTGAAACGCGGAGGCTCGAAAACCACCACCCGATAATGCAAGGCCAATGGACTCAGGCATGACTGACCTCCTCGTTCAAATCCAAGTCTGCCACGATCCAGCGGTCTGAATTTTCCGCCACGATCGCCATCACTGCCGGCATACCATCAGCACGCCGATGATCGGTCAGCCACTGGAAGAGCAACGCATCTTTCTTGCTTGGCTTGTTTGATTTCTTCGGGTGGGAATGCCACTCACCGACATAGGTCAGTTGCCCAAGCGTGTTCTCACTGATTCCATCAAGTTGATCGCGTAGATTTTGACATCCCCTGAGAAATGATGTCTCGCTTCGTTGACTGTCCGAAGGCGCTGGCAACTGGTCAACCAAATAGATGATTTGACGAGACATGTCGAACGAACCGATCAGCACGCCGCCACTTTCCTTGGGGAGATGATCGGATCGGTCGGTGGCCAGATCGAGCATCAATCGCTCTGAGATCATGAGTTGCCACTTGCCAACCTGTAGGTGTCGGTACGCCGACATCTCGATGTCGACCGCCGACGGAATTAGCAATTCATCCGTCCGAATCACCCTCGCGGTCGAATCCTTCGGCAGCTGGCGGATTTGACGAGCAGCAATTGACGCATGCAGAACAACCGCATCATGGGGCAACCGAACCGACACATCACGGCACGCATTGGCGTATCGGTGCGTCGCGTTGATCGTCCGCAAATGTCCATTCAAGCGGTCGTCCCGGATCAGCGATCGGTAGTACTCCATTTCGATCAGATCCAATCGCAACGAACGATCTTCCGGTTCCGCCAGCAGTACTGAATCCTTTCCTGAGGGCGATAAGAAACAAGCCACGCGGCGGGCCGACGATCCGACATCGACTGCAAGCTTTCGTGACACCGCCACCGACGCAGAGAGATCGACAATCGTTCCAGCCTTATTGAATGCAGCGATCAGTTCATCGCTGTTCGATTGAAGCGCATCCGCGATGATGGAATTTGTCGGGTCATCCTCGTAGATCGAATTGAGGTGCCGAGACAATGAATCTGCTTTTGGAAAACCAATCTCCCACCGCGTAAGCAAGTGCCGAGCCACGTTGTGGGGCAGCAATACGTCACCATCGACGATCGTCCATTGGCCGTGACCACAACGGACCAGTTGCTCAACGACTTGTGACCCTATCGCGCCGGCACCGACTGCCACATGCTTCGATTCATTTAGCGAGCTGTCGTTGCACCGAGCCCCCACCTTTTGCGTCAACGTCGCAGTCGGCAACATGATCTCGAGATCAATGCCCTCACCGCGTTTGCTAGTGTCGCGACTTAGCAGGACACCGCCATTGGTCGATTCGTTCGGCGAAGGCCACAACCCGATGCTGGCCCCGACGTCCAAGCCATTCCCGCTCGCGCCAAAAGCCCAAAGGTCAGCACCTTCGACATCGCCGCCTTCCGAGCGAGTTTTGGGAAACCAGATCACCATAATGAGCGGTCGCTGAAGATCCTCCCTCGACCGCTCGTGAATCCGTTTCAGTTTGCGAGCCAAGTCATCGACAAATTTGTCACCACTCGTCCCGAGGTAGTCGACTAATTCGTCGAGCGACTGGGGTTGAATTTGGATGGCATCGTGCGTCCGCTGTTCCACCGTCAACGTGATCAACGTGAACGCAGCCTCCGGCGTACTGCTGTCTTTCGAGTCCGCTTCCATGGCGATCAGGACCGTCGTTCCTTCGCACTCGCAGGCACGGTATCCCGTCATGGGACGTGCTTCATCTTGATCTTCTGTTTGAAGACAGGCTTGCGGCAGCACCAACCGGCACGCCGAGCCAACGAACAATTGTTCCAGCGGTTGGTCGGGGGCATGAAGTTCGCCGCGGGCCGTCAACGATAGCCATTGATGCAATCGTCGAGCGAACGCCGCCGCGGTCCAACTTAGTTTTAACTCGGAGTAATGCCGATCGAACAAACAGAGATGAACCGGCCAATCACGCAAACCGACGTTTGTGTGAATCGTCCTCGGAAATATGCGACGCAACGCCGTCGCCTTCGGTTCCCGATTATCCGACGAATCGAATTCGACGGCAATCGTCTCGAAGGGTTGAATGTCCACAAGGGGATACTGCGGCACCTCAGGTTCGACCGAGAGCACTACGACATCGTTTTCGCCATTACGTCGGCAGTCAAGAAGCGTGAAAAATGAACATGCCGGGTCACTGACGTGATCCACCAATTCGAGGGCTTTCGGGTTGCGAAGATCATTCTTCGCTATCGGTTCACCGGGGAAAGGGTGGTGAGTTGATGCCATCAACGCGTCTGTCGATTCGCCCTTACTCATCGTCGTCACCTGCACGAGGAGCGGCGGTAGTCGTGATCGCCGCAGCACCCACAATCACCTCCTTCTCGATAGCGACGCCAAGCGAATCAATCTTCAAGACCAGCGGTTTCGGGTTCACTTTGTTCGGGTGCTGTCAGCATTGCCGAGTGAATGAAAGGTTAATTTGTGCATTGTTTGTTTCCAGTTCCGATGGGTTGGTGAAAAAAACCGCCTGGCTGATCAATTTCAGACATGGCTCCGTGATGAACACATGCTATCGCGTGGGTCATGGACGGCAACTTATCACCTGATATACTGGCAACTACGTGATCGCGATCTTAACCCGGAGGCAAACCAGTGAAACTGTCTGAAACTACTGATCTGCCAGGCGAAATCAAACGGATCCGAGACCGAAACGGATTGACGCAAACTGAGTTTGCCAAACGACTTAACGTTTCCTTCCCGACCGTCAGCCGCTGGGAGAACGGACACTCCAAACCCTCTCAGTTGGCCTGGGATCAGCTGCAGAAATTGGCGGGGGACGATAATTCCCCCGACGAAGGTGGACACCTGGGAAACTTTGCTAGCAAAACGGATTTCACTTCGCAGCCGGAAATTGTCCGAGCGGTTGTCGAAGGTGAGCGGTTGTCTTTCGGGCACTTGGCCAACCCCGCGTTCGCGACCGAAATCAGCAGCATCGACCCGCTTCCGCACCAGCGGATAGCAGTCTACGATCACATGCTGAAGCATCCACGTTTGCGATTCTTATTGGCGGACGATGCCGGGGCGGGCAAGACGATTATGACCGGCCTGTATATCCGCGAGATGCTCTCGCGGCGGCTATTGCGACGGGTGCTGATCGTGCCGCCGGCCGGGCTGATCGGCAACTGGCAAAGTGAAATGCAATCACTGTTCAATTTGCCTTTTAACGTCATCGCAGGATCCGACTCACGGTCCGGAAACCCCTTTGTTGGACCGGGGAGCGACCGGGTCGTCGTCAGCGTTGACACCTTGGCGGGCGGGCGAATGTTTGCCCGCTTGCAGGAAAGCGAAGTTGAGCCTTACGACTTGGTCGTGTTCGATGAAGCTCACAAGTTGTCGGTCAATCGCAGCAATGATCTTCGTGTTCGCAAGACGGGTCGTTACGAACTGGCGGAATCACTCGCGGGCATTCGTGGATTGTCGCCTGAGTGGCAACTAACCTGGTCGCCGCATCACCTTCTGCTTCTAACGGCGACACCGCACCAAGGAAAGGACTATCCGTACTACGGACTGTGGCGTCTGCTCGAGCCTGACGTGCTTTCGACGCCGGAAGCCTTCGAGCACTACCCAGCCGAGCGACGGCAATCGCACTTCATTCGGCGTACCAAGGAAGAGATGGTCTTGCTGTCAGGCGAGCCGCTGTATCCAAAGCGAATTTCCAACACGCTGGGCAACCCGCTTAGCCAGGGGCCTGTTAGCGAGCAAAAACTGTACGACGAGACGACCGATTACATGCGGTTCGTTTACAACCGGGCAAAGCTGCTCAACCGGTCAGCCGCACGATTGGCCATGAGTGTGATGCAGCGCCGATTGACCAGCTCGACCTACGCTCTGATGCGTTCGTTTGAGCGTCGAGTTGAGAAGCTTGAGGAATTGATCAAGCGGGTCCAGGACGACGACCTGACTGCAGAAGAAATCAACATTATGCAGCGCCGTTTGGCATCGGAAGAAGACGTTTTCGATACCAAGACTGCCGATGAAGAACGCACCATCGGCGATCGCGAAGAAAGCGAGGTCGCCGAAGGCAAGCTGCTCTCTGGCGTTATCGCAACATCATTGGCTGATTTGATTACCGAGCGAGAACAGGTGGTGGGCCTATTGCGACTGGCTCGGAAAGTAAACGCCGAAGGTGGTGAATCCAAATTCGATAAGCTCCGAGAGGTGATAGATGACCCCCAGTTTTCCGGTGAGAAATTCATTGTCTTCACCGAGCATCGCGACACGCTCGACTACTTAGTCGGCCGACTTGGCGGCCTGGGCCACACTGGTCGAATTACTCAAATCCATGGTGGCATGGATTACAAATCACGCCAACACGCAGTTGAAAAATTCCGGCTCGATCACGTCGAAGATGACGGTGCGAAATTCATGATTTGCACGGATGCCGCTGCCGAAGGCATCAACATGCAGTTTTGCTGGATCATGATCAACTTCGATGTACCCTGGAATCCCGCGCGGTTGGAACAACGCATGGGACGTATCCACCGTTATGGGCAAAAGCACGATCCAGTCCACATCGTGAACCTTATTTCGCTGGGCACGCGCGAGGGCAACGTGATCCAAACATTGCTCGAAAAACTTCAAGTTATTCGAGATCGCCTGGGCAGCGATAAGGTATTCGATTCGATCGGCCGATTGTTTGAAGGCGTGTCGCTAAGCGCGTACATGGAGCAGGCCCTTACCGACGGCGAGGGCGAGAAAGACGTCATAAGTGAATTGACTGGCAAGCTTTCGCCTGAACAGGTCGAAGCGATCGCCGCGCAGGAACGCATGCTTTACGGCGATGGCGGTGACGTAAAAACACAACTTCCACGCTTGCGTGCGGACTTGATGCAGGAAGCCTACCGGCGGTTGCTGCCCGGCTACGTTCGCCAGTACCTCGAAAATGCTGCTCCGCCGGTCGGCATCGGGTTTGATGGCGACATGCAAAAGTGCTTTTCGTTTACTGCCCTTCGTGCAGGTGCCGTCGATCCCATTTTGCCGACACTCGATCTGTATTCGATCGAGCAGCGTGATTGCCTCTCCGTGCTTCGACCGTCCCAAAAGAACGCGGCTGTTTGGGTTCACCCAGGCGAGCCAGTCTTTGAGGCATTCCGATCGTTGGTCTTTGATCGACTGGGCCAAGATGCGCTGCAAGGCGCGGTGTTCGTTGACCCGGGCGCCAAGCGGCCGTACCTCTTTCACGTCGCGTTGGCCAGCGTTGAACGGGCTGCCGATGCCGACTATCCGGATCTCGTGACGCCGGAGCGTCTTGAATGCCGTTTGATCGGAATTAAGCAATACGAGGGGACTGAAGTCGAACTGTGTCCGGTCGAGCACCTGATGCTGCTCGGCGTGACTTTGGGTAAAGGGGGCCACGGATTGCCGCCAGCGGCACAGAGGTTAGCCGCAGGCGCGGAAGCGATGTGCGACCAAGCCGAAGCCTACCTTACCGAACGCGTCGCCCGTGACATCGCAGTGGGCCGTAGAAACCAACTGCAAGAAACACTCGTCGAGCGGGAGCAATTCATTCGACGCGGCTTCAGTTACCAAGAGAGTGAACTAGCCGCCGCGCGTGTTCGCCTGTCCGACAAAGCGAAAGCCGGCAACGCGGGTGCGACCAAAGCACTTGCCGACATTCGCACTCAGCAAAGGTCACTGGCCAGTCGCCGGCAATTGGCGATTGACACCATCCACCGCGAAACCCAGTTGATCGCACCCGGCAAAGTCAGTTTTGTAGCCCACGCCTTGATCGTGCCATCATCCGACCCTGAAGACTTGGCCCGTCATGACGCCGATGTCGAGCAGGTTGGCATGGATGTGGCCCGCGCCTACGAAGAGGCACAAGGAGCCGAGGTGAAAGACGTTCACACACCCGCGCTCGCACGGGCCGCCGGGTTGAGTGACAATCCCGGCTTTGACCTGTTAGCCATATACCCCGATACCGACCCACGAGGCCGCCGAGCGATTGAAGTCAAAGGCCGCAGCGGCACTGGTGACGTTGAGGTCTCCAGCAACGAATGGGCTCGTGCGGCGAACTTGCGCGATGAATACTGGCTCTACGCGGTCTACGACTGCGCGACGCCCGCTCCACGACTCGCAAGGGTTCAGGATCCCTTCGGGAATCTGCTGGCAACCGCCAAGGGAAGTGTGCTCGTTTCGCCCAAAGATATTCGTGCCAATCAAACTCAATAAGGAAACCTATCATGCCACGAATGATCGAATTTGAAATTCAAAATTTTCGTCAGTACGAGACGTCCGTCCGACTCGAACTCGACCCGATCACGCTACTGATCGGTGCCAACAACAGCGGCAAGACGGCCGTGTTGCAAGCACTCGCTCTTTTCCAATATTGCCTAGAAGCCTGCATTAAAACGAGTGGCAGAGAAAACGGGCATTCGCAGTGGTCATTCAAGAAAACGGAAAACATGCAGCCCGAGCAATTCGGCCCGCTTCCGGTTTCTACTCAATCGGACCTTTGGCCGCACGGCAAGATGACCAAGCCGATCGTGTTGACAGCTCGATACGACGGTGGTGCCAGTGTCAAAATGGAAATCAAAACGCAATACAATCTGTTCAATGTCAAACCGACCGCGTCCGGGTTTGATGACACGACGCTTGACGAATTGCTGCGGAAATCAGCAATCCGTCTCATCCCTATTTTTTCAGGGCTACAACCGAGCGAAGAATTCCTTGTGTCTCCCGCTCGCCGCGAACGGCAGTTGGCGTTGCGGTACGGCGATATCGTACGAAACTTATTATTGAATCTAAAGAAAGAATCGCCTAATCGATTTCGACTTCTTTGTCGGTTGCTCGATCAAATCTATCCAGCAACGACCCTGGACGTGACCTACGACGAAGAGCTTGCCCAGCGGCGAGTTTCCGCCCGCATCGAATCCGCCTACAAGGACGACAACCTCGACAAAACGTTGGATTTGATCGTTGCTGGCTCTGGCATGCATCAAGTCGTTCAAATTTTTGCTGGGCTGCTACAACCTGACGTCTCGATGGGATTGCTGGACGAACCCGACGCGCACCTTCACGCCCGGCTGCAGTCGGCCATGATGGACGCATTGACCGAGATAGCGACCGGCGAAAACTTACAATTTGTCATCGCCACGCATTCGCCGCAACTTCTGCGTGCCGCGCCCGCATCCGCGATTCGGATTTGCAAATCATCGCGGATCATCAACTTTAAGCCGGGTCCAGACCAACTCGAATTGCTCGATGACCTCGGAGTCATGGAGCGGATGGAATTGGTCCCATTGTTGCAAGGCCGCCGAATGGTGTTTGTGGAAAACCGCGACGATCGAAAATTGATCGAATTATTTGCGAAACAGCATCGGGGCCAAGAAGCGTTGTCTTTCCTGAACCGCATCACGTTTCTTTACACCTACCAAGAACCGATTTCGTCGGGTGTCTTGCAAAAAGCACGTCAGATCAATGACTTGTTCAAGGAACCCGACCTGCTTGATCTTGGGGGAAAGTCCTCCATTAAGTTTTTGGCCATCGGCGACCGCGACTACCGAGATGACGAAGCGATCGCCGACGAAATCGCGAAGATGGAAACGAAGTCTCAACAAAATGAATCCAAATTCGACTTTCGACTGCGAATTTGGCAACGTAACGAGATCGAAAACTATTTGCTCGATCAAGACGCTTCGCTGCGTTCACTCAAGCAGGACGTTGAATCGCGAAATCGGTTGGATGAATGGGAGGCGATTGAAAACGAATTCATCGAAGTGTTTGATCGCACGATCCAGCAACAACGCGAACAAATCATCGAGCGCAAAGCTGGGCTAATCCAACAAGCCGATCGCCGTCTCGATCTGACCGCCGCGATGAAGCAATCTCGCGAGTATTTCGAGACTCGATGGACGGGCAATGGAACCAGTTGGTGCGACGCGAAAGTCGTCATTGCCGAACTGCGAAAGTGGGTCCAAGCAAAGGGGCTGTCACCAGGCTCTCTTTCGCAAGCACGAATCATCCAGAACATGCAAACGATCCCAACGGACATGGTTCAACTGATCGAAGAATTAGAAATTTTCAGTCGCCCAGAAGCCAAGAAATTAAAACAGACAAACAAAAAAACTGCCAAGAAAGCGTCAAAGAAGCAATGATCAAGATCCGGCTTTTTGAAACGCAGAGGCGCAGAGAACGCAGAGATTTTGCGCTCGAATAATTTTCTTTTCTCTGCGCTCTCTGCGCCTCTGCGTTTAAACTCTTCCTATTGAGCATATTCCCGTGACTGATTTTCCCCGCCTGATTGAACATGCGTTTCCGCTTGAAGCGACGTCCATTGACTCGGTTCATGAGAAAAATGTGCGGCATGGGCATATTTCGACGCTGCATATTTGGCCGGCGCGGCGGCCGTTGGCTGCTTGTCGGGCGGCGTTGATTGCGACGCTGTTGCCCGATCCGGGCGATGCGGAGGGGCGGCGGGAATTGTGCGAGAAGATTGCCGGCCGCGTCGTCAAGAAGATCGAACGCAAGAAGATGCCCAATGGGCAGATTGTTGAGCGGGTCAAGAAGGTAACCGAAGGCGGGATTTTGCACTGGGGGCGTGAGACCGAAAACGCGGAAACGCTGGATTGGTTCCGCGAGGAGATTCGCAAGGTTTACGGGGGACGTGCGCCCAAGGTGCTCGATCCGTTTGCGGGTGGCGGGGCGATTCCGCTCGAAGCGATGCGATTGGGGTGCGAGGTGACGGCGGTTGACATTAATCCTGTCGCTTGGTTCATCCTCAAATGCACGCTCGAGTATCCACAGAAGCTGGCGGGCCAGACCCGGCCGTTGCCTGAGTTCATCTTGCACAACGATGAATTCATGACCAATTTCTTCAAGAAGGCCAAGGGATACTCAAAAACCGAGATCCGCGCGGCGATGAAAACGCTGCACGAGCAACTCAAGAAGAAGGCCAAATGGGACGACCAACGCAAACCGCAGCAGACATTCGATTACGTCAACGAGAGCAAAGAAGCTAGTGAACTAGAAGCTGACCTTGCGTGGCATGTTCGGGCTTGGGGGCAATGGGTACTCGAGCACGCGCGTCGAGACCTCGCACAGTACTATCCCACCTACGCTGACTTTGAACCGCTTAAGAAGGACAAAGTTGCTTACGAACATCAACCGACGCGATTGCTGGACATCAAGGAAGATGGAACTGCTGATATTGATTCTCTGAATGGTGAGTTTTCGGAAGAGTATTTGGCGAGTAAGGGGAATCCGAGATGGGTCGCGAAGCCAACGGTAGCATATCTGTGGGCAAGGACTGTGACGTGTAAGAATTGCCGAGCGAAAATTCCGTTGCTGAAAACGCTATGGTTGAGCAAGAAAGGAGACAAGCGAGCATTGTTGTTGTTGAAGCCCAACGAGGACCGAACCGGAACGGCGTTTGGAATTGATACCAATGTTTCAATCAAAGGTGGAAACGCTGCTCAAAGGCGGGAACATGATAAACGGATCAGTGCAGGAACTATGAGCCGCGCAGGTGCCCAATGTCCTTGCTGCAAAACGATCAGCACCATGGACGACATTAAGTTTGAAGGTATGGCGGATCGCCTTCATCAGGTTCTAACAGCGGTAGTAATCGAAACTCCTAACGGCAAAAATTACAGGCTACCGAATCAACATGAAACCGCGTCCGCATTGGTTGAACCTAGCTCGCTTGCCGCCGGTTTCGACGAAGTTCCTTTCGGTGAACCCACTGAGAATATTGTAGAAGATGCCAAAAGAAATACGTGGTGCGTGTCGTACGGCATAAATCAGTTTTCCAAACTGTTCACTGACCGACAACGATTTACGCTGGCAAATTTCGTTCGAGTAACCAGATGCACTAGGGAAGATCTATCCAAGTGTACGTACCCCAACGATTGGTCAGAAGCAATCTCCGCAGGATTGACGATTGGCGTTGACCGAATTGTGGATCGTCAGTCGATGGTATGTCGCTGGGACATGGGGTACTCAAAACTTCAAGGTACATTTACCAGATTTGCACTGCCATTGACTTGGGATTTCTGTGAAGGCAACCCATTTTCGAATACGACAGGTAATTACACGGCCAATCTTGAATGGGTCTGCAAATTTTGGGAACACTCGATGTTGGGGAGTAAAAATGCGCCTATTCCTCAAGTTCAATGTAGAAGTGCGACTGGAGTTAGTGACGGTAGCTTTGACGCGATTGTCACAGACCCGCCGTATTACGACGCAATCGGCTACGCGGTACTTATGGATTTCTTCTACGTTTGGTTACGTCGCACGCTCAACGGTTTGAATTCAACGACCGACGAGTTTTTTAGTTCCGAGCTTACTCCAAAGTGGGACGACACGAAACAAGACGGTGAGCTTATTGATGACGCTTCGCGACATGGAAATGATCGGTTGAAATCGAAGGCTGCGTATGAAGCGGGAATGGCAAAAGTATTTTTGGCTTGCAATGCTTCGTTGAACGCAAACGGGCGATTGGTAGTCGTGTTTGCAAACAAACAAGCGGATGCATGGGAGACGTTGGTTTCGGCCGTTATTAAGGCGGGATTCGTCGTAGACGGAAGCTGGCCAATTCAAACTGAAATGGGCAATCGAACACGAGCACTTTCGGCTTCCGCATTAGCGTCATCCATATGGTTAGTCTGCAAGAAACGTCCCATTACCGCTAAACCCGGTTGGGACAACAAGGTTCTCGACGAGATGCGAACAAATATCGCGACCCAACTTCGCGAATTCTGGGACGCCGGAATTCGTGGGCCTGACTTTGTTTGGGCTGCCACGGGACCAGCGATGGAAGCGTACAGCAAACACCCGGTCGTGCGCAAAGCGCTCGTTGACGGCGAAATCATGACAGTCGGCGAGTTTCTAACACACGTTCGCCGCATGGTGGTTGACTACGTTGTCGGACAAGTATTGACGGGTTCCAAAGAAAAGGAAATCGTTGCCGCCGATCGACTCGACGAGGTGACGGCGTACTACTTGCTGCACCGATACGACTTCAAGATGGACGAGGCTCCCGTGGGTGCCTGCATTCTGTACGCGACCGCGTGCGGCTTGTCGGACACGGAGTTGGAACGAACATGGGACATCCTGGCTCGCGGCGGTTCGTCGTCGAGTGATGATGACGACGACAATGGCGACGGCGATGAAGAGTCCGCTGGCAGCGGCAGCAAGGTCAAGCTGAAGCCTTGGGACAAACGCACGGGCCGCAACATGGGGCTGGAAGCACCCGAGGGTCGGCCGGTGCCGATCGTTGACCGTATTCACCGAGTGATGCATCTGTGGAAAAGCGGCGAAGTGCAAAAAGTCGACGAGTTTTTGGACGAGCATGGTTTGCGTCGCAATGAATTGTTCAAACGCGTCGTTCAGTCGCTGATTGAACTTTCGTCCAATGGCGAACGTGCCCTCTTGGAAAGCATCAGCAACCACATCGGCGCGAAGGGTGCAATCGCGGAGCGAGGCCCGATGCTGGCATTTGATTCGGAGGAGGATTGAAATGAACCACCGTTGTTGCAATGGCGACCAGGCCATCACGGAACCAGAATTCGTTTTTTAACGCAGAGGCGCAGAGAGCGCAGAGTTTCTATTCTGATAGAACTTCTTTTCTCTGCGCTCTCTGCGCCTCTGCGTTTCAACTCTTACACAGGAAAGACAAACAAATGAACCACCGTTGTTGCAATGGCGACCAGACCATCACGGAACCAGAATTCGTTTTTTAACGCAGAGGCGCAGAGT
>JBDNIG010000062.1:0-3986 GCA_041688415.1 Rhodopirellula sp. | reverse complement strand
GTCAGCTGCACCATGATTGCGCTCAAAGATATACCCCGAAACGATACGGACTGAATACACATCATTCTCTTTGCTCAACGTTGGCCATAAAGGAGGCCTCGTATCACCAACGCGCGCCACATGACGACTCCCGCTGACCACCGTACCGAACTCGCTTTGTCGCACGCGCACCCCCACACCGCCCCGGATGCGCAAGAATTGCTCTAAATATTCCAAAAACAACCGCCATTTCTCCTCCGTGAGTTTTCCTTTGAATCTCTCAAACATGCTCAATAAAGTAAATCATTCCAACCATCGCGACCGCTTAGCTCCCAGCTTTTTTCCACCTGAAAAACGTAGCCCCGTTGTGAGTAAGTGAATCCGACCAACATCCAATCCCGCCCGCCCGGAAAGCTCGGTTCTTGTCCGCTAGGGGAGTCTTTTTCCCCGAGATTGTATCCCCCGCTTGGTCGTACATTAGAAAAAGACATTTCCTTCCATGTCGCACCTGAAACACGGTAAGAATCAATGCCCTCAAGATCGCCATTACCGAAACGATCAAACACACCATTTTCGTCATCATCTGTCGGTTTATCCGTCTCCGGATCTATAAAAATCGCCCCGTTCTTCGGCACGGAAGGTGTACCCGCAAGATCAGATTCAAATTTTGGGTGCGTCTGGATCGGCTCATCTCCCGTCCCACCGGATAAATTATAAACTGGGGCGGGGAAGGAAACTAAAAAGCCCTCGTATAGGTACGTTATTTTGTAAAAAGTGCCTGCCTTCCCAAGTTCTCCAGTTCGCCGCGCGAGTGCCATGGTCGGAAATCGCGGGTGTGCCTGCCCCTCCCGTTTAAGGTTCTGAGGGAAAAGATCACTTCTCAGCTCCTCAATCTCAGTAATCTGATCCACCCCAAATCGATCCGTGTTGAAACTGGTGGAGGGCTGTGGAATAATTCCCTTGTTCCCTGATACTTTCGCGGGCATACTACACCTATAAAAGAGTCAATTTCCCCTCCAAGGAGCAAAAAGACTCCAAGTCGAAAAAAACTATGAATAAAACACACTGGGAAAATGGCGAACGAGTCCCCATCACCCGCCCGAACGTCGATGAAATAGACGACGAGCCGTCCCCCTCAAATCCGGCGCTCATCATGCTGCGCAGGATTATAGGCGAGCTATTGGCGGACAGCAACCCCGCGCTAGGCGTGGAGTGCATGGCCGTCATCATTTCCATCGGCTATCAGGGCGATTCGTTGGCTAAAATCGGGCAGCGTCACGGGGTCTGCCGCGCCACCGTGAGCAAACGATGCGTCGATCTCTCCGAGGCGTTCGGTCTGCAACCTGCGCGTGTCATGCGCCGCATCGATTCCCGCGAAAAATCACGAAACGCCCGTTTGAAAGTCGTCTCCGACCAATGACGGGCACGAATAATTGACGTGCCCCAGAAATTGTGAAACACGAAATCGCGAAAAACTCTTCCACCACCCTCGGCCTAAAAATTGATCCCGAAGAACTTACTTTTGAGGACTGGCAAAACATGGCCTCCGAATTCGGAAAAGCCCTGCAATCCGCTGCCTGGTCCATTGGGGACTGGCTCGTTTTCGGCGACCGGAAATGGGGAAGACAGCTCATAATGGACGGCGGGGAATTCGACCCCAAAACACCCAACCGGATCCCGTCTCATCTATTCGATTCCGCCATCGAATCCACCGGACTCGACCGCCAAACACTTAGCCAATACGCCAGCGTATGTCGCGCGATTTCATACGACCAACGACGCTCGGACCTCTCATTCTCCCATCACAGGGTCCTTGCCCCTCTCAACGATAAACAACGTGGCCAATGGCTCGATATTTTAGATTCCAAATCTAAAAAACCAACGATAAAAAGGCTCTCAATTTCCATTCGCCGCACGCCTAACGCACCGCGAATCATCAGCGACGACGAGGTGATAAGCACCGCTCCATGTGGCGGACAGGACAACTATTTACCTCACCTAACGCGACTCCTGACTGTACTACGTCGAACGATTCCCACCATGGCCGAGCCTCAGCGTGAGGCTCTCCTGTCCGACGTCGAACAACTCCGCGAATTGATGGATCGAGTCGAGGACATGTGACCGTGCTCACCTCCGCCTCGGCACAAGCTCATATTCTCCGATTAACCCCCCGGGTTGTATCGTAATTCGCGAGATTTTAAATGGTTCTCCTTTGTATTCCGCTGGTGTTCCATGAGCCGGAAGTTCAGAAAGATCGGCGAGTAATATTTTTGCGTCCACACTCGCCTCTGTCGCAATTCCACCCTCGCGCAACTCTTTCGCAAATGGCGACTCCGCAACAATGGCCGTGATCTCCGCGCCTGCGATAGCCAAAGGCACACCGAATTCAGCCCTTAAAGCTAAAAATCCGCCCTCGAAATCCGCTGCCATTCTCGGGTTCATTTTTTCGCAGAGTCGCTATTATTCGCGCTAGCTTTTTTCCCCTTAGCATTTACGGGATCGCGGTTTTCCGGCACGGGATCGCGGTTTTCCGGGGCACTCCCTTTTCTGAATCTCTCAATATCCTGCACGCGGATTTCCACCGCTTTCCCGGACATCACCAGATCGGCGGCCTCGGAGGGATCCACGCCCGTCAAAATATCTCCTTGATTAACTGCGCTCCCGTCTTTGCGCTGCGTGTTTTCAGTAATTTTTAAATTCTTCATCACTTACATTCGATGAGTCAAAAAAGGCGCCGGGTCGAAGCCCAGCGCCTTGAATTAAAAACAAAAACGAATTCAAACATGAATCACATTAACAACTATTACGTTGTCAACGCGTCTTTCATTGCAGAAAATGACTGCGCCCGGCGCACCGCCGAATCGTAGTAAACATCTGCCGTGATGCGGACCAAACCTTCAATGTCTTTTACGTATGGGTTTACGTTGATATCAATGCCGCCCCACTGCGCCACGACCAGATCCGCCCAGTTGCCAAACAGGATGGCGGAGGCTACTCCTGTCGCGGTTCCTTTGGTAAGATTATCTGGGATTTGGGTGGTTACCTCGCCCTTGTAGCCGTTGAGCGGCGTGTTCCCGCTCATGCTATTCCAGACCCGTTCTGCATTTGAACTTGTATCAACGAATGACTTTTTTAGCTGTCCTCTAACCTTTGGGTTGGTCAGGTAGGCGAGGTTGCCGATGTCGGCATTCGCCGTGCTAACCGCTGTCTCAAGATCAACAATGTCGTTCCAGTCCGGACTCGCTCCGTTCGTGCCGCCAGCTACGGAGCCAATGCCCGTCGTGGCCAGCACACCTGTAGGCTGATTCGAGCTGCCGGTGCCGTTGATCGCCCCGTCTTCCATTCCTAGCGCGAGTGCCGTGGCGAGGTCATTTCGGAGGATCGATTCGATCGATACGCTGGACTGACGCAGTAACTGTTTTGATACCTCTATGTAGGTAGGCAATCGTTTGGGAGCAAACGAGATCTTCCCCGTGGTGGGGCTGGATTCATCCGCTGCCGTGTTCTCGGCTTTGTGCGTCGCTGACGATCCGGTCACCATTTTTGGCAAATCAAAATTGCCCGTCAGTCCCGTCAGAAACTGTGCCCCGAGACCCCGCAATACCATGCGGGAGTAGAGCAAATCGATGAAACTGCCGAGGTCGGTGGCAATGGTAGTTCCGCCCTGGTTGCCGCCTGAGCCTCCCGTCCCGGTCATGTCGCGACGACGACCGTGAGCCAATGCCACGGACGGTACGACAAAGTTTCCGCGATATCCCTCGGAGCATTGCGACATTTCGCGCTGACCCTCCTCGTTCATTTCGCGCTCAACGCCGTCGAGCGGTTTGTTATCCATTAGGCACTGGATGCCACGCGCGATGCTAAATTTGTCCAATCCGCTCTTTTCGTTTCGGCTCGTCTCGCTGGACGACGGCGCGGGCGCGTAAATCTCGCCTTTTTTCATTCTCTCATTGAGCACTTTTTGAATAAATCGCTTCTCGACCATTTCGGCGGGTGTTCCGTCGTCC
>JBDNIG010000471.1:0-2638 GCA_041688415.1 Rhodopirellula sp. | reverse complement strand
TTCGATAGCGACGTGATGTTTGCCGAACCGATCGATGGCGGATGTGATGCCTGTGCCGAAAGTGCAACTGGCGTGTGTGCCTCGTGTCGCTACGGTGATGGCATCGATGGACCGTACAACGAGCGTGTCGAACACTTGGCCAGATTTTTGGCTTACCCGTTGGTCAATTTCTGGGCACGGGGCGAATACGTCAATATCTCGCTCGATGGGCAAGCCACACCGTCACTGGTGACGACGAGTGGACGGGGAACCTCGCTTGGAAACGCCGGCGTGTTGGGTCTCGGAAATACCCGAACGCTCTATGGTGGCAACGAACTTGGCGACGGCAGTCGGTCCGGTGGTCGGTTTGAAATCGGTCGCTACTTCGGTGCCTCAGGACTAGGTTTGTCCGCATCCATTTTGTTTGCCGACGATGCCAACGATCAGTTCACAGCCGACTCGTCCACCTACGGCATTCTAGCCCGTCCCTTCGTGGACGTATCGCCTGGCGGGATGGGCAGCGACGCAGACCTCATGGGTTTTCCCGGTCAGTACGCAGGTAGCGTCAATATGCAGTCATCGACGCGATTCGCCGCCGGTGATGTGCTATTGCGAGCGATGTTAGTCAGCCAAGCCGATCGGCAACTCGAAAGCTTTATAGGCTACACGTACCTGCAACTCGACGATGAACTAACGATCGGCGATTCCAAACGGATCCTCGGAAGTAGCAGTGGACTGGCCATCGGCACATTGATCGATCGCACCGACCGCTTCCAAGCAACAAACCGTTTCAACGGAGCCGCATTCGGTGTCCGCACCGAAACAAGCTGGGGCCGCTGGTCACTGGCGTCCATGTTGAAACTCGGCATCGGCCGAACCAGCTCCACGGTCACCGCCAGAGGCCTGACGCGAACGACCGGCCCAACGGCAAGCCTCCAAAGCGGTGGACTGTTGGTGCAAGACAGCAATGCGGGTTCAGGAGACTACAGTGAGTTCGCGGTCTCACCGGAGTTACGCTTGCTACTGACGAGACAACTGCCGTATGGCTGGAACGCTTCGGTCGGCTACCACTTCTTGTACCTCAGCCGTGTGCTGCGGGCGGGCGAACAAATCGACCCGCTGCTAAATTTAACACAGCTCAGTCCAGGCGGTCTGCAAGGCTTCGCATCACCCCGCCCCCAATTCTACTACAACGACCTGACGGCCAACGCAATCACCTTCGGCGTGATGCGGAATTTCTAGTGAAGGACCTCGTTTTAGTGCCCGAGGCACGACAACCGGTCGTCCGGACGCGAGCCTGCGGACTACCCCATTTTCTTACAACGCGCAAGGCGTTCCCGCGATTGGCCGGCGGTCGCGCGAAGCGAACACCGCTGAATAGGTCTTCACCCGGCCTCCCCCAGGTCCGCTGATCGGGGTAAAAACTGTGGGTCCCGCCCTGCCCTGCTCCGCTCGAACCGAGAAATCGAAGGTCTGAACATGTCCGCCACGCGGCTCGATGGTAAACAAATCGCACTTGAGATTCGCGGCGAAATCGCCCGCGACGTCCAACAGTATGTCGCTGCCGGCCATGCGCCGCCGAAACTGGCGGCAATCTTGGTGGGTGAAGATCCCGCCAGCCAGGTGTATGTGCGAAATAAGGAACGGGCCTGCGAGCGCGCGGGAATCTCCAGCCAGCTCGATCGGATGCCGGCGACGACGACGCCGGCCGAGCTACTCGAGCGAATTGACGCACTCAATCAAGACGCATCCGTCAACGGCATCTTGGTACAGCTCCCGCTTCCTGCACCGCCCGCGGGCCAGCCAGCGATTGATGAACGGACGGTGCTCGATGCGGTCGATCCGATGAAGGATGTTGACGCGTTTTCGCCAATTAATGTGGGACTGCTTATCCAAGGCCGGCCGCGGTTCTTGCCCTGCACACCCCATGGAATCATTCAATTGCTGCATCGCAGCCAGATCGAAACGGCGGGCAAGCACGTCGTCGTGGTCGGACGCAGCGAAATTGTTGGCAAACCGATGGCCATGATGTTGGTTCAAAAAGACGGAAGTTGCGGTCCCGAGACTGCCAACGCCACCGTGACGTTGGCTCACAGCCGCACGCAAAATCTAACGGACGTTTGCCGCTCCGCGGACATTTTGATCGCAGCGGTGGGCAGGCCGGAGATGATTCGTGGTGAGATGATTCGTCCCGGCGCGGTGGTCGTGGATGTGGGCATCAACCGGGTTGGCGATCGACTCGTCGGCGACGTTGCCTTTGCCGAAGCCGAACAAGTCGCCTCGGCGATCACGCCCGTTCCGGGAGGTGTCGGCCCGTTGACGATTGCGATGTTGCTGCACAATACGTTGCTCGCCGCGAAACTGCAGGCCCGCGAGGCCTCGGTCGGATAGAATGATGAGCATGAAATGCAATCATCTCTACATCATCGTTTCTCTGGCGCTAATCCAGTTCACCACGGCCTTCGCCCAAACGGTCCAATTGCCCGCAGTCCGACAGCTTTCAACCCACGGGGGCGTCTTGGTTCCTGATGGTGGTTCGGTCTATCTCGGTGGCAATCAATCTTCGGCGACGACGTCGTCCTCCCGCGGCATTCCAGGCGTGGGGCGTTTGCCGGGCGGCATCTACCGCAGTTCCCAGTCGTCCGGCGGCGGAGTGTCG
>JBDNIG010000470.1:0-3938 GCA_041688415.1 Rhodopirellula sp. | reverse complement strand
GAGGCTGCTGACCAATCCGGTCACCGCGGGGGTTTGAATGAAATGGTTGACGGACGCCGTGAAGACATTCCCCAGTGAAACGGAGAGCAAGAACAATGCCATGACGATGGATTTCATGTTCTTGGGGGCTTGCATGTAGGCGAACTCCAGTCCCGTGATCGACACCATCACCTCCGATGCGGTCAAGACGATGTACGCGAGGAATTGCCATCCTAGTGACGGTTCCAAGCCCGAGTCAATTTTCTCTTGGAGCACCGACACGATGGCAAACCCACCCATCATCACAAATAGTCCGATCGAAATTTTTCGAATGGGAGTGAGCGTGAAAACGCGGTTGACAGCCGGGTAGACGACGAATTGGAAGAGCGGAATGAGCGTCAGGATAAAGATCGGATTGACGGCTTGGATTTGCGACTCCAACCAAGTCATGCCGAGAAAAGTTCGATTGAGACTCTTGGTCTGCAGCACCCAGGAGGAGCCGGTTTGATCGAACAATGCCCAGAACACCGCGATGAACGAAAAGATGATCATCAACTTCAATATCGCGGAAATTCCGGTCCAACTGAATGTTTCACGGACGAACGCCATCCCGCCGGGAGGGATGTGAACAAACTCTTTTCTACCCAGCCAGAACAAGAGTGTGGCGACCGCCATCAGCACACCCGGAATACCGAATGCCCAGTGCGGACCGTAGTGCTGAAGTACCCACGGTGTCAGCAGTGTGGAAAGAAACGCACCGAGGTTGATGCTGAAGTAAAACCACTGATAAACCTTGGTGAGCAGATGATGGTTGGCTTTACCAAACTGGTCACCGACGTTAGCCGACACGCATGGCTTGATGCCCCCGGAGCCGATCGAGATCAACATCAGGCCGATGAACAACCACATGCCGGGGCCCACTCCCGGAGTTCCCATCAGCGCCAGCGCCGCGTGGCCGATGCAGTACACGATCGACAGATATAAGATTGTGCGATACTTGCCCAGAAATACGTCGGCCAACAAGGCACCGAACACGGGAAAGAAGTAGGCCGCGGCGGTGAAGGTGTGGAAGTGTTCGGTGGCCGCGGCATTGCTCATGCCTGCTCCGGTCGCCGGCGCCGTGCTGCCCATCCACTGCAGATACTCGACCATGAAGATCGTCAGGATGGCCTTCATGCCGTAGAAGCTAAATCGCTCGGCGGCTTCGTTGCCGATGATATAAGGAATCCCGCTCGGCATTCCCGGTGCTGCCGAAGGGCGAGTGCGATACATGGATGACGATTTGCCCGATTCTGTTTCGGGATCAGCGACCGGGTCGACTGCGGATGATGACATCGAGATCCTCTCGGATGATTTTCGGGGTACTCGCGATAGTACCGATGCAATAAGGATGCGTAACTTAGCAAAAAACGCGGCCCCGCGAGCTAGGTGGATCGATTCGCATCGCAAAAACAGATCGAAAGTTGCGAAGCAGATATTTTCCAAGGACATGCTTTCAGGCGATTGCGTTCCCGTTGGACAGAACCGGCAGTCCGTTGTGCGTTTGGCATATCGCGCACGAGGAGGATTTGGTGTAAATTAGCGGCATGTCCACCGCCATCACTCGCCCCACCGCCGATACCGTCACCGAGCCTGGGGCCGAGCCTGGGGCCGAGCCTGGGGCCAGTCAACGGGAGCCGGACAGCGGCCAAGGTCGCAGCGGATTGGCGGCGAGGGCAACGGAGGCTCCGACGCATCCGCGCGATACCACGATCGAAGTGGTGACGCCAGAAAACATCGCGTTTGAGTACCAGTTGGCCGGGCCATTTCGGCGATTGCCCGCCTATATCGTGGATCTGTTGGTGCAATACGCGATCATGTTTTGCATCGTGATGGTCTTATGGTTTACCGTCGGGATGTTAGCGATCGAAATACTCGGGGCGTTCGCGTTGGGTGCCATCTTGGTTAGCTACTTCCTGATCAGTTGGTTCTACGGAGCCTCGATGGAGACCTATTTCAATGGCCGGACGGTGGGCAAGTGGATGTTCGGGATTCGCGTCATCGACGTCGATGGATGCCCCATCACCGGTCGCCGGGCGATCACCCGCAATCTGCTGCGGGTCGCCGATCTGGCACCGATTTTGACTTTCTCTCAGCTCGGGATGAACCTGCCACCGACGTTCTTCTTTCCCACCGGAATGGTTGGGTTGATTAGCGTGATCTGTACGCGGCGAATGCAGCGGCTCGGCGATATCGCCGCTGGCACGATGGTCATCGTCGATGAGAAGACGTGGCGATTGCCGATTGCCAAAATCGACGATCCCCGTGTGGCCCCGCTGGCATCGTTTATTCCCGGCGACTACACCGTGTCGCGGAGCATGGCGCGGACGCTGGGGATCTACGTCGAGCGGCGGCACTACCTGACACCGGGGCGCCGGGGCGAAATCGCTCGGCATCTCGCCATTCCTCTGATTGAGCGCTTCGATTTCGTTCCCAACGTTGATTTCGATTTACTGATGCTCGCGTTATACTACCGCACCTTTCTTGCTGACCCGGCCGATGAACCCGCCGATCTGGGACCGCTGGCGGGGTACAGTCCACTGCGTCGCGATCAAAAAGGCGTCGTCCCAGGTTAAGATAGGTCGCTGGTCAAATACGTCCCTGGTTAGAAATTACCGTCATGCAAATTCAACACCTCTGTCAAGCGATGGCTGAGATCGCTCCCCTACGGCTCGCCGAAGATTGGGACAATGTCGGTTTGCTGCTGGGCGATCGGGCGGCGTCTGCCGCTCGCGTGATGACGGCCTTGACGGTCACGCCCGCGGTCGTCGACGAGGTGGAGGCAGGAAACGTGGATTTGCTCATCGCCCATCACCCGCTGCCCTTCCAGCCAATGCGGAAAATCACGGTGAATTCGGCCGCTGGTGAATTGGTGTGGCGTCTGTGCCGCAGCGGCACGTCGTTGTATAGCGCCCATACTGCCTATGACTCCGCGGTCGGTGGGATCAACGATCAGTGGTGCGAGGCGTTGGGCGTGAGCGGGGTGGGGCCGCTGGTTCCGAGGGCGGAGTCGGCTGAGCAGTTCGGACCGGCGGAGCGGTCCGGATTTGATGCTGAGCAGCTCGGACCGGCGGAGCGGTCCGGCTACAATGAGCGGCCGGGCGATGAGGGGGCGATCGGTGCGGGGCGTTACGGAGATTTGCCGGAGTCGCGCCCGGCGCGCGAAATTTTGCTGGCCGCTGCGGAATTTTCCGAGGCGACACGCCCGCGGATGGTGGGAGACGCTCGGCGTCCGGTCCGGCGAATCGGGATTGCCTGTGGCAGTGGTGGCAGCTTTGTCGCCGCCGCGCGGCGCGTTGGTTGCGATCTGCTGCTGACTGGTGAAGCGACCTTTCACACCTGTTTGGAGGCGGAAAACACGGGAATATCACTTGCCATGCTCGGACATTACGCCAGTGAACGGTTCGCCATGGAGAGTCTGGCCCAGCGTTTGCAAACCTTACCACAACTGCTCAAAATTCATGCCAAATCCGCTTCGACGGACGACTTTCGCGTCTGGGCAAGTCGCCATGAACGAGATGTGATCGCAGTTGACCGAAATTCGCCAAACCCGTAACGTGGAACACTGGCGCGGTTTACGTATGTCGAAGGTTTTTTTCTCGGCTTGACCGCACCGCTTCGCCCACAAAATCACCCTCCTTAAAAAAACTTTATGTCCATTTTCGAGCGTCTTTGGGACCTCCTCGGTCTCGTTTTCGGCGGAACCTTCGAACGGGTCGGCCAAGCTGCTACGAGCATTTTCGGCTCGGCCAACGCGCGGCATGTTGCCAAGCTACAAGACCGCGTCGAACAAATCAACGCGTTGGAGCCGAAGTACGAAGCGTTCACGGACGAGGAACTGCGTGCCCAGACCGAGGTGTTCCGCAAACGGCTGCGCCAGGGTGAGACGCTCGATGACCTGCTCGTCGAAGCCTTTGCGG
>JBDNIG010000469.1:0-5223 GCA_041688415.1 Rhodopirellula sp. | reverse complement strand
TTTGCAATCGACGTTCGCTTGATTGAGGTCTAGCGCTCGCATCATTCCGGAATACCTTTGGTATCGACAAGGCATCACATGGAGCCGAGTCGGCACAGCGCTCTTTGGTTTCCGCCTATTGCCAACCGGCACAACTTTTGACAAAGTTGGCTCGTCGATATTTGTCCAAGGCGACGACTGCCAACTCAATCTCTTGCTTGGCATCCTGAATACCACCGTCGCTCAGACACTGCTAGAGATGTTGAATCCTTCAGTAGACCTGCAAGTTAAGGACGTAAGGAACATACCTGTTGCCGAGAATCTTGACACAAATGCTATTAACGCAATAGTTCAAAAAGCGATCAGCTTATCAAAAAGGGATTGGGATTCGTTTGAGAACTCTCTCGCATATCGGGTTAGCCCACTTTTGAGCAATGAAAACAAGATTCTCGAGAAGGCTGCCAGCCAACTTCGAGATGAACGGCGCCGTATGGTGGATGAAATCGAAAGTTGCGAGCTCGACCTGAATTCCCAGATCGCCGCCGCATACGACTTCCCGAAACCATTGGTTTCAAGAGGCGATGTATCTCTGACTTGCAATCCGCACTATCGCTACGACGACGACAAAAGCGAGTCGGAACTTGAAGCCCTTCTTCTCGCCGACACGATGCGTGAGTTCATCAGCTATGCGGTCGGCTGCATGTTGGGACGCTATTCACTCGACAAACCAGGACTGATCCTGGCCAATCAAGGCGACACCCTGCGCGAGTATTTTCGTTTGACGATTTCCGATTTTGGATTGAAGGGGGAGTACGACGATTCTCGCTTGGACGAGTGTTTGCAAGCTTGCACGTTTGCTCCCGATGACGACAACGTGATCCCGATGCTCGATGGGGACTGGTTCACCGATGACATCAGCGAACGTTTCAAAACGTTCCTGAAAATCACCTTCGGCACTGAGCACTACGCCGAGAACTTGCAATTCTTGGAAGACGCAATCTACCCCGATAACACGACCGCTCGAAAACGCAAGACGATCCGCGATTATTTCTTGAAGGACTTTTACAACCATCACGTCAAGCTCTACAAAAAGCGGCCGATCTACTGGCTCTTCAGCAGCCCCAAGGGCACGTTCAACGCCCTGATCTACATGCACCGCTACCGCTCCGACACGGTCAGCAGTGTGCTGCAATACCTCCGCGACTTCCGCGACAAACTCGCCCACCACCGCGATCACCAACAAATGGTCGCCGACAGTGGCGGATCCACCGCTGCCGAAAAGACCAAAGCCCTCAAGGAAGTCACCGCGATCAAGAAACAGCTCAAAGAACTCGAAGACTACGAACGCGACACGCTCTTCCCATTGGCCCAGCAAAAGATCGAAATCGACCTGGATGATGGCGTGAAGCACAACTACCCGTTGTTCGGTACGGCGCTGAAGAAAGTTACTAGGTTGTCGTAGATGGAGATTGTTGCGTGACTTTTTCGAATCAATTTGCTCACGACGAGGAGTTCGCGGATTTCTGCGCGCGGCTGTTGAAGGCTGTTTTCAAGTGCGAGTCGTTTGAGAAGTACGCTAAGCGAGGTGAGTCGCAGGACGGGATCGACATTGTCGACATGGCTCATGGGACACCGTTTCGCGCGGCCCAGTGCAAGCTGCATGAACCGCACAAGACTTGTCCGCCGGCGGAGATCCGAGCGGAGGTGGAGAAGGCGGCAGGTAGTGAGTTCAAACTCGAAGAGTTTTACATCCTGACCGCAGCCAAGAAGTCGCGGTACACGGACAACGCGGTTCTGGAAATCAACCGCGATCGAGAGCACGGTCAATCTTTCACGACGTTCGTGTGGACGTGGCAAGAGATTGAGACGAGGCTGCGAGAGTTGGATGTCATTGCTAGAGATCGTGTGCAGAATGCGGGCAAGGATGGAAGTATCGCGGGCTTTGAAGCGGTGATGGAGAGGATGTTGCCAGCGTTCGCTGAGAACTTCGTGCAGTCCGGCAATCAGGTTTTACAAGCCAAGTTTGCACAGATCGAAAAGCATTTGAAGAACCAGGATCGAGCGCTCGCGAAATATGAACTGGAACAGATCGACGAAATGCCAGCGGCCAGCCAAACCGCAGATGACCGGTACTTGGTTCACCGGCTTACGGCGAAGTACCTGATGCTGGTCGGCCGGTTCGACGAAGCGGCGGATCGTTTTTTGAAGGCGTACAACGAGCGTCCAACTTTGGACCAAGCACGCATCAATCGTTCGCTCGCCTGGGAATTGCTCGGCAAAAGAGACAAGGCGTGGGAACAAGCGAGCGAACTATTGCGGGAAGGCATTCGCACGGAACCACTGCCGACGATCGCTTATCGCAACGCACCGCGACCTCATTCCGACGAAGTGAAGGGTTGGTACGAAGACCAGTTGGATACGTCGGAAGAATTGAATTTGACAATGGCCGACGAGGCACGCGGCGAAGGCCGACCGCAGGATTCAATTCGCTACGCTGACAGGGCGATCGAGATCAATCAGGATTCGGCACGTGGCTTTGTGTTGCGAGGGTTTGCTTATCATAACCTTGCTTTGAATGATGATCCCGAACGCACAGCCGAACGATTGGCTCAGGCGGAGAGCGATTACCTGCATGTTCGCGAGATGACCGGTGACCCGATACCGGATGGTTTGATGGCGGACGTTTATCACAATCTTGGGAACGTCCAGTTTTTGCTGGGACGCCCGAATCCGGCGGAAGCGTTTGAGGAAGCGATCGCAAAGGCGAATGAGACGAGTCCCTATGTGGAACAATATTTGAGCTTTTTATGCTCACGCCACGAGTTCGAGACCGCGAATCGAATTCTTCGCCAACACGGGATCGACGAAACGAATCTGGATCAACGTTTTTTGAAGTTGATTGTCGAGCGGAATGACCAGACGACGGATCACAAGATTGACTTCATCGACGCGATGGCGGATTTGTACGGACAGGGCGAATTCGAGAGACGTGACGAATGCCTGGGGTTCATTGTTCAGTGGTCGATTGACGATTCCAAGGTAGGACAAGGGATCGAGCGCTTGCAGCGAATGCAACCGAGCCTCGATCCATTCGAGTTTGCTTGCTGCATGGCCTGGCTTCAGCACGTCGGAGGCGATGACGAAAAAGCGATCGAATACGCGACGGAAGCGAAACGACTTTTGAAGATCGAGTCGCCGCCGAATTACGTTGCGTTATTGGCTCGGCTATTCGTTGACTTGAGTGATGACGCCCAGGCTCTTCCACTGCTGCAGCAGGCGGCCGATTGCACTCGATTGACGGCTGAAACGCGAGCATTGCTCGATTGTGCCCAGCGGATGCAGCAGCACGACGTGATGCGGGAAGCGTGTCGATTGCTGCGGATCAACCAGGCCGACACCGAGGCGACTCGATCGATGGAGTTGCAGATTCTGTTCGGCTATGTGCCCAAGGTGGCAGCAGAGCTGATCCGTGAATTGATCGACAAGCATCCCGATGATCGCGGCTTGTACGCCTGGCTTTGCCATATCGAGACGCGATTGCACGGTCGCTACGAGGAACTGGATGAGGCTCGGTTGCCGAAGCCGGATGGATTGACTGTGTCAGAGGCCCGGCGAGTATTGGGACCGCTGCTGGCTTTGGAGCGATATTCGGCAGTTGTACGATTTGCCTACGAGGTCCTGCGGCACAATCAGGGAGACGAGGTCGCGCACGGGCGGTATTTGTGGTTGTTCATGGAGTGTGCCCGTAAGAGCGATCTCGATTTGGACGGGGCTGTCGTACGTCCTGACTGTGCCGTGACGTTCCGCGAAACCGATGGCGACCGGAAAACCGTTGTCATTGAACGGGCTCTGACTGACAAGCGTTTCGATGGCGACATTCCGAGCGACGGTGCCTTTGCGAAGACGATCGAGGGCAGGTTGGTTGGCGATACGGTCATCATCTCGCCCGACGCGGTTCAGCCTCGCGAGATCACGATCGAAGCGGTCTCGTCGAAGTTCGTCTATCGCTATCAGACGGTGCTTATGGAATTTCAATTGAATTTTCCGTACACGAACACTATCCAGATGATGCACGCGCTCGATGGCGACGAGTTGAATCTGTCACCGATTAAAAGGAGCCTGGAGCAACGGCGGGAGCATTGCGAGTCGGTGTTTGCGTTGTTTCGTGACCAACCGTTGCCGATCGCGGCACTGGCGTCTTGGCTGGGGATCGGGTTCTACGACGCGCACGGTGTCTTGTCGTCGATGCCCGACATCGGCATTCGCACTGGATTCAAACCCGATCCAACGGAGGCGAACGGGTTTACGCCGACGCCACTGGCCGGCGGCCAGCACTTGTTACTAGACCCAAGTGCGGTCGTGACGATCGAGAAGTTGTCTCTGTGGAAATCACTTGTCAGCTATCCGCTTGTGGTGACTCGGTCGGTCTTGGATCTTTTCGCCGCGGAAGTCGAGAGGCTGGAGGGGAGTGGAGCGGAGGGAACGCTGACATTGACGAACAGCGATCAGGTCGCTTTCCAGGAGATCACGGAGCGAGAGATGGCAGAGCGAGCAGACGCGGCTCGTACGGTCGTCCAGAATATTGAGACGCATTGTGAAGTCGTTGATTCGATGTCGGTCGCCTCGGTGGATCAACATCTTCGTGAAGCATTCGACCGGGTCGGTGCTTTTCCGGTTCTCGATTCGATGGCTGTTGCGGCCAGCGAGCCGAAGTACTTACTCTGGTCGGACGAGGCCTTTGTTCAAGCAACGGCCTATCTTGATCTCAACGTGACATCAACCGGGGTGCAGCATGTCTTGGCTCAACTGCGAGCCAACGCAAAGATCGCCCATTCGCAACTCGATGATTCGGTCGCCAAGCTAATGGGTTGGAATTACTGTCCGATCGCCTGGAATGCCGATGTTGCATTCGCCGCCGCGCGTCTGAGCGACTGGGAGCCGGCAAACTGGCCGTTCAAGTCAGTCATCGAGCAGTTTCGCAAGAGCCATTGGACGCTTCGTGAGAAATGCGACTTGGCATTGAACCTTTTCGTGAAGGTTTACCGATCCAACGCCAGCGAGATTCGAGAGACACCACTGCTGCTTGCAGTGATGGATGCGATCGGCGTCAGAAAAGCGGCGGACATGATTCGTGAGAATGCTTACGACGCCTGTTTCCCAAATCAGAAGATGCTCGATTCGATACGAGTGAGCTTGGACATTTGGAAAGAAAAGTGGATTGGGAAGTAGCCACCAACCGCCACA
>JBDNIG010000468.1:0-20107 GCA_041688415.1 Rhodopirellula sp. | reverse complement strand
GTTGCGTCGCAGTCTGTTGCAACAGCGATGTCGTCGCAGCAGTGTTCACGCTCGATGCGAACGACCCGAGACGCCCACCAAACGCCGGGATGATAGAAGAAGATTGTCTCAATCATCGTCGATCCTCCAAGCGGTCGAGCAGTTTGCGAATTTCTTTCAGGTCGTTGCTGGAGGGCTTCGCTGACGACAGTGCCTGCATGACCAGCGAAGTGGCCGAACCACCGAACGCCTTTTCGGTGAGCAAGTTCACCAAGTTTTTTTGCGCTCGTTTGCGGGTCACCGCTGAAGTGAACGTCTGTGGCCGGACCGAGTCATCCCGCCTGACAAGACCTTTCTCCAACATAACGGCCAGCATTTTGACGGTCGTCGAATAGTTTTTTTGCTGGTCTGCATGAACAGCATTGTGAATCGTCCGAGCCGTCGCGCTCGGCTGCGACCACAGCACCTGCAGAATTTTCAGCTCGACATCAGTCGGTTCGATTGTATCACTCATTTGTCGCTCTCCCCGGTGTGGCGAATCCTTTCGCCATTATAGCGACATCCTTCGCTATTGCAACCCGCTGGCGTTCGGAAAATCGAGCGTTTCAATCGTCGCAGAAATAGAACCCGTCACATTTTACTCTCGCGGACCCCCGGAGTCTGCATGACCCGCTTCGTGCGACCCGGTGTCCGCGCGATCGTGAATCCGAACCTCGATTCTAAATCGACTCGCTTTCTCGATTGACACCTCCCCGCAGATGCGCTACAGTGTGTAACACTACATTGCGTCGCTCTGAGGAACAGGGAATGAGTCAGCCCGGAAGAAAGCCACTTGGACCGCTAGAGCATGCGGTCATGCAGATCCTGTGGGACCGCCAGCGGGCCACATCCGATGAGGTGCGCAAGGCCTTGCCGCAGGATCAGGAGTTCAAGGCATCGACGATCCGTACGATCCTCAGGCGTCTGGAAGAGAAGCAGTATCTTCAACACGATGTCGAGGGTCGGACTTATGTCTATCGGCCACGGGTGAAACCGGAGAGCGTCGCGTCCCGGCAGGTCCTCGGGATCATTGACAAACTCTGCAGAGGATCGGTGGAAAAACTGCTGGTCGGAATGGTGGACGATGAGCTGATTACACCAGAGAAGCTTCGCGAATTGGCAGACCGTATCTCGATGGCCGAAGCACAGCAAAAGTCGACTCGTCGAAAAGCCCCTCGGAAACCGAAGAAATAGGTTCGGCGCATCCGTGCCCGGACTCAGTGGTGGCACAGCAAACACAACAATTACACGACTTGAGGGTTGAGCGATGTTTGATCTCGCAGTTCAATGGCTGATCGTGACGGTGGATATCTCAGTGAAAGCGATGGTGCTGGCCGCCTTTGCCGTGCTGAGCTTGCGTCTGCTGAAGCTTCACGACAGCAACCTGCGTCATCGCACGTGGACGGGCGTGCTGATTGGCATGCTGCTGCTGCCTGTGCTGTCACAGACATTGCCCACCCTGCAGCTTCCCGTCGCAGTTCCTGAGCATTGGAAAATCTACCAACGCGGCGATGTCTCACTGCCGACGGCTTCGGTCGACACTAAAGATACCGAACCGATTGCGAGCGGGATTCCTCAGGAACCGTCATCCTCTCTCGCTATTGACGAATCATCTTTGGAGTCAGAATTCGATCGATCGGAGTGGAGTGACGACGCATGGTCGACTCTGCCGGATGTTGGACCTGAAGCGGAATTCGGTACCAGCAGTTTGGCCGACAACGTCCATCGCACTGGCGCTGAGCTTGATCGTGAAGACACCGCAGTTGCTTCGATTACCCCGTCGTTGACCGCTCAGGATCCGCGTCCGCCACTATGGCTGGGTAGCCTCCTTCCGCTCTGGCTCGCAGTGCTCTGGCTCGCGGGGGCCGGTGTGATGGCGCTGCGGCTGCTCGCTGGTATTGCGTACGCGCTTCGTCTCGTTTGGTCCTCCACTGTCATCACTTCCAATGACCTGGCGGAATTGGGCGTCGATTTTCGATGGCTGAAGAATGATGAACGCCCTTCGATGACTTGCGAGTGTCCGCTGATCCGTGTGCCGGTGGCGTTGGGAGTCATCCGTCCGCGAATTCTGCTCCCATCGGGTTGGAACACATGGTCAGCCGAGAAGCTGCAGGCAGTGATCGCTCATGAACAGACGCACATTCAAAGGGCAGATGGTGCGGTCATTTTTCTGGCGGAGGTGAACCGCTGTCTGTACTGGTTCCACCCGGTTGCCTGGTGGCTGCGGAGCCAGCTTGGTCAGCTCGCCGAAACCGCCTGCGACGACGCGGCTATCGACTGCACTGGCGACCGTACCACGTACGCACGGCACCTGTTGGAAGTCGCGTCAGCCGTCTCCGGTCATCGCGGCCGCCTGACCTCCGTCGGCATCTCCATGGCGCGTCCCTCCAACGTCGAAACCCGCATCAACGACATCCTCGATTTCACCCGCCCTCTCTCGAAGCGTCTGACCTGGACAACAACCCTGCTCCTGTTCGGTGCCCTTGTCCCCCTCATCACCGTGGCTGCGGCAGTGCAGCCATCGACCCAGACGAAATCGACACAGGTGAATGCGCAATCTTCCGCCGCACAATATGCGACCGATGATGGGGCTACAACCAATGATGGGGCTACAACCAATGATGGGGCTGCAACCGATAGTGGGGCTGCAGCGGCCAAGGTCGCTGTTGCAGACGTGCCTGCTGATTCCGATCCCATTGATGAACGCGGAACGAACCGAAACGAATCGCTCATCACGGAAGATCAGCAGCGGAGTGAACGACTGTCGTATTCCGGGCGTGTGGAGACGCCACAAGGTGAACCGATTGCCGGGGCGAAGATCTGGCTGGCCTCGTCGCACGGGTTCAATAGCGAGGTGAATCGGGAGAATCGGGAGGGACTACTGCGCGAGTTGGGAACGGCGGATGAGCAGGGGCGGTTTGAGGTCGTGCTGGATGCGGCGTCGACTCAGGAGATCCGCAAGCGACTTCAGTCCTCGCAGACGCCATTGATCTCGCCGGCGCAATTGGTGGCATCGGCCCCGGGGCGCGGCCTGGACTGGATGCCGCTGGATGTGTTTGAGGACAATCCGGCTCCAAGCGAGACGAGGGATATGCTGCAATCCCGAATCGACAAGGCGTTGGGAGGCGGGCGTTTCGCCAGCCGGGCACTCAAGCTGAGGCCGGAATCGCAGCCCATCCGGGGGCGGCTGGTCGATCTGGAAGGCCATCCGCTTCCGAATGTGAAGGTGTTGGTCGAGAGCCTCTATCAGCCCGACATTCCTCGGTTGTTGAAGGCGCTGGAGAACTCATGGAAGCGGGGGGTGAATGAGGCAATCAACACCACGAGATTTGGCGTTTGGGGACTCGCCAGGAGCGAGCTGCAAAAGCTCATCCCGCCGGTGAAGACGGACGAAAACGGCGAATTCGAACTTCATGGCATCGGCGACGATCAACTGGTCACGCTCGTCTTCGATGCCGATCGTATTGAAGCCCGCCCCGTGTATGTCCTCGGCCGCGAGATGGAGACGGTGAGCCTGCCGCACGATGATGCCTTCCCCGGCGGAACGAAAGACGTGTTTGTGGGACGGGACTTCACCTATGCCGTCGGCCCCTCGGTCCCGGTCGAAGGGGTCGTTACCGACTATGACACGGGCGAACCGGTCGCCAACGTGCTGGTGTCTGTCGAGCGTCTCTTCGGGCAAGAGGGCGAACAACTGCGGCTGGATACACGCCACATGCGAGCGGTGACCGACGGGCAAGGCCGCTTCCGCATCACCGGCATGCCGCCCGGCGAGGGGCACGTACTCGAAGCCGTGCCGCCGAAGTCCGAGCCGTACCTGATGTTGACGCAGGCTGTTTCGCCGAGCCTCGAGGACGGCGAAGCGAAGCGCATCGAGATTCATGTGAAGCGGGGAATCTGGATCGAAGGCCGCGTCACTGACAAACAGAGCGGCGAACCACTTGTGGCGACGGTGGACTATATGCCCTTGGAAAAGAATCCCCACGCGTTGGTCAAACTGGGACCGGATTCGGGCTGGCTCCAGCGGCGCTACCGGACGGACAGTGAAGGCCACTACCGCACGCTCGGTCTGCCCGGTCCCGGCGTGTTGTTGGTGAAGTCGCAGGTTGCGGGCTATCCCTTGGCAGGGGGTGCTGAGACGATTGACGGTTACGATGCGTCGGGCGGCGTCATCCCCACGAAGTTCTTCCCCCTGGGGGTCTCAGACTGGCACCTGCTGAAACAGATCGATCCGCCCGCCGACGCGATCTCGTTTACCTGTGATCTCGTGTTGGATGCCGGCGTCTCCATTCCCGGTCGCGTCGTCGGACCGGACGGGAAACGAATCTCTGACTTCTATGTCCTTGGACAGACCGAACGAGAGGAGTTCTGGGGACCGCGAAATGCTGATGACACTCGCACGCCGACTGATCGGATCACCGTCAACGGCTATGACGGAAAAGGCCCGCGGCAATTGTTCTTCAAGAATCAGGACGAAACGCTCGTCGGCCAATACCGCGTCGAGGGAGACGCGCCGAAGGAGATCGTGGTCACGCTCGGGCCGTCCGTCCGAGTCACGGGACGCCTGATCGAAAACGAAACCGATCTTCCCGCGGCGCGTTACTTCCTTGCTTGCGAGAAATGTTCTCTGCTCAACGAAAAGTATCCGCCAGTGAAGTTCCGCATTCACTGGTGCCACACCGATGACGAGGGCCGCTTCGAGATCAAGGGCCTCATGGCTGGGCTCGTCTACAAGATGTACGCGTTGAACGAACGTAACGTCATCGGCAACCGCTTCACGATTGACCTGACGGATGCCAAACCCGGCGACGTCATTGAACTCGGCGATGTCACCGGTCCGGACAGCGATGACGATGTAAAAAACTGAGCCGCGGAGTCCGATGCACCTCGTTCCCAAACTACGAACGAGGAACAAAAGGATACAGTCAGAGCCCGGAGCCTTAGCGACGGGTTGGTTGGGAGCGATGGACCGTGAAATGTACGTCAGTTGTACGTCAGTTCGAGAAAGCATCGCGGATATGAAGATCAAACCCGTAGTTGGCGTATCTCGTATTCAGACCTGATTCAATTTTTTACGTAAGTAATTGATTGCCACTTGGCAGTAAGGCATATACGGCGGGGTTTCCCAGTCCGTCAACAATTTCTGTAAGTCTGCGCGACCAAGTTTCCTTTTGCGAAATGCCGTTTGGAGGGCAACCAAGACGCCAGCCCGATTAGACTTAAGGAGCGAATAATTCAAGTTCAATATGTTGTCGAACTCGGCGGTCAGTTACGTATCGTCGGCTTCAATTGTCCCGTTGCGAAGATATCGAAATCGTGACTCCATGTTTGAATTCGGCGATGCTGGATTGATGCAAAAGTCTTCGTTTCGTTTTTTCGTGTCACAATGGTGAGTTTTAGGGTCGGTTTTCTTACCGTGCTTTTGCCCGCCAAGACAGGCGCCAAGCAGGTTGGAATAATCCAACTGACGATCGGGAAATTTGTCCGCAGATTGAGCTTGCCAATGCTCGATTTTCACGTTGGCTCCAGCAGGCTTGATCCTTCCCATACAATAACAGCAGATCTCACCTTGCTCCTGCACCAGGCTCTTGCGTAGATCATCCAAAGCATTTTCGGACAAGTTGCCGTAGGTCGGAATGTAGTCGTCAGTGCGGTTTGCGCGATGCTGGGTCAACGATAATGGCTCCGCCGATTTTGTAATGCTTTTCATTCCTTCAAGTCAGCCTCAAGAAAACGGATTGTTGACAGTGATTCGATGACGGCAGGATCATTTTCGCCCACGACGATAGCGAGTGACCTTATTTGTTGCTTGGCGTTCTCTAGTTTGTCATCTTCTATCAAGCGGGCAATTTTTTGAATCAATTCTTCTGTTTCCTCGTTCCGGGACTTTGCTCCCATTAATTCTTCCAGCACTTGATTTGAACTAAGCCCCATTGAGCGATCTATTTCGTAGTCATCACCATCAGCAAGGACCCGAATCTGATCCGCTGAAAGCTCACCGATAATTTGTGGAGAGTGGCTTGAACAAACGAATTGAATTGCCGGAAACACGTTACGCAGATCCCGAATAACATGCCGCTGCCATTTTGGATGCAAGTGCACGTCGAGTTCGTCAATTAAAACAACTCCTGGCGTCCGGCGTAAGATTTCAGGCAGTTCGACGAGACGATCATCAGGACGCTCTGCTGGAGCGAGATGAGAATTTAGCGTTACAGCTTTGATAGCGATATCTGCAACCAACGCGGACATCGACTTTTGCCCATCACTTAGGTTGGAAAAAAGCACGGGGCCAGTGTTCATTGTGATGATTGGCTCAAGACGGTTGTGATCGAATCCAACATATTCCGCCCCAGGAATGCAATGTGTAAGCGCATACCTCACCGCTTCGTAACCGAAACGAAATCGCCCTTTGTCATCTCTGGAAGCGGATTCACGAACAAACCAATTCACGAGATCCTTCATACGAATTCGCTCGTCTAAGCAGCGGTAGTAGGCTTCCCATCGCGATGGCTTGGAGGTGTCTCCGATCTCCTGGTTCAGCCGTTCGTTGGAGGCGATCCAACTGCGACCAGCGCCGTAAAATGCCAATACCGGCAGCAATGCGTCATCGTCCGATTTTTTGATGACAGCCTCGATTAATTCTATTGCCGCCTTTGCGTTTGCATTGGTTGTTCGTTTGCCTCCTTCCTTTATCATTCGCATCCAGGTAACTGGGGTGCCGCTTATTTCTCCGTTTGCGGTTACGGCGACTGGTTCGCACGGCTCAAAAGAAGGTCGATCGCCTCGGATATGTGGGGCTAGTCGAATCTCATGAGGCAGTATATTTCGCCAACCTTTTCCATTGCTGCTGACGTGCCAAATTCCGAGTGCTACAGAAAGTGCGCTTAATAGACTTGTCTTCCCAGAAGCATTTTCTCCGATCAGCAGTGTAAATTCTGGATGCAACTCGACCGAAATATTTTTGAAACCTCGGAAGTTCTGAATCTCAATCGAGTGAACTCTCATTTTTCGTTTTCCATTGTGTGTTCTGCAAGATTATCGCAACTTTCTCACGGAAATCTATACGACAGGTCAATTAAGCGACGTTGGCCACGATCGGCGTACAACTCATGGTTCGTACTGGGTGTAACTGGCGATCCGCCGCCCAAATAGACAGGGTTTGGGTAACGTCCTGTTGCCGCCAAAATCGCCAGTTTGGAGGCATTTTCAAGAAGCCACGGTAATGTTGCGACCGCCAAACCTCTATGCCCCTTGAACTGAGGCGGAATTTCAAACCAGGATTCACACTATCTGATTTCAAAAATGCCGTAAAAACCGTGGTTTCGTGGGGGCGGGTTGCCGGTTACACCCGTTCGTACTTCGCGCAGTTGATGCCGCCAATAGCGATTTGCGGTACGAGATTCAAGATCGAGCGAATGGGGCACGACCTGTTCTCTCCACCCAATGTCGGAGGCTGGGCCGGAGTGAAAAACTGGCTCTCGACGCGGACAGTCGTCGCACGGGCCAATTATGCCTCCGCTCTCGTTGAGGGCCGGCTGGCCAGCTTCGTTTGGCGGCGCGGTTGATCAAGCTCAATGGTGGGACGCGAGTCTATTATGTGTCACAGTCTGGTTATGATACACACGCTAATCAATCGAACACGCATCGGCAGTTGCTTGGCGAGTTCTCAGGAGCGTTGCAGGTTTTCCTGAACGATCTCCGCGACTCGCAATTGGAAGAGCGTGTTGTCGTGCTCGCCTTCAGCGAGTTTGGCCGTCGCGTTCAGGAAAACGGCTCGGCCGGAACAGATCACGGCACCGCCGGGCCGGTATTCATTGCAGGCAGTGCTGTCCAGGGCGGACTTGTCGGAGCACACCCTTCGCTCACGGACCTCGACGCGGGCGACCTGAAAATGTCGATCGACTTCCGCCAAATCTACGCGATGCTCCTCGATGAATGGCTATCCATTCCCTCGATAAACGTTCTCGACGGCTCCTTCGACAGACTTCAGCTCATAAAGTCGTGACGACGGTGGACACTCCCGCTCACGCGGACGCGCCACATAAGTGTGACGGGTAAGTTGCCAGCGTTCTGTTACTGTCGCTGGTGACGCCTTCTTTATCGAAGGTGTCGTCGCCTGCATGTTGGAGTCGCTGCCTTGAGGCGATTTTCGGTGGGCAAACGGTGCTTCCATGTCTGAGTGCCTGAACCAAGAGTGTAGCAGTCCCCTCGTTAGAGGTGATGTTCGATCAGTCGTTTTTTCGGCGGGGAAGACGTCGTTGCAAACGGCTCTTGTCAACTGCCCATCGTGAATACAAGCCCGAAGCGCAAACGAGTCACCTTTCAGCCGTCAATTGGCGTCGCGATTTTCGATTTCTCGCCATTTGAATTTGACGTTTGAGAGCTCGTCCGGTCAGCGCCGGGAATTGACTCATCAAATGAAAGTGATGACACTGTGGTTGGGAGCCGAGTTCGATTCCCTTCCGCCACGGGGTCGACGTCCACCATCCAAAGAATGGGGTTCAACGTGTTCAGTTTCCTTGCCAATACGCTGACCCCGAGCCGGGGAACACTCGGTTGCCGCCGAACATTCACGCGCCATACGCTGCACAGCATCACCACGCTCGCCATTGCGATGGTTGCGGCCCTCGTCGCGCAACCCGCTTATCTAACGCTACTGACGGCCGAGTCAAGCAATCGTCCCAATATCATCTTGATTGTCGCAGACGATCTCGGTTGCGGGAAACTCGGCTGCTACGGTGGTCGCGACATCCCCACTCCCAGCCTCGATGCGTTGGCGATCGGTGGTGTGCGGTTCACCGATGGGAACGTCACGGCGCCGTACTGCGCCGCATCGCGAGCGGGCATGATTGCGGGACGATACCAAACTTGTTTTGGATTTGAGTTCAATCCGGTGGGTGCGAAGAACAACGACCCGACCATTGGGTGACAGCGAAACAATAGGATGTGCAGTGGATCTAGCGAAAGATCCCAGGGTACGGGGAGATTTATCAACCTCCACGACCCGATGACTAAACGAATGACTCTCAAACTATGGTGAATTGATGCTGACTCGGACGATCCTAACGACATGTTTTTTGTTGCTGGCGATGACGCTCTCAGCGAACTCCCAGCAAGTAGCGGCTCAACAGAACTCACCGCCTCAGAACGCGCCATCACGACCGAACATTGTGATGATTGCGATCGATGATTTGAATGATTGGGTGGAGCCGCTCGGCGGGCATCCGCAAGTGCAGACGCCGGCGATGGCGAAGCTCGCTCAGCGCGCGGTCACGTTCACTAACGCCCATTGTCAGGCACCGCTGTGCAACCCCAGTCGCACGTCGATCATGACCGGCCTGCGACCGGGTTCGACCGGCGTCTACGGGCTGGCGCCTTGGTTCCGCACGCTCCCCGAATTCGAAGACCGTGTTACGCTGCAGCAATACTTCCATCATCATGGCTACCAAACCCTGATTGGTGGCAAAATTTTTCACGGTGGATACGGACGCGGTAAGAACTCGGACGATGAATGTGACGTTTGGGGCCCCAATGCAACGGTGGGTGCGGTGCCGAAACACAAATTGATCCCTCCGACACCCGGCGGCAACCATCCGCTGATGGATTGGGGCACGTTCCCTCACCGTGACGAAGACAAAGGCGACTGGAAGGTCGCGTCGTGGGCGGTGGATCAGCTCGAGAATATGCCCGATGAAAAACCGTTCTTTCTGTCGGTCGGATTCTTCTTGCCTCACGTCCCCTGCTACGCAACGCAGAAATGGTTTGATCTCTATCCCGAGGACAGTCTGAAACTGCCGCCGATTATCGCAGGCGACCGCGACGATACGCCCGGGGCGTCTTGGTACATTCACTGGGACTTGCCCGAGCCACGTACGAAGTGGCTGATCGAAAACCATCAACTCAAACCGTTGGTGCGGGCGTACCTCGCCTCGATCAGCTTTGTCGACAGCCAAGTCGGCCGCGTGCTCGACGCCCTCGAAGCATCCCCGTATGCGGACAACACGATCGTTGTCTTGTGGAGCGACCATGGTTACCACCTCGGCGAAAAAGCTATCTCGGGAAAAAACTCGCTATGGGCTCGGTCCACACGCATCCCCTTGATGTTCGCCGGGCCAACGATCGTAGGGAATCGCAAGTGTGATCAGCCCGCTGAGCTGTTGGATATTTATCCGACGCTCGCGTCATTAGCTGGCCTGCCCGAACCCGAAGACATCGAAGGGCTCTCGCTCGTCCCGCAGCTCAACGACGTGAACACACCGCGTGATCGACCCGCGATCTGCACCCACAACGCGGGCAACCACAGTGTGTGTGACCAGCGATGGCGATATATTGTCTACGCCGATGGCAGCGAAGAACTGTATGATCGCAATGAAGATCCCAACGAGATCAACAACCTGCTCGACAACGATCCCAAAAACCCGGAATTCACCGCGGTCGTCGAGCGACTACGCGGCTGGCTACCCGATCAGGACCGTCCCCTCGCCGCAGGCAGCGCCCACCGCATCCTCGAAAAGCGCGCCGACGGTTTCTACTGGGAAGGCAAGAAAATCGATCCAAAGTCTCCACCACTGGACAACAATTAGGTTTGCATCGTCGACCGACGGCTCCGCCCGTCGTGAGAACAGACTACAGCCAATCAACGCTACGAAAGCGGATGTAGAGCACCAAACACATCAACGCCATCATCACAAGCGAGGCTGGATATCCCCATACCCACCCGGTTTCGGGCATGTACTTGAAATTCATACCGTACAATCCAGCGACCAAAGTGGGCACAGCTAAAATCGCGGCCCACGCGGCAAGGCGTTTGGTGTCATCATTTTGTGAAACCGAGATCAAAGCCAAATTACTCTCCAGAGCCGTCTGCGAAAGTTGTTGCAGGCTATCAACTAGACTCGCGATGCAGACCACATGGTCATGGATGTCTTGGAAGTAGGGTCGCGCGTTTGCCGAAATCAGGTGGGAGTTTGTCCTGGCCAGACGCGAAGAGACATCAATTAGTGGGGACACGGCCTGCATGATCGCGAGCAAATCGCGTCGCAGGTGGTAAATCCGCGCCGTCACACTTCGCTCTGACTCGCCACTGAAAATGTATTCCTCCAACTCATCAAGCTCTGCCTCCAAAGCATCAATGATGGGAAAATACTGATCGACAATGAAATCCATCACGGCATGTGCCACAAATCCTTCACCCTTTGCGAGTAAATTCGGCGTCGATTCGCAGCGCGCCATCACTCCCTCGTGCGATTGGAGCGAGCCGTGCCTAACCGTGATCACGTAACGTGGGCCCAGAAACATGTGCGTTTCGCCGAACTCGATTCGATGCTCGCCACCGAAGGATAGCTTCGCCGTCCGCATTACGATGAACATCGAGTCATCGTAAACCTCCAACTTGGGTCGTTGGTGAGCGTTGTGGGCGTCTTCAATCGCCAAATCATGCAACCCAAACGCCTGCTGGATGTACGAGAGGACTTGCTCGCTGGGCTCGTACAGCCCCACCCAGATAAAACGGTCCGAATGATTCCATGCGTCGCCAAGGTCGGCAATCGGTATATCAGAGACACGAACACCGTTATGGTATGCCGCTGAATTAACTACACTTCGGTGTGCCATTTGCTATGTCTTGAGAGCGTATCGCGGACGAGTCGGTCGCTATTGTATGCTGTAACTTTCCGCCGCATACGCCCCACACGATGCCCCCTACAGAACAATACCAGGGCTGCGATACTCTCGGTTCAGCGGAGCAACAACGAATTCTGCTCGATGCTCACCACCCGAATCCATAACCCGGATAACCGTAGCCACCGAATCCTCCGTAGCCACCGAATCCCCCGTAGCCGAGTCCAGACCCGAATCCAACCGAAATTCCTCCACCCCGGTATCCCGAATAGCCATAGGGGTTGGCACCATAATTTCTGTACCCGTAGCCAGGATTGTTGTAGGCTCGGTAACCGTAGCCTCCGTATCCGGAGGAGTAAAGCGAACCGGCCCGCTGGTAGCCTGAGTATCTCGACGGTGCATAGTAGGCTGTAACCGGCGCGCGGTAGCCATAACCGCCGCCACAGGAACGTCGATGCCCATGAAATGCGTCTGCTTGTCCTGAAACTGCCCACGTGCCAAGGGCGATAGTAGCCGTGAAAATTAGCGTGCGAACCATGATACACTTCTCCAAACGATCGTGCATTGAAACGGAACGATGTCGAACACTGCACTTGTCATGCCAGATCCGCTGGCTATTACACCCTAAACTAGTATGCCACCTGACTGGCGTTCCTCTAGCTGGACAGCGCCACTTTGATGGTCAACCAACGTATTTCGCCGATCCGATTAGCCGTTTTGGCGTTCGCCACGATTCTCTGTACTATCGTGTAAAAACCGGGGCTAACGCCCGAACGGCTAATCAAAGTGGCGCTGTCCAGCTAGACCGAGTTCAGCACTGCGTCGCAGCTCGATGGGCAACGCCCGCGGATCCGACTCCACCTTGATGTGGAGGTCACGTTGCGGGAATGGGATGTTGATTTTGGCGATTTGCAGAGCGCGGAGAATGGATGCATTGATCTCGTGGGTGACGCCAATTCGACGGTCTAAGTTGGCGAGAAAAAAACGAACAGTGTAGTTCAGTGAGTTATCGCCAAACTGTTCGAGACTGACCAGTGGTGCTGGATCCGCCATGACGTCGGGGTGCAAGCCGACGACGCGTTCGAGGATTCTGCGAACTTCATCGGGATCGGCGGTATACGCCACACCAATATTGATCGTCACCCGATTGATGACGTTTGACAACGACCAGTTCAATAGTTTTTCGGTGACCAAATCCTTGTTCGGTACGACTAGTTCTTTACGATCCCAGCTCGTTACCGTGGTGGCTCGCATTTGTATTCGCGAGACGACGCCCGTCGTCTCGCCGATGGTCACCACATCGCCCACGCGCACGGGGCGTTCTAATAGCAGGATGATTCCGGATACAAAGTTCGCAAAGATCTCCTGCATGCCAAAGCCGAGTCCCACCGAAGCCGCCGCCAACAGCCAACCAAGTTGCTGGTAGGGCACGCTCAACATATTCATGACGATGACGGCACTGGCGACGCAACGGCTCACCCGCGAGGGTTTCCACGTTATTTGTCGCATTCGTTAGTTTCGCGTTTGCAGCCGCCAGCTTCTGCGAAATGGAATCGGATTTTTCATCAAGCTGAATAGCGGGAACTTTGCTAGCAGGATGCTGCACCTCCACTGAGATCGTTTTGAAATCCTCCTTCGCGTCCTGCGCCATCTTGGTGAAGCGGGCCGTGTTCTTCTCGCTCGCTGTTGCCCCTTGAAGATTCTGCTGGGCGCCCTGATAGACCTTCTGAAGGGATGATTTCAATGGCGCGTCGAGCGTGGAGTCGGATGTGACCTCCGCTTGGCCACTGGAAATCGCCTTCGAGACATCGCTCGTTGACATCCCGTGATTCGGTGTCGCGACCGCAACCGAGTCTGCCGTCGTTGCCGTTTCGGCTGCTGACGAATCGGCCGGAGCACTTCCCTCCTCGCCCTGCGCGTAAGAAACACTGGGCGTCATCAAAATGACCAGAAACAGAAAGGCGGCAATTCGTAGGTTCATCTGATTCCGATTCGTAGTTCGCAGGCGATGCCCAGAATTGGACCGTCGCGAACCATTTTTACTTCGTTGGCAGGCATTTTAGCAACGCTCTCTCCATGAAAGTCATGGAGAGAGCGAGCAATTCACCGCTGCAATCCTCTACCGACGCCATCCCGGTCCTAGCTCTTGGACTTCGGTTTGCTCGAATGCTTTTTCGCGTTCGAGTTCTTGCGCGTGCTCATCAGCTTTTTGCGCTGATCTTTGGTGAGCACCTTTTCGACATCGAGGACCGATTGAGCTTCGATGGCAACCAATTGATCATGTAGCTGATCAATTTTCTGCCATCCTTTGACGATCTTGTTGTGATAGTTGGAAAGAATCTGATCGGCTTGCAACTCTTGCTCAACCGACAACCCAAGCGGATTGAGTTCTTCCTGAACAGGTACGATCACCATCGTCCAGACGTACTCTTCGGTTTCGTCCTGGTCGTCGCCGGAGTCCTTGGTGGTTGCAGACTTCTTGTCTTTGTTCTTAGCAGCCAACTTATTCCCTTTCGTCTTGTCCGACTTTTTGTTGGTAGCGGACGACTTTGCTTGACTGGAATCCTTGTTACTGGTGCTGCTGCCATTCTTCACGGGCTTCTTTGTCGAAGCCGATGTTTTGGCACTATCCGCCTTACTTTCCGCTTTCTTACTATGCGAGTCGGAACTTGCTTTTGCTTGCCGGTTTTTCTTGGTCTGCATCTGCTGCTCTGGTTCGAGAACGTCTTCCAACGCCGCTGTCATTTCCGCTTCCAGTCGGATGACCTGAACGTGAGCTTTGGCAAATTGCTGCCAAAGCTTGTGCGTATTCTGATTGCTCTTGGCGAGCTGACTTCGCAACTGGTCCTTTTGATCTGAAGTCAAATCAACCTTCTTGCTCAAGCGATTGATTTGCGAGTCGACCCGTTTCTGTGAGCCCTTGTTCTTTTGACCGCTCTTAGCAACCGCGGCACTGCCGGAGTCTCCTTGAGCGTCGCCGGCAAAGCCAGCGGTAGCGACGGCAAGGCCGCCTGCAAGAAGGCATGTCGCGAGAATTCTAGTAACCATTTCTAAGTTCCTCTGTTGGAAGCCGAGTGTAAAACGGGAAGCCGACGATGGCATCCCAATTCACTTATGAGGCATCGCAAATCTAGTGCCGAGGAAATTCAACTCTATCGGGTAACTCACGAAATCGATTGGATCAATACGGAACGTGCATGATTCCCGCTGACACCGCATTCCCGTCTCCTTTCAAATGGTTCCTTTTGGAACCTCCTCGCTTGCCCGCCATCTACAGTTCCAAATCTTGCGTCCACGCGTGGATCTTCAGCTCCCGCAGTGTGTTCAACCCGACCGTGACGACACGGCGATGGAATAGAATTTGCAACCGCGGGGGTTCAATCGCTCGATGACACGTGCGTCCCACGGTGCCGGTCGATGGCACACGATCATGTTCGGATCGAGCAGATGATGTGCGATGGCATTATTCCGGCCGAGGACGAACAGATGAAGCCCTCGCTGGATCGCCCCGGACGGGGATTGGAATTCAAACACGGTGATGCGGCGGGATATCGAGTCGAGGTATGACGCACCTGTGATGTACTTCGGTATACAGATTGCACTCACATGGTGAACGCAAAACGCTCCGTTCCTCAACTTCACGATGACCATCCTATGAACACGAAAAACGAACAAATCGGCACCACGGACCTACGCATTCCTCCGATCGTTTTTGGAGCAAATGTGTTGGGATGGACCCTTGACGAGCCGTCGTCCATGAAAATGCTCGACGACGTCATGGGGAGAGGGTTCAATGCGATGGATACCGCTGATTGCTACTCCCGCTGGGTACCTGGAAACTCGGGTGGCGAGTCTGAAACGATACTTGGCAAATGGATCAGCGATCGGGGCAATCGTGATGCTGTCACGCTGATTACCAAGGTTGGCCACGACATGGGCCAGGGACATCATGACTTGTCAGCCGACTACATCGCCAAAGCATGTGAAGACTCATTGCGACGATTACAAACCGATCATATCGATCTGTATTTTTCGCACTTTGACGACGAACGAACCGCACCGGAAGAGACGCTTCGTGCGTACGATAAACTTGTGCAAACCGGAAAGGTGCGCTATATCGGTGCGTCCAATTTGTCACCCGCGCGGATCGAGGAATCGCTGCAAGTCAGTAGTGCCAACGGCCTGGTTGCCTATCAAGTCTTGCAACCTGAATACAACTTGGTCGTTCGTGAGGAGTTCGAACAGCAGTACGCACCATTGCTTGAGAAGTATCAACTCGGGGCGATCACCTACTATTCACTGGCCAGCGGATTTTTATCGGGAAAATATGATAGTCAATCGGACCTCGACAAGAGCCAGCGGGGAGGTGGGATCAAAAAGTATCTCGACGACGGGGCTAAGATGAATACGCTCCGAACGCTCGAGCAAGTTGCAAAACAACATGAGGTGCAACCGGCGGCGGTGGCGCTCGCGTGGGTGATGGCCAATCCCCACGTGACCGCTCCCATCGCCAGTGCAACAAAGCCCAAACATCTCGACGCTTTTGAACAGGCTGTCTCGATCAAACTCTCCAGCGACGATCTCACACGTCTGGGTGATGTGATCGAATAGCCAATCGGCAAACGGAGTAAAACCGAAACACTCCTGCCCACTTGCTCAACACATTCACAGTTTCGTTTGAACTCTTACTCGTGAAAATGTAAATCGCTGTATCATGCGACACGACTGCACCGAGCGATTGCTCGCCGAACCGCGCTAGATGGGCAGTCTCGGGGCGGAGATTGAACGAACGACGTCGGCGGACGTGTGATTCGACCACGTCAGTCGAGCGGCCTACTCGACTGACGCATCGAACTATCGCCAGATTCGGACTGGTGTCGTTGTTTCTCCGTCGGTCGACGATGTCGTCAAGAAATTCACTCGATCGATAGCCCATTGACAAGATCCACGAGCTCAGACGCTCTTGACCGCGTACGTTTGTACGCGTACTGTCTACGCGACAGATGTACGCGTGGCGCAAATTTGGGAATGTAATTCGTGGTCGATCGTCCGGCTTTGTCAAAAGGTGAAATGGAAGTCGCTCGGGGGCTGTGGGAAACCGGTCCCGCGGTCGTGCGCGCGGTCCATGCGGCAGTCTCGGAGGAGCGTGAGATCGATTTCGCGACCGTGCAGACCTATCTGCGACGACTGCAGAAGAAGGGCTATGTCACGTCGAAGCTCGATGGACGAGTACGGGTGTATGCGTCGCATGCGAAGCCTCATACGGTGATCCGCGATACCGTCAATGACTTCGTCGAACGCTTGTTCGGCGGCGATTCGATGCCGTTGGTCCGGCATCTCGTGAGTGAACGGGGGATGGACGAAAACGATCTGCGGGAACTGCGTGACCTGATCGATCGCTTGGAATCCGAGCAAGGAGAATCGAAATGAGTTCAGATCGTGTATTCGATTTGCTGGTCGTCCAGTCCTGGCAAGTCGCCGTCGTCGGCTTGATCGTATGGATCATTGTTGCTGGCGTGGCTTCGGATCGGCCGCATTTGGCGCACGCGTTGTGGGCGTTGGTACTGTTGAAATGCGTGACGCCGCCGGTATGGAGCAGTCCGACCAGCCCGTTCAGTTGGTCGCACGCCAGTGACGTCGAAACGGTCGAAATCGAAACGAAGCCTTCATCCGAAGCCATCGTTGATCCCGTCATTGCCAGGGTTCCGGCAGCGAGACAGCGAACTGAGAACTTGATTCCGGTCGCGAGTTCTCGACCACCGCCAGCGGCGACTCCGCACTGGCGTTTCCCCTCCGCGCGAACTTCGCAGGCTGGCATCTGGGTACTGGGCGTGTTCGCTTGCCTCATGATTACGATCATTCGATTCGCCACGTTGCTACGGCTCGTGCGTTGCCAAAGCATCGCGACACCGGAAGGGTTGATAACGCACGTTCGCTCGCTCGCCCGCACGCTGGGCATGTCCGATCGGGTTCGCGTGCGAGTGCTCGATGCGCAGATCGGTCCCGCGGTCACGGGATATTGGCGACCGACGATTCTGCTGCCCCAATCGATTGTCTCGGGAAAAAACGTCAGTGAACTCGTCCCGCTGCTCGCCCATGAATTGATTCATATACGACGAGGCGATCTGTATTGGGCCGCCCTGCAAACGATCGCGAAAGCTTGCTTGTGGTTCCATCCGGTAGTGTGGCTGGCGAGCCGGCAAGTGGATCGAGAGTCCGAGCGGTGCTGCGATGAAGAAACGATCGCGAGTTTGGGCTGCGCGCCTTACGCGTATGCTCGGATGTTGATGGATGTACTGGAAGCAAAACATCGGTTGCGTGAGATTCCGGCGCTGCCGGGAGTGCGACCGGTGGACGTTACCGCGAAACGACTGGAGCGTATCATGCGGTTTGGAAATGGAGATCGAAACGGAATTCATTCACGTCGGCCATGGTGGACGACAACCATTCTTCTACTCGGGGCGATTGTGATCCTGCCCGGTGCCGCGCGTGTGATCGGTCAAGATCGCTCGCTGCCGGCAACACAGTTTGGCAGTGACTCAGGGCTAAAAATCATGGCAGATGAGGACCATCCGTTCTCGAAAGAAGTGAACCATGCCAGACAGATCACGATCGAAACCGAGCTAGTGCAAATACCGACACGACTGCTCGACAATTGGAAGCTATCGTGGGAAGGGGAGCCCGATTCCTACGCACACTGCGTTCTCGACGAAGATGCGACCAAGAAGTTTTTGACTTCGCTGGCGAGGAACAAAAGCGTGGTGCAAGGTTCGGCACCAAAACTCATCGTACTTGATGGTTCCGATTGGCAGGTTCAGCAAAGCGATCAACGCACCTTCGTGACGGGTTGGGAGCCGTTCCCCGGTCAAGAAGATCAGCCCGTGACGACACTTTCTCCCGTGACCGAGGAAGTGAGTACTGGTGTTCGCGTTCATGGAAATGCAACGTGTCTCGAAGCGTGTAGCGACATCCAATTTTCGGTTCAGATGGAACGCAGTTCGATTGCGTCGGTCGAGACATCCATGTTCCACTTCGAAAACGACATTGGTGGTGAACCGCATCCGATCCAAACGCCGAAAATCGAGACGCGAGAACACGCGGCTGTCGCCAGGCTACCGCTGCAGGCTTCACTCGTGATGCGTCAACCCGCTCTGAAAGGGATGACAACAATAACGGTCTATGTCTACCGACGGCTCTATGAAACTCCGGAGGGAGCGGTCAAAGTTGCCAATTTCTTGACACCCCAGTCGTCGGCCTCGTCTGACGAAGTGATGCTAGCGGAAACCATTCGCGCGAAGACCGAGCGAGCCCGCATAGCGAAGGTCTACGTCGATAGCGGCGTCGATTTCACGCCCGAACAAATCGAGTTGATTGCCAGCCGGCATGACCGGCTCGGGTTGGACTCAGTTCAAATCAAAGACGGACGCTTGCGTGTCCTCCCCCAAAACCTAGCCCATGTGGCGACTGCGCGTGCGATGGTCGAGGCGGAGCGTCCTGAGAACCGACCTTTGCTCCGTGGCGGCGAGACCGACGAAGCGTTTGATTACGCGATGCTGACGACGGCATTGGAATCGTGCGACATCCCGTGCCGAATCGAGGGGCAGGTCGACTATACGATCAATCGTGATCACATCGAGCTGCGGGCCGCCCCGATTGAGATCTCGTATACCGATGCAGAACAATCATTCCGCTTCCGAGCCGACAGCGGTGAGATTCGCGTGAAGCTCAACGCCAGCGGGGAGGGGTTACTATTCAAATTCAGCGGCAACGTCATCATCGAGCTGGGTGACTGGAAAACCACTGCCGACGCCATCGAAATGGACGAAACCGGTTGCACGCTGCGAGGGAATATCACGACCATTGGTGAAGATGATCAGAAGCCTCTCACGTTCACTGCCGACAAGCTTTGGATCGATCCCGAGTGGGACTCGATCGACGAGATCATGAAGCATGCCCGCGAGGCCGCCCATCTGGCGCCTCGCTAACACGGTTTGCGGACGAAGGATAGGCTTCCAGCCTGTCATTACCGCATTGACAGGCTAGAAACCTATCCCACTCATTAAATCGACGTCCCGAGAGTCGCTGCTACGTGGGTTTTACCGAAAAACTTGCGCAAGGGTGCTTAACTCTGCGGCTTGTCGGCGATCAAGATCACTCGGTCGCCTACGTTGGCGGGAACGCCCGTGACGTTAATTGAATCACCCGCTTTGACTTTTTTAGAGTTTGACACGAGTCCCATATCGACGGTTAACATCTTGCCTTGCTTCGTTTTCAGTTTCACCACCGTGTGTTGATTACCCTGCACGGTCGCTAACAACACACGCTTGTCACAGCGATTCCCGGTGAGCGATCGCGGGTCCGTTTTCCCCGTGTTTGAGCGACTTTGATTTGCTAGCATGTCGCGATCGACCTTTCCACCCTGTGGCGGGGTGTTCAGCGGATGGTGATAGCCGACAATGTGGCTTTTACT
>JBDNIG010000467.1:0-6726 GCA_041688415.1 Rhodopirellula sp. | reverse complement strand
AGCACGCGTCGGAGTGGCGAACGGGCTCACGACGCGATTTCCTGCGTGTGATGGGCGCCTCGCTGATACTTGCCGGAGCGAGCGGTTGTGATATCAAGCAGCCCCAGGAGAAGATTGTGCCGACCGTCGATTCGGCCCGGCATGCCCCGACCGGATTGCCATTGTACTTCACAACGGCAATGGATTTTGCCGGTTCCGCGGTGGGACTGACGGTGCAGAGCCGCGATGGTCGACCGATCAAAATTGAGGGCAACGCCAATCATCCCGCCAGCCTCGGTGCGACGGGAGTGTTCGCCCAAGCGGCCACGCTGGATCTGTACGATCCCGATCGACTTCGCGCCCCGAGTGTGTCGGGGAAAATCGTTTCTCTCGAGCGTGTGCGTGCCGCGATCGTGGCACTCCGCGAACAACTCGATGCAAATCAAGGCCACGGATTGCGACTGCTGATCGGAACGTCAACCAGCCCCACGTTGGCGAGATTGCTCAAAAGCGTCACGCAGCGGTGGCCGCAATCGAAGTGGGGTGTCTACGAATCGATCAATGATGATCAATCTTTGGCCGGTCGTTCGCTGGCCTTTGGCAAACAAGCGGTCGCGTATTCACCCATTTTTGACTTTAGTCAGGCGGACGTCGTCGTCTCGATCGTCTACGATTTCCTAGCCAACCGCGACACACCACCGTGTTACATCGGTCAGTTTGCCGATGCCCGGCGCATCGCGGGCAAACGGGGCGACGACGATCGGTCGATGGTGCGGCTCTATCATCTCGGCTCAACCCCCACGCCAACCTCCGCCAAAGCCGACTACCCACTCGCGGTTTCGCCGTCGGAGATTGGCCCCGCGTTACGGGATGTCGCGGCGAAGTTGGGGGTCGAAGTCGGCGCGTCCGAGGCGAAGTCGGGCGAGCGAACCGCACGATGGGTAAATCGCCTCGTTGCCGATTTAAAAAACGCCGGCAAACGCTCCGTGATCGTGGTTGGCCGCGAACAGTCGCCTGCAATTCATGCGCTCGCCCATGCGATCAACGAGCACACCGGAGCGACCGGCAACACCGTGCGTTTCGTGGAATCGCCCCAGGTGCGGCCGCCCAATTCATCGTCGGATGTCAAGTCGCTGGCCAACTTGAGCGACGAAATGCGGGCTGGGAAAGTCAACGAACTTCTGATTCTCGGCGGCAATCCCGTTTTCGACGGTCCGTCGGACATTGCATTTACCGACGCACTCAGCAAAGTCAATTTCACGCTCACCTTGGCCGACTCCGCCAATGAAACGTCGGTGCGATCGAAGTGGGCCGTGCCGCGATCGCATTTTCTCGAAAGCTGGGGCGATGCACGTGCCTACAACGGCACCGCCAGTATTGTCCAGCCACTGATTGCACCCCTGTATGAGAGCCTTTCAGCGATCGAATTGCTGACGATGCTCTGTGAAGACGCGGGCTCGGGCTATGCCGCGGTTCGCAACACCTGGGAGCCGCAGTTGGGCCAGGGCGATGACGATACTCGGTGGCAGCACGCCGTCTCCAACGGTGTGATCGAGAAGACTGAACTCGAAGAGAAATCGCTGCAGCTCGATAAAGACGCCGTCGCCAAAGCCGCCAAGAGTTTCGCATCCACGGAGAAAACGAACGCGGCTGATAGCGAGTTTGAAATCATTTGCAAACCCGATCCCACAATTTGGGACGGACGCTTTGCCAACAATGGTTGGTTGCAGGAAATGCCCAAGCCGCTTTCGCATGTCGTTTGGGACAATACCGCCTGGATCGGGCCAGCCGATGCCAAGCGGTTGGAGCTCGAAAACGGTGATGTGATCCGCATTGGATCAGCCGACAACGACGAGGCGGTGGAAATCCCCATGTGGATCGTGCCGGGACACGCTGCGGGTTGCCTGAGTGTGTTTACCGGGTTCGGTCGCGCCAAAGTCGGGCGAGTCGGTAAGGGAACGGGGTTTAACGCACAGTCGTTGCGAACGCAAACGGCACCCATGACCGTTGCCAAAACACCCCGCAAACACGACGTGGTGACGACGCAGCACTTCCAAGTCATGGAGGGTCGCGATCTGGCTCGCGCTGGATCGCTGGTCGAATACCTCCAGCAGTCCGAGAAGCCAGGGTTTGCACATCCGCCGTCGCCGGCTCCCGACACCAGTTTCTACGAAGATTGGTCGTACAAACACGACAACAAGTGGGGCATGTCGATTGATTTGACCGCGTGCGTGGGCTGTTCGGCATGCGTGATCGCGTGCCAAGCCGAGAATAACATTCCCGTAGTAGGCAAACAGCAATGCAGTATGAATCGGCACATGCACTGGATTCGTGTGGACACGTATTTTAAAGGGCCGCCCGAGCATCCCGAGCACACGCTCAATCAGCCGGTGCCCTGCATGCAGTGCGAACAGGCACCTTGTGAAGTCGTCTGTCCGGTGGCGGCAACCAATCATAGCGACGATGGCCTCAACCAGATGGTCTACAACCGCTGCGTCGGCACGCGGTACTGCAGCAATAACTGTCCGTATAAAGTTCGGCGTTTCAATTTCCTTGATTTCTCGGACAATTTCATTACCGAGCCAAGCCTGCATTTGCTCTCCAATCCCGAAGTGACGATGCGACAGCGAGGTGTGATGGAGAAGTGTACGTACTGCGTCCAGCGAATTGAGCAAGCAAGAATTGGTGCTCAATTGGAAGATCGTGAGATCCGCGATGGCGACATCAAGACAGCCTGCCAAGCGGTTTGTCCCGCCCAAGCAATTCGCTTCGGGGATTTGCACGACGCCGAAAGCTCCGTGCGTGCCACTCATGACCATCCATTGAACTACGTGTTGTTGGAGGAACTCCATACCAAACCGCGAACCACCTACTTGGCCGAGGTTTACAATCGAGACGAGGAGGCAGACGCATGACGCGTTCGACAATTCAAGAAGTTCTCGATGTGCCGCCGGAGGCGAGTTACGAATCGCTCACCAGCGAAGTCTCCGAAGTTGTCCTCGGCCCTGGTCCGCGGAAAGGATTGCTAGCCGGTTTCATTATCGGGCTGGTGCTCCTGAACGTATTCCTGTTTGCTGTCGGATGGCTGTTTGCATTCGGCGTCGGCGTTTGGGGAATCAATATCCCGGTGGCTTGGGGACTTGCGATCGTCCACTTTGTATGGTGGATCGGGATCGGTCACGCCGGTACGTTGATCTCAGCGATTTTGCTGTTACTGCATCAAAATTGGCGAACGAGTATCAACCGAGTTGCTGAAGCGATGACGTTGTTTGCCGTGGTCTGTGCGGCGATGTATCCGTTGTTGCACCTGGGGCGACCGCAGTTCTTTTATTGGCTCGCGCCCTACCCCGCGACGACGGACATGTGGCCGAATTTTCGCAGTCCGTTGATCTGGGATTTTTTCGCGGTATCGACGTACGGTTTGGTATCGCTGATGTTTTGGTATCTCGGCATGATTCCAGATTTGGCAACGATGCGAGATCGGGCAAAGAATCCTTGGGCGGCACGAACCTATGGAATTCTCTCATTAGGATGGCGCAATTCGGCTCGGCATTGGGCGCACTACAACAAAGCGTATTTGATTCTCGCGGGTCTGGCGACGCCGCTCGTGGTGTCGGTGCATACGACCGTGAGCATGGACTTTGCATCTGCGATCGTTCCCGCGTGGCACTCAACCGTCTTCCCACCGTACTTCGTTGCCGGTGCCATCTTCTGCGGGTTTGCGATGGTACTCGTGATTACCATCCCGATGCGGCACTTCTATCACCTCAAGAATCTCATCACCGTCAAGCATTTAGACAACATGGGCAAGGTGATGCTGGCGTCGGGATTGGTGGTTTCTTACGGGTACCTCATGGACGCTTGGATGGCGTGGTATCACAACGAGCCGTTTGACAGTTACATCTATACCAACCGCTTTTTTGGACCCTACGCTGAGATCTACTGGGGATTGATCGTTTGCAACTGTGTTGTTCCACAATTTCTGTGGTTCCCCTACTTCCGAACGCATACGATTTGGCTGTTTATAATCGCGTTGTTCATCAATGTCGGGATGTGGCTGGAACGTTTCGTGATCATCTCGATCAGTTTGCATCGCGACTACATGCCATCGAGCTGGGAAATGTACTATCCGACGAAGTGGGACTGGTTGACATATGCGGGGACCTTTGGTGTGTTCATAACCTTGCTGATGATTTTTCTTAGGGTCTTGCCTGCGATTTCGATGTCCGAGGTTCGTGAACTGTTGCACGAGTCGCGGGAGGAAGAAAAATGAGCGAAGTCTCTGCCGAACATGGCCACGCTACCAAACCAATGAGCTGGGGTTTTTTAGCTCAGTTTTCTGGACCGGACGAGTTAGTGCGAGCGATCCGGCGATTGCGCGAGGATAATTATGCATCGCTCGAATCGTTTACACCGTTTCCCATTGCCGAGGTGATTGAACAGATGTCGTTCAAGCGATCACCGGTGCCATTGATCATTTTGATCGGTGGTGTGATTGGCGGGGCATCGATTTACGCGCTCGAGTATTGGATCAACATCTACGCGTATCCGATCAACATTGGCGGTCGACCCCTGCACAGTTGGCCGGCCTTTATCCCGCCCACTTTCGAGTGCATCGTGCTATTGGCATCTTTTGCCGCGTTCATCGGCGTGATTTTGGTATGCCGGTTGCCGCGACTGCATCATCCGCTCTTTGAGATCGAAGCGTTCAAGCGAGCGAGCACGGATGGTTTCTTTCTCGCCGTACGCGCTGATGACGGACGTTATGACGTGGAAAAATTACGAGATTTGATGAATGAGGTCGGCGCGACGCAGACGTGGGAGGTGCCGAATGTTTAAATGGATCGTCATCGCGTGCTGCTCGCTGTTCCTGACTGGTTGCGCCCAAGAGATGATGGACGAGCGGCGGGTGGAGCCGCAAGAATTTGCCGCCGCGTTCGCTGATGGGGTGGCCTCACGGCCGATTCCCGAACATGCGATTGCCGCTAGCGAGACGGCGCTCGCGTCGACGTATGTCGGCCAGACCCCGGTCGGTGTGCCGTCCGTGGCCGCCGCGAGAATCGACAATAGCGATGGCTATTGGGACGGACGCGTGGACGGGAAACTCGTCAATTCGATTCCCAAACGGATGCTGAAGGACCGTGACTTGCGCGCGATCATTGAACACGGCCAACAAAGATTCAACGTCTCATGTTCACCATGCCATGACTACACCGGCAGTGGCAACGGGATGGTGGCGCGGCGAGGATTTAAGTATCCGCCGAGCTACCACACCGATCGACTGCGTAGCCAACCGCTTGGCTACATTTTCAATGTTGCCACCAACGGTCGCGGCGAAATGCCCAGCTACGGTGATTTCACGTCGACCGATGATCGTTGGGCGATCGCCGCCTACGTGCGTACGCTGCAGTTCAGTCAGTACGTCCCCGAAAGTGAGTTGGACGATTCCGATCGACAGCGGCTCGACGCTGAGCGAAAGGAGACCCCATGAAACCCTCGATTCGCCTCCTGATCTTCGCGATCATCGCCGCAATCGTCTGCATCGTTGCCTGGTCACTCGCGGCCAAGCAGTTTTTCGTTGCCTATTTGGCGGCCGTGATGTTGCCCTGGAGTATTTCGGTTGGCTCGCTAGCACTGCTGCTGCTATTCATCATGACGGGTGGAAAGTGGGGACGTGCGGCGTGGCCGTGGTTGGTCATGAACGCTCGCTTGATGCCCATCGTGGGGTTGTTGTTCATTCCGCTGCTCTTTGGAATCGAGCAAATTTACCCGTGGGCAAACTCGGATATCCTCACGCAGTTTGATCACACTGAGAATCGTCAGTGGTTCTACCTGACACCGTTTTTCGTTGGCCGAACCGTGTTCTATTTTGTTGTGTGGTCGGCACTGGCGTGGATGACGCGAACGATCGTCGTCGAGCCTGACAATTCAGACGAACGTTCGTGCCGGATGCGTCGCACCGTCTATGCGGAACCGCTGCAGGGAGAGGCCACGATCCTGGGAGGCCAGGCGGTCGCGGGATTGGGGGCGGTGGCCGTGTTGCTGACGATCACTTGGGCTGGAATCGACTGGGTGATGTCGTTCGATCCGTTCTTTGCCTCGACGCTGTTCGGTGCGTTGATTGGGATGGGGGCGATGTTAGCTGCGATGAGCGCAACCGTTGCTGCGGTCTGTTTTTGGTCGCCGCTGCGTGAATGTTCGACTGATGACAAAACCGCCGGGGATTTGAGCGGTCTGTTGCTGGCGTTCTTGATGCTGTGGGCGTACTTCTCATTTGCTCAATTCTTATTAATGTGGATGGGAAATCTGCCGCAGGAGTCGCATTTCTATGCGATCCGTACCGCCGGCGTTTGGGGCTGGATCTCACCGCTGCTGTGCGTGATTGGATTTGTTGTTCCGTTTCTGTGCCTGCTGTCATACGGTTTTAAACGCACGCCCCGACAGGTCGGGACGCTGGCAATCGGTTTGCTGTTGGTGCGGATGGTGGAGTTGTGGTGGATGGTATTGCCCGCCGACGGCGATTCCTCGGGCGCGTATCTGGTGTGGGCGATCATTCCGGCGACGATCGCGGTGGTGGCATTCTATCTGGCGGGCTTGAGCTGGTTTGCGGATCGAGCATCCGAGGCACTTCAGGGAGAGATCACGCATGACACATGAACCATCGAAGTCGCCCGATTCGACGGGCGTTGGACATAGCCCTGACGCGGTTTGGTCGGGCATGGTCGCTCTGCTCGGCGTCGGATTGCT
>JBDNIG010000466.1:0-2247 GCA_041688415.1 Rhodopirellula sp. | reverse complement strand
GACGCTCCGGCGCGATTGCATCCGTGAAACGCAGGAGAAGATTTTCTGCGCAGCCAAGTTACCAGTGCATGTTCAGAAAATAATCAAACCAATACAACGGCTGCTTGATCTAGCCGCATAAAGTGCGAAAGTCGAACTTAGCTGCTGTAGTGAATCCTGATCGATTGCAGTAGGTTTGAAATCGTCATTGGTCGCAAAAACACGATCAATGGTAGCGGTCCGCGTCACCGTCGCTGATTCGTTTGCGCCGCCTGGTTGCGGAAACTCAGTCATTTTGGTGTTAGGGTCCATCGCCGGCGCCGGAGCGTCCGCGTCCTGCATATCCGTGCGTTTCGATTCCTCAGTGTCGGTGGCGAAGGTTGCAAGGGGTGAGGCAGGCACGATATCGGAGCCGGCAATCGCTTCTCCGCTCGGTCTGTTGGCATTGAGATAGTTAATCACTTGCAGGGCATCGAACGCCGTGATCAGGCCATCACCATTGACGTCGTAGAATCCGTCGCCGCTGACGGTCGCCGCATCGACGGAAAAATCGCTCTCGGCTTGATTGAGTTGATCGATGATTTGCAGGGCGTCCAATTCCGTGACGCCGTAGTTGCCGTTGACGTCTTCTGGGAACAGCACGTTATGGCGAGGCGGCATGGCGTTGAAACCTCCTGGCAAACTAACCGCGAACGTTTGCGTGGTCGCCCGCGGGTAAAACACGAGCGCGTAGGAGTCGCCTTTCGTCAACTCGGCCGCGGACAACCCGGTTGCCTCGTAGGTACCGATGATGTCTTGGTTGTGATCGTACAGCAGCACGCCGGCATCAAGTTGATCGACACCCACCGCCGTCACGCTCAGCGTCTGGGACTTGCCGGCGCGGAATACGATGCCGTGCGGTTGGCTGTCGCCGGGAATGGTGAGCGAGCCAGCGACGGTCGGCGGTGCGTCACGTCGCACCTTTGCCAAGTCAAAACCATCGTCATCAAAGATGGTCAGGCGGAGGTCGCTTTTGCTGCCGAGCCGAGTGTGTGTGCCATCGAGCGGGGCGATCGTCAAAGATTCCGCAGCCTCGTAAACCCGATCGTCGATAATATTGACTGAGATCGTCGCGGTTTTTTGGTTGGCGGCGAAGACAAACTGGTTTGTCGATAGGGTGACGTCCGTTCCCAGTTTGGCGGTGCCATGGATGGAGATCGGCACGTCGATGGGTACACTGGACGTGGACGAGAGTGTCGCGGTGATCTCGAACGCGCCCGCATTCTCGGGCAGGGCATTGGCGGAAGTCGTGACCGTGACGGCGCGGCGTGAATCGACGGCGACTTGCCAGCCGATGTCGTCGAGGATCGCGAAATCAACCGGCCCCAGCAGACCAGTGCTCTGGATATTCGATGTCATGATGGTGGCTTGTCCGGCCGCAACGGACTGGGCGATGTGCCCACCATTGAGCGGCAGGTGTCACGCACCGACGTACGCAGCGTCGGTTTTGGGGCCGACAAATTTCCCCGCTTTGGCGTTCGTGATAAACGAATTCGAAATGCCGAAGCCGAGCACGTGGGCGAGTTCATGTTGGGCAAAGGTCAAAAATCGGAATCGATTCGCTAGCAGCGGGCCGTCCTCGAAATTCCAATCTTCGAGCGTGTCGCTACGGTTATCAAAACTGAGCGAAGCCACAAAAGGTGCAAAGTCGACGGCTCCGGTGCCCTGGGTGACGCCTTCCCCTCGTGTTGTCAACGCTTTGCCGAACGCGGTGCACTGGGCCTGGGTTGTCGCCGGGCACGAGTAACTGAACGGTGTGTTCACTCCGTCGGCGTGGGCGCGAACTCGACCGCCGCCCAGGAAATCGAGGCTTTGCAGGTTGCGACCGCCCGCAAACACGACGATTTCGTTGTTCGGTACCGTGAAACCAGCGGGCAGTTTCGTATTCGCCCCGGTGGCAGGGTTCGTGTAGTGAGCTTCCCATCGGATCGCCGAACTCGATGCCGGAATCGCATCGAGGGTATCGCTCAGCCGGTCGGTGATCAGCCGCCCGGCTTGTTCGAGCAGGGCCCGACGCGCGTGATGGTTTTTGAAGAAGCCCGTGTCGTGGGAATAATCGAACCGGAAATGCACCGTGTCGGTTGGTTCACCCGCGGGAACCGACTGACCGCTGGCCAATAACCGACGCGATTCGAGCGATTCCAGTCGGAGGACGCGGCCGGGCACCGACCGCTTCTGGCAAGGTGCTTTCACGTGGTGGCGGGATCGAAACAAGGAAATCATGATGCG
>JBDNIG010000465.1:0-2788 GCA_041688415.1 Rhodopirellula sp. | reverse complement strand
TTTCATCGCAAGGACTGGGTTTTTGTGAAACATAGAGAGCAATCGCTGTTGATCCACGGTCGACTCACTCAAGCACAACCGAAACGAATTAGCATGAACATTGTGACTGCTGCGAAGTTATTCGCTAGCTTTCGTCGCTTCATGGCCTTCGTGCGTGTCGTCGCCGATCATTTTCATCAGCTTGGCGTGGATTCCTTTGCTGGGAAGCTAAGGGAGGTTTTGGTGAGGTCTCTTCCTCACTCTCCGGTTTGGATGCAGGCTGGACGTGCCTCCTTCACAGAAAAGACGAAGATTTTTTCTCTTGGCACCAGAAACACTGAGATCACGACTTGTTGAGCGATACACGCAAAACGAACGACCCGACTTCGGCTGACACTACCGTTGACGCCGCGACCACTGACGCATCGGTCCGTGCGTGCATTGATGGGGATCATGACGCGATGAGCCGGCTTTACGAGCGGTGCAGCGGTCGCGTTTATGCGTTGATGGTTCGGCTGGTCGGTCGCCATGACGCGGATGATGCCATGCAGCTGGCGTTCATGCAGATTTTCCGCAAGCTTGATCGCTTCAGCGGCGGATCGAGTCTGGAAACGTGGATTTACCGAGTGGCGACGAACGAGGCATTGCAATTTCTGCGACGTCGCAAGAGAGACAACGTCGATACGCTTAGTCTTGAACCGGAATCCAAAGTGAGTCAAAGCGGACTGCGACTGGAGGACTCCGAAATGCTCGAGGCCGGACTCGCAAAACTTGATCCTGAGCTACTCGCGGTGTTAACGCTGAAGGAAGTGCAAGAATTGTCCTATGCCGAGATCGCTGAAATCATGAACATCCCCGAGGGCACGGTCGGGTCAAGGTTGAACCGGGCGAGGCGCGAGTTGCGAGACGAGCTTGAGAGGCTCGGTTGGGGGTGAGAAGAGTGGGAGACAGGGACACGAAGAACCTCGCTCCTTGTTTCCGTAACGGTTCACGGGCTGGACTAGAGTAATTGGGTTCATTCGACAGAAACGCACTCAGTCGTGATTGGAACGTTTTCTTAGGAATGGCTCAAGTGTCCAATAATTGTTTTGTTTGAAGAGTGTTCTCGGTAAACTGAAATTTGCGGAGGAGCATTGGCGCACCGTCGGCACCGGGACGTCCGTTGTCGAGCCGGCACCTCTGCAGACCTTGACTGGCGTTGCTCGCCGCTCCAGCAGTAAACCTCACACACCAATCATCTTTGGACGCTTGAGCCATTCCTCGAAAACCTCCGGTGCATGCCGGGCGTCGGATGAGCCAGAAATTGAAAAATTGATCGGGACACGGGGTGCGCATTTCGTCCCCAATGTGCATATGGGCTAATGGGCTAATGGTGGGTTTTTTGTTCACGTACCCGATGAACTGGTGGCTTGTGAAAATCGACTGGAAACACGGAATGGGGTAGCGGATCTCCGTTTTGGTGCACAAGCGTTTTGATTCCTCGGGCACGGGTTCAAGACGCAAAGTTTTTGGAGTTCACTGTTCTTGCAATGCCGTGCCATCGTTCCTGGTGGTGGAGAACGCAGTCGTCGCGCCGATTGTGGTATCCTGATGATCGGGCTTAGTCACCCAGGTTTGTAGTTTGGGCGTTCATTATCCCCCCCAAGATCCCTTCCGAGGTCGTTTTTACCGTATTCTCCGGTTTTCAATGAAGGAATTGCTCGCGTAGAACATCAAAACCGGTAGTTACCGACGAGTTCCGACGAATGTTGCAGCGAACGTCGCATACGCCGCGGGGGTATGGAATGCTTAGTGCTACAATGATCGTACCGATGTGCTTGGCCGCGTTCTGAGTCTCTTATCCATGCTCTATGGGGTTGCGACCAGACGTCTCACTCATTTTCATAGATCAGAATTAGAGTTCGATATGATCAAGCCGTCCGAACAGCCTCATGAATCAGAAAACGATGCTAATGCTGGAGATCTTCATTCTGAGTCTGGGGCGGGTCACAGGCGAATCATCATCCCCGGTGAATCGCATAATTTCGGCGATTCCGAGACCGAGAATTCTGTCCCTTCATAATCGCCCGCAAAGTCAGATAGTTCAGTACCGCCCAGCCCAAAACCTATTGCCCGTGGGTCAACTGGATGGCGGGCACATGGCCCGCGCCATGTTTGGACGACGCGTCGGCGAGACAATCAGCAGCGTGGCGATGTGGTCCTTGTTCCTGTTAGCGATTTTCGTCTGGCCGGGGCTGTTGTTTTGGGCAATTTTGGTGTTCTTCATCGCCGGACGCGGTACACCGCCACTGGACGATATTACGCCCATCAGCACGACGCGCCAGTGGGTTGGCTACGGCACGTTTCTGATTCTCGCGTTAATCTTGGTTCCGCTTCCTCAGGCGTTCTGGGATACCGCTGGAATTTATTGTCCGTGTTTGTGAGCAGAGATACGGTTACAGTGGAAGCATGCCTGGGCCGACGATTGAAGTCACCCCGGGCGACCGGGTTCGGATTTGCATGGAAATTGTCCCAAGTTTGGGGGAAACAAACCCGCCAACCTACCACCCCGCAAAATCATCTCCCCGCCAAGCGCTGGCGTTCATTGAGTCGGTAGTCACAGCGCGGCGGCGCTCGTATCGGGTAACTTGACTGTAACCGTGCCGTACATGCCGGGGCGCAGTTGCGCTTGTTCATCTTTGACTTCGGCTTCGACGCGCAGCGTTCGGGTGCGCGTATTGAGTTCGCCAGTGGTCCGTTTGATCTCGCCGAGAAAAGTGGTGTCCTTGACGGCATCGACTTTCAACTCCACCGTTTGACCAATGGCCAC
>JBDNIG010000464.1:0-10604 GCA_041688415.1 Rhodopirellula sp. | reverse complement strand
TGACGCGAATCGACGCGAATACTAAGCCAGTGGTGCGTTGTGCGCCCGGCATCCGAGGACGCGGGTGGACAGGCGAAAACAATCTTATTCGTGTGAATCCGTGTTATTCGTGGCCAACTCATGTTCCGGAGATCGCCAGGACTTTCGGTTTTCAGTGCCCTCGAAACTCTTGGCGAGTTGCGCTACCCGAGGAAAGCGCCCCGGACGGGACACGGGTCAGATCCTACCCTCGATCGACGAGGTCCGACCGAGCCAATAGCCAACAATCATGCCTGCTTGCTGAACAATCACGCTCAACATGCTGCACGTTCGTGACAGTTCCAGTAACTGTCCCAGTTCCACGGCCAAGACGAACACCGCCAACCCCCCGATCACGACGACGCCACCGATTTGACGAAGGTGTCGCCGCGACGCCGTCACTTGACCACGCCACAGGCAATTCAAAAACATCGCCGCCAGCCAACCGAGCACGGCCCCCATCACGAGGGACCGAAACAGCGTCAACACGTTGTAGGTATCACTACCTGCCAAACCTCGAAACGGGGAGGCCATGAATTCATGCCATCGTTGCCGGAGCACGGCGGCGTCCGTGGAAAAATCCAACGGCAGCCACGACAGCAGGCAGATGGCCAGCATCTGCAGGCACAGCAAGGTCAACCAAAAGCCGGGGGACTGCCACGTTTCCCGCCAGCGGGGCACGAAAGCACGCAAACGTCCCGCCGAAATTCCCACGGCGAATAAAGTGCCCAGGATCGAACCCGCCACGAGAAAGACCGCGTCGGTCGCGGAGGCGACCCGCGAGCGAATTGGGATTTGCAGTAGCTCAGGAAGCATTCCGATGCCAATCGCTACCAATAGCAGCGAGTAGATCGTGATCCGTCCGCGATAGCGGTTGACGACCCAGCGTCCCCACCACAACCCCAGCGGGCAGCCCAGCACAAAACTGGCGACCCACTGATAAATGTTTTCCCACAGCGAAGGCTCCCAACGCTGGAACGGGACGAGCTCGATTCCCGTCGAACGGTACTTGCGAGCCAACTCCGCGGGCGACGTAACAACATCGAGCGGCATCACCGACCAGATCAATACCCCCGCCGCAACCAGTGCTAACGCCGCATCCAACCGCGTCGCCGAGGCGACGTGGCGCTCGTCAAAAAGTGATTCAACCCGCCGAGAAATCCACTCGCCGCAAAACTGCCAAATCACGACCGCCGTCACCGCGCCCGCGACCTGGAGTCCGAAATCGAATATCGACGACGTTCGATCGGCCAGCCAGCCTTGCCCGAGTTCCGCCGCCAGGCTGAGCAAAACCTGCACAGAAACGACGCCGATCGCCACTCCAAAGCGACGACGGATCGAGCCACGATGAGCGGCCAACCATCCGCACATCCCGAGCACGACGGGAAACCCGAGCCAAAAATTCACCACGACGTCGGATCGCGAGAATTGCGGCAGCGGATGCACCGTCCAAAACGAATCCCATACCTGATCGAATGGTACCGACGTGAATTGAAACGGAGTCCACGATCCGACCAGCAGAATCACCGCCGCTGTTATCAAAATAACCGCGAAAACTCGCTGTGTCTGACTCATGAAGGCATTCGGTAAGTCGCGCGGGGAATGAATTGCATCATGAGTAGCGCCGGGTACATACGAGCCAAGGGGAGTTGATTTAACCACGAAATACACGAATGACACGAATAGCTAGTACCCCTGTCGATTGTCGCTCGGCTCTCCGAGCCGATAGCGTCGGAATTTCGTGTGATTCGTGTATTTCGTGGTCAAGTAAACCAGCTCTGCGATACCGGAGCGGGCAGCAATTACCAAAGCTTTCGATCACGTTGAAGAGGCGGTTTGGGACGTGTCGAAACGTCCACTACGTCGAGACCGTTTTACGCTGGGATCTGCCCTGCGGTGGTGGGAACGACTCGATCATACCAGGGCGACAAAGCAGCCTTCCCGGGTTCACCCCCATTACGCAGAGGGATATTGCTTGGGGCAACCCGATGCACTACCGTTCAGCATCGACGCAGTAGAACCATTTTTGTGCTGCGGCCCGCTCCATCCGCTTTTCGTCATTATCTCTATGCGGACGGAGAGATCTTTTCTAATCATTCGTCGACCGTTGTAGCGACAGTTTTCGATTCATTCACCCCCAGGATATTTTAGGGATGACTTTTCTTTCTAGGACACGACGTTCAAAAAAACAGGCTCGCAAATCATCCAGGCGGCAACTGCAGGTGCAAACGCTGGAGAAACGGTTTTTGTTGACGATACCGATGATCTTGAGTCCCAGCGTGGTGCAGGAAAATCTGACGGGGCGGGAGGGTGACACGCTCGTGATCCCGTTCACGGTGCAGTCACCCGACGAAAACAATACACTGCAGTTCAGCTACGCCGTAACCCCGCTGCCCGCGGGCGCTGAGCTGCAGGTGGACCCCGACACGACCCAGCGTCGTTTGATCTGGTGGCCCGATTTCGATCAAGCCGGCGACTACAACCTCGACTTCGTCGCCACGGATGAACGCGGCCAGCAGAGCACGCGGACGGTGAACGTGCAGATCGCCGATCGCACCGATGGCACGCCGGGAATTCGTGTTTCTGAGAAGGTGGCATGGAATACGTACGAGCTGCGGCCGTCCAACTACACCGATTTGATTTCGCCCGTTCACGGATCCGACATTCGCATTGACGCGATCGATCCGGAAAACCGCTCGGCGAGTGAAGTCAGCCTCACGGTAGCAGGATTGCCGCCCGAAGCCACCCAAGCAAATCATTGGTCGACGGATGTGGGGACCAATGTGAAAATTGGCTGGAGGCCGAAAGACACCGAAGTGGGGACGCACGTCGCCACGATTATTGCGACCGATCGTACGGGCCATCAGACGACGATGCCGATCACGTTCGACGTCCGACCCTGGTCTACTTCGAATAACATGTTTAATTTTTTCCCTCACGTGTATTCTGGGGCAAAGGAAGCGTTTTACAACCGGGATGCGGCGATCAAGGAAGCGGTTGTGGCGGGGACAATCAACGTCGGTGCGGTTGCGACAACCGATAGTGGGCAAGGCTGGACGGCCGGCGATAATCCGGATGACGTTCCGCCAGACAATGCTCGCTATCGCCTCATGTTGCTTGATTCTCAGGGCACGGAAACCTCGCTCGGTGGCCCACTCAAGGGCAGTGATTCCGTTTCACTCGACACGACGAAGCTTGCCGATGGGCAGTACGTGATCGCCATCGAACTCTTGGATGGGGATTTGGATTTATGGCATCCATGGAATTTGATTCTAACGGTCGATAATCATGCTGGCCCGGTTACCGGACCGCAGCAACTTGCTGCCGTGGGCACGCGAGGCACGTACGCGCGTTGGAACCTGCCGGGGGGAGCACTTGGGGTGGACTGGGTGACCGTGGATGGCCCCAGCCATAACCCAACAGAGCCTTATCCTTTTAAAATCGTCGATCCGCCACAAACTGAGGCTGAGCGAGACGTCTTGATTCCAATCTCAAGCTGGGTCTCTGAGCCGCTGACGAAGACCTATTCGTACCGCGAAGAGGTGGATCGGTTTCAAGCATTAACACCGGACGGTCACCCATTCATCAGTGGCAAGATGGTCAAAGGCGAGAAGTATGCCGAGGGCGGTCGCGCGCCCAGTTTGATCACGGCGGAAAAATACGTCGGATTTGATGGGCCTCGCAATAATAACCAGGTCAGCGACAGCAGCCATTACACACCCGACCCCAACAGCACCGGATTCATCGGCGTTGAAGCGAGCGGGCGTGTGTTCCGCGTCGACCGTGACGGCACGGTGACGACCCTGTTTGGCCCGCGACGTAAAAGCGGCGTGATTCCCTACCAGGTCGAAGCCGATGTCAGTGCGGCGCAACTCGAGAGCCAGCAAGAAGAGTTTATTGGGGCATACGATGTGCCGCTGGACAATCCATGGGACCTGACCTTCGATCCGCTCGATTCCAACATTCTGTACATCGCCGATTTGAATAATCATCGAATTGCCAAAATCGACTTCTCGCAAGCCGTCCCCACGCTCTCGACGTTGGTTGGTCAGGCCGGCCAAGCGGGATTTGTCGACGGCAACGCCGACACCGCGCGGTTTAATGGTCCGATCAGCGTCACCGCCGACCCAACCACCGGCGTGCTGTATGTATCGGATCGATACAATCACTCGATTCGTCAGGTCGACCGCGATGGGAATGTTTCAACGGTTGTTGGAAAGGGGCCCGACTCGGTTCCCAACCGCGCGGTGCTCAATCAACAGATTCTGCAAGTCGGCAGTAAAAATGCTTTTCTGCCGGACTCAGTTTCGTTTCAAGACGCGACAATTTATTACCCTTACGCGATTCGCATCGACTCACAGGGAAACCTGTTGATTTCGGAAGGCGTAGTGAGTGCGATCAGACGTCTGGACCTGACCACCCACGCGGTGGAAAAGGTTCGCATCGTAGCTGAGTGGGGTATCGCAGATAATTGGTTTGAAGTCGACCGCCGTGGAAATATCGGTCCAGTGGACGACATGTTTATCGCGGAAGGTCAGGTAGGTGGTCAGTTCATTCGGATGTCAAAAGATGGTTCGCGATACGACAACATGAACGATGCGTTGTTTGTGTTGACAGGTGATCCACCCGGAACGTATAACTCAGGATATGGGGCAGCGGGCTCTCACTCTCTGACCTGGAGCATGATCATTGATGATAATAGTGCGGCGTTGGGGGTCGTTTCCCATCATCGTACGTCCTTCACACTCCTCCGACCTCGCCAGCCCGGCGATGTATCGACGAGCATGATTGATAACGGTGCCTTTACCAATGGATTGGTGATAGCCGCGGCTGGGACTGCACAGTCGTTCCCGTTTGACGCGGTAACGCCCAGTACCGTGCAGACGAATAGTGGCGCGATTGCGATGAGCCTGCGGCCATCGCTGTTCAATCTGTACGGCGCCAGTGGCCACGCGTTTGTGGGTGATCTGGGTACCTACGACGATCTCGCCCAAAAATCGGATGTCGATCTTGCCAATTTCATTCGCGGTGGTGGCGGTGGTTCCGTCCCCCGCCCAGAAATTACTGGAGTTGATCTCCGCGACCTGATTTATTACATCCGCGCGATGTCGCTCGACGGAAAATTTCAAGCACCGGATTTGCAGGCGATTGGGGCCAACTTGGAAGCTGTCGGGTTGTACCCGCAGGCGGATACCCGCTCCGTCGAGATCCGCGATATCGAGGTCACGCCGCTGAGCGATACGACGGTCACCGTAAGCTGGGTCACCGACGAAGATTCCATCGGTTTCCTGCAATATGGCCCGACGAGTCGGTTGGGGCAGTTCAGCGCAATCGAATCGGGGTATGCGAAGCAGCACGAGGTGACGCTGCGAAATTTGCTAGCTAACCGTGTCTACCATTTGCGCGTCCGTGAAAAGGACGTGGCGGGCAACTTGACGATCAGCCGCGATGTTTCGTTTGAATTGGGAGACCCCGATACCCAGCCACCAACGGTTCCCACTGATCTGCAGGTGATTGAGCCTGAGGCAACTCGGTTTGGATTGAACTGGAGTCCCTCGCACGATGCCGTGGAGATGGGTGGCTATCGTCTCGATGTTTCAACAACGAGCTCGTTCTCAAGCTTCGCCTCCACGTATCAGAATTATGCGGTGGGTGCGTCGACCTCATTCATCGTGACGGGTTTGTTACCGGAGACGACTTACCACGCACGCCTGCGCGCCATGGACGCGGCGGGCAACGTCTCCGCCAACAGCCCAACCGTCACGGTCACCCTCCCCGAGGCCCCGCCCAATACAGCACCCATCGTCAACGTAGGCGACGACCGCGCGACCACGGTATTGGATGCCGTCCTACTCAATGCGACGGTTGACGACGATGGATTGCCCCTGCCGGGAAACTTGACATATTCGTGGAATCAGGTTTCCGGGCCCGGCAGCGTGAACTTCACCGATGCTAGCTCGCCGTCGACGTCAGCGACGTTTTCGAAGATCGGAACCTACACGCTGCAGGCGAGTGTCAGCGATGGCGATCTGACTGGTTCCGACTCGGTGGTCGTGACCGTCAACCAGGCACCCGGTGGTGGTCTGGTGGCACGCTGGAAGTTCAATGGAAACACCCTGGACTCGGCACGCAGTAATCATGCCACTGGCGACGGCGCTACTTTTGTATCCGGCCAGTACGAACAAGCCATCGCGTTTGCTGGAGCCGACAGCTCGCTGCAGGTGAAGAATACCGCTAACGTGCTCGCCCCGCCACAAATCACGATCAGCACCTGGGTGAAACCCGCGGAAGCAGCGAATTCGTATCTGATTGCCAATGGCGGCTATCAGATTCGGACCACGGCGGATCACCGATTTCTTGCGAACCTGAGCAATCTCAACGTGGAGGCATCACCGTCGCTCTACTTTGGCGAATATGCCGTCGGCAGTTGGACGCATCTCTCGCTGACGTGGGACGGCACGACGATCCGGGCATACCAGGATGGGGTACTGCAGGCATCCGAGTTATTTTCGGGTGATGGCCTGCGTCAAACAAGATTCGATACTCGGATCGGTGCCAGTATGTACGGTTCGCACCCGTACCAGGGTGAGTTGGACGATTTGCGTATCTACCGCACATCCCTCGACGGGGAAGCGATCGCCGCGATCGCGAACCGAGTTGCACCGGTCGTGACGCTAGGTGAGGATCAAACGCTGCAAAAACATGAGTCCGTCGAACTCCACGCATCGGTTACCGTCAGAGATTTACCCCCCGAACCCGGCCAACTATCGATCCAGTGGCGTCAGATCAGTGGCCCCGGGCAAGTCACCTTCCACGATGCGACGAACAAAGACACGTCGGCGACATTCTCCAAGGAAGGCACCTACGTTCTCGAATTGAGCGCCAGCGATGGGGAGGTGAGCGGTCGCGATCGGGTCACGGTCACGGTGGAGCCGATCCAACCACTGGGACATTGGCAGTTCGACGGTAATCTGCTCGACAGTGCCTGTAACCTCGACGGCAGCGCTGCGGCTCCCGTGTTCATCGCCGGGCAAGAAGATCAAGCGATCCTGTTTGATGACGATTCACAGCGCGTCGTACTGGCTGACCAGGCTGCGCTGCTGACGCCATCGCAAATTACCGTTGCGACGTGGGTTAAACCGAACCAGGTAGCCAACGCATTCTTGGTTGCTAACCGCTCCTACGAACTGCGAACGACGTATAGCAACGAGTTTCTCGCCATTCTTCGCAATGAGAATAGCCATGTCTCTCCCGCAGTTTACTTTGGTCACTACAACGTCGGCGTTTGGACGCATCTGTCGTTGACCTGGGATGGAGAGAGCATCTTGGCGTATCAGGACGGCATATTGCAAACCGCGGTTGACTTCCAAGGAACCTCGCTTGACCAGTCTTCAGCACCGATGTCGATTGGCACAAGCATTTGGGGGAATCATGGATTCCGAGGCACCATGGACGACCTGCGGATCTATGGCGCGGCGCTCGATGCCGAGACCATCGAATCGCTTGCGATGTCGACTGCAGAGCAGGCTCGGTGGCCCAGTCCATCGGTTTGGATGAACAACGAGGAGATTGCCAACAACTCCTCAGGTAATCGCGATATCGCTGCCGATGACGTCGACCTCCTGTTCTCGTCCGACTCAGACCTGGACCAAGATTTGCCAACGTTGAGTTGATATTGCGTCCGCTCGCGTTGATAGATGCTTGAGAGTACCGTGGTGGATGTGGCGAGACGTCTCTACTCTCTACCGCAATGGTTCTTCCATTAATTTTGCAACCGTCGTCCATGATGGTCGAGTCTCTATGTATGTTTGGCTTACGCGTCCAATAAGCCAAAAGAAAACCCCCGGCGGACGCATGTCCACCGAGGGTTGTTCGCAAATGAGAGAGCTAGCAAAACCCACTGCAGCAGTGCTTTAATCGACTTTCCAAAGCAACTACGCGGTAGCCCTCAGGTTTCAGCGACCGTATCGCGTCGAAATTTGAATTCCATATCGAGCTAAATACTCACTTGTACCCGTCTCCTTAATGACGCGTGCGGGAACTCCGCCAACGGTCGTGTTCGCGGGAACGTCCTTCGTCACGACGGCATTAGCGCCGACAATTGCGCCATCTCCGATGTGAACTTTCCCCACAACGACCGCTCCAGCGCGAATCATCACATAGTCTCCAATGATCGGCTTGCTATCAGGCCCGTTGCTGCCAATCGTGACGTTTTGATTGATGGAGCAATTTTCGCCAATAGACGCGGCATTGATGATGGTCGAGAAACCGTGCTGCATGCGCAGTCCGCCACCGATGTTGGGGGTCATGATTTGAAATGACTCATACCCGCCGTAGATAAGCTGCAGGAAATAGCCTGCAAATTTGAGGAATCCACCGTGGGACTTCAAGCGGTAGTAAAGTTGATTTCGAAAGGCTGGATCCGTAGCGAACCGACGACAGAATAGGCTCGCAGGAGCCTTGCCCCCGGTGAATTTTACCCACAGCAGGTCATGCGAGATCAGCAAATAGATAGGGTGGTAGCCGATGAAGAGAATCGGGAACGAAAAGGTGTAGTAGAACAGTTTCTTCATGATGAGGTTACGATTCGAGGGTGTGTTTGCGAGTCACATGGGATTTTCGTAGGCGTGCGGCTTCAATGCTGCTCGATGAGCGTGTGACAAATGGTTTCAAACTGCCTGGCGATGGCCTCACTAGTGTAGTGCTCGCGGACATGCTGCAGTGCTGATTGCGAGATCTTGACGCAATCGTCGGGATGTTCCACTAGGCGGCAGACGGCGTCGGCGAACTCCGCATCCGAATCAGCACGCAGCCAATGTTCCCCATCGGTAATGTTCAGCCCATCGGCACCGAGCGTCGTGCTGACGACCGGCGTCCCGGACGCCATCGCTTCAAAAATCTTGAGACGCGTTCCGCCGCCTGAGTATAGCGGCACGATGCAAACCGTGGCTCGTGATAGGTAGGGACGCACATCCTCGACCGTGCCGGTGACTCTGACGCCAGATTGCTTCGCTAACCGCGTGATCGAAGGAGGAGGGTTCCTGCCGACGATATCCAGCGTGACACCGGGTTGGAACTCGCGGATCCGAGGTAGGATTTCCTTGACGAACCGCAGCACTCCCTCTTGATTGGGTAGCCAATCCATGGAGCCAACGAAGACGAGCCGACCGTCGATTTTTGGCTGACCCAGCGGATGAAAGTAGTTCGTATCGACCGCGGTGTCGATCACGTCCACGTGCTGCCATCCATATTCCTCGGCGAACGACTGCTTGTCTTGGCGGCTGACGGCGACGACGCGGTCGAACGAACGACCCGCGCGGGCTTCGAAAGCTTCCATTTTCCGCTGTTGACCGCGAATGAACCATCGTTTGGCGGTATTCGATTCGTTGTCAGCCAACCGCCGATAGATCATCGCTTCGACGTTGTGCTGGAACAGCAGGCGGGGAATCGAGTGGAAACCTTCAACGTTGCGCGCCATCTGCACAAAATCACAGATTATGAGATCGTAATTCTGCTCCGCCAAGAGTTTCTGAACCCGCTGACGGATCCGTTGATCGTAGTCTTTATTGACGCTGTAGGGGTAACGCGAGAACACATTGCCAGCCAATCCCGCATAAAATCGCCATGAATCACGAGCCGCTTCTTGCCAGGGAATGGCAATGACATCGAGTCCCAATTCTCGCATCTGATCGAGATAAGGTTCTTCTTCGGATAGCACGTTGCACAGGTACGTCAACTGGTGCCACTGCGCCAAATGCTGGACGACATTGAGCGTTCGAATCTTGCCGCCCGTGTTGGCGGGGAAGAGTGGGCGTTTTTGCAGGAATAGGATTTTCAAACCGGTTCTTCCGTGAGTGACGACGCCCCAACGGGGCAGCCCTATGATAGCCCCAGGCATCGCCTGGGGTTTTTGACGCCCGAATCTCGCCGGAGCCCCAACGGGGCGGCCCTATTTGCGCACGCCGTCCGACCGGCTAAGCAGATACTGGGAAATATTTCGGTGGAATCGACAATCATAACCCGACGCGTCAGCGAGGGATTCACGCCGCCATCCCTCGCTTACGCGTCGGGTTATGAAAACGTGGCACTCAGTTACCCAAATCCCCAGGGCGATGCCCTGGGCTGTCATACCGCCACCCCGTTGGGGCTCAAACACGCCGAATACAGAACCAGCCCACATTTCCAAATCCTTCACTAATAAAATCCCCGTGCTGACGCACAGGGCTAGGTGCTGCCATCGCTCCGCGATTGAAACCCGTCCAATGTGGACAGCTTTCGACCCAAAACTCCATGTCAAGACCAATGATTGACCGGCCAGCCTAGCGTGGTCGGCTCAGGTCTCCTAAAAAGGCCTCTTCCGCAGAATCGGTGGGTCGATATGACGGGCCGGCGGGCGTTCCCACGAGTGCAGACACGCGTTCTTTCAGGGTGTTGGATTTTTGGAGGCATGGACTCCTGCGTCCAATGATTTTGCGTTGCGCGACTTAATACGGTATGCTGCCGAATGCCGGGAAAAACGGAATCAAGCTCGAATGGCGTGGACTTAAGCAATCTGAGTGAGCCGTAGGCGCTAGCCTCGGGCATTG
>JBDNIG010000463.1:0-3661 GCA_041688415.1 Rhodopirellula sp. | reverse complement strand
ACGGGCGGAGCCGTCCGGGTTGCCGTGTTTCAGCTCGGACGGGCGGAGCCGTCCGGGTTGCCGTGTTTCAGCTTGGACGGGCGGAGCCGTCCGGCTACAATGGATTAACGCGTGATCGCCTGCATTGCACGCATGGCGGAGGTGCGGTTGGGGAAGCGTTGGACGCGGAACATGCGCGTCGGCAGGGTCGACTTTCGTAACTTTTGAACGGTTTCGGGGGATGAGGTCAACGTGACCTGGCTGCCTGAAATCACTAAATAATGGATCTGGTTTTCCACCGGGTCCGTCCACTGGAGCGACGATAAATGTGCCGAAAGATCCCGCTCCAAGGCCGCGTAGTTGCCGCCGAGTTGGTTCTCGAAAAGCGTCGTCTTCCGTTTTGCTTGAATTCTATCGTCACCATTTCCGTCGTCACCGTTGCCGTCGTCACCGTTGCCGTCAGCCAGGTAGGCGAGCGGTTGTAATTCCGACGCCTCGCGGATGCACGCGAACAGCTCGTCACGGTGTTTTCGCGCCATCCAGTGAATCACGCCCCATGAATACGCGTACTCTTTGGAGTCAAATGCGTCGAGCTGGACAAGTCGCTCCAGATGGATGCCACTTCCCAGCCGTTGGCCTCGTTTGACATCGTCGACAATTTCTTTCATTCGCAAATCATTCGGTGCTCCGAGTCCTTTCCACTTCGCACCGGCACCGGTCGATGTGGGCGCGAAGAACTCCGGCAGACCTTCACTCAGCCACATCGGCCACCGCGACAATCGTTGCTGGACACCAATATTATGCAGGATTTGATGCACCCCCTCGTGGGCGACCGTTGAGATCGAATTCATGATGGCGACCTGGGGCGCGACGCGATTGAGTCGCGATTGCTCGTACATCGAAACGCTGTTGAGAGTGCTGTCGTAGTACGCCACGACGCCTTCGGGCATGCGTTTGAATTCCTGGAATTGATCGTCGGTGGCAAACGCGATCACGACGAGCGGGAACTCGGGTTCATGCGTTTCGATCTTGGTCCGCTGAAAGTATTTTCGAACGGCGGGATACATCGTTTCCAGAATCGTGCGAGTGGCACGAATGAAGGGTTCACTCGTGTTGTAGAGAAACAGAAACCGCTGACTCTGAATCGATTTCATGCCGAGTTTCGACAAACGTTCATCGGCTAACCAACGGTCCCTGATTTCGTCCATCGACATCGGCACGAACGGGTCGTCGGTGGGTGCAGTGAGCTGCGCGTCATAGGCCTCCAATCGTCCATCGGGCAACATCACGATGCGTGCATCACCGCTGCCGACGAGATACCTCGCGACGACCCGATTGCCATCGCCATCGCGGACGGCGAGCCGTTCATTCTGGGGATGGTCGAGGTCGCCCAGGTTAAGTTGGAGGCGGCTGGGATCATCGCTTCTGTTGAGCTGGATAGATTGTGGGACCGATGGGGCAGACTGCTCTTTTTCGCCGCGCAAGCCTAGCGGTATGTTGAAAGGCGGTGTTGCGACGGGCGGTCGTCGTTGGACAGGCTCGGATCCGACGCCTCCCGGCATCGACGGTCGAGGCGGTGAGAACGTGCCCGGGGCTCGCGAAATGGGGGACGTGGGTTTCGGATTTTGCGCCATCACAGGATGACTCGACCCAATTGGAAACCAGCACCACACGACGATCACCACGCACAGTCGTAGTAGACAACAAGAGTTCATGAGAACTTCCAGATCAATTTCAGTGGTTCGAGACATTTCGAAAAGCCCCTTAGCTTGGATCGATGCCTTGTTTGCGCAGGAGATTCATCAGTCGCTCATTCTCCTGTTGAGCCACTTCAGCACGCTGCGACTCGGCTTCCGCACGCTGTGACTGGGCTTCGGCTCGCTGCGACTCCAAATCGGCGCGTTGTTTCTCCGATTCCGCCTTTTCTGCACCCGTGGCAATCAGGTTCTCCTGGGCATCGATCCAACGCAACCACGTTGCATCAATGTCCTCGTAGCGACCGCGCCACAAAGTCAGTCGCAACCCCGTACCTGGAAGTTCAAAGCAATCACCGTCGATCGGTACCAGTTCGTTGCGGAGCAATTGGTATCCTCTCAGCGGCGTCTCGCTGAGGAAGTGATCGGGGTCATAAATGAAATAGGTCGAGACCCGAGCCTCGGCGTACAGGCGAAGTTTCTCGGTGTCTTCGCGGCCCACTTTGTTCGAGACAATCTCGATCACGACTTCCGGCGGCTTCCCATATTTCCAGACAAAGTAGGATCGATTGAGTTTCGGACGCAGGTCTTCCGGCAATCGCACGTTCAAACTCAGTAACACATCGGGAACCAGCGGCGGGATGTCGACACCGTAAAACATCCCCACGTTGGCAAAGGCGACAAAAGGCCAAGCAGGCTTCCACGAACTGTATAGCGATTCGGTTAGCAGCCGCATTTGTTTTTCACTGAATACGTTGTCCACCGGCGCACCGTCCTCGGTTCGAATATGATCAATGTTCGGCCAAAGTTCAGGCGGCAGCGGCTTCAACAGATCCAGCTCGCTCGGCAGGATCGGTTCAGACGGGGACGGCATGGATTCACCTCGCAAGGGAAGAGTTGGGTTTGCGGAAGCCGCTTCAGTGTAATACTTCTGAGTCACTCGTTGCGGCCATCGCTGGTGCTTTCGCTAGGAAAGTGCTTCTTCACGCACCCAACACGCCGCCGCATGCGGCTTCTCAGGCAGCGGAGGCCGATCACGGACGCAGCGGTCAATCTTCACCGGGCAACGCTCGGCGAAGGCGCATCCGGGGTAATGAATGTCCGGCGACGGGACTTCTCCCGAGAGCACAATCCGCTGTCGTGATGCCGCGATGTCAGGATCCGGGATCGGCACGGCGGACAGCAACGCTTCGGTGTAGGGATGTTTCGGGCCTGCGTACAGATCCTCGGCAGACGCGAGTTCCGCCATCCGACCGAGATACATCACGCCGACGCGAGTGGCAATGTGTCGCACGACGGCGAGATCGTGCGCGATGAACAGGTACGACAACCCCAGTTTCTGTTGTAGATCCATCAGCAAATTAATGATCTGGGCTTGGATGGACACATCGAGCGCCGAGACGGGTTCATCACATAGAATCAAATCCGGCTGCACCGCGAGTGCCCGGGCGATGCCGATCCGCTGCCGCTGCCCACCACTGAATTCGTGCGGGTAACGATTCAAAAACCGCGGGTTCAATCCCACCAGTTCCATCAACCGGAGGACTTCGAGTTTTCGGTCGCGACCGCGTGCGAGCGAGTGCACCCCGAGTGGTTCACCGATGATGCCGCCGACCGTCATGCGTGGATTCAGCGACGCGAACGGATCTTGAAACACCATTTGAATGCGGCGACGATAGGGCAACATCGCGGAGTCCGACATGCCCGCGATATTAACGCCGTCGATGCGAACGTCTCCGCTGGTGGGATGGACCAGATTGATGATCGCTCGGGCAGTGGTCGATTTTCCGCAGCCGGATTCACCGACTAAACCGAGCGTCTCGCCGCGCGCGATATCGAACGAAATTCCATCGACAGCACGGATCACACCTTTCTGCGATCGCAGCAGTGACCCGCGGCGAAACGGAAAATGAACCTTCAGGTCCCGCACGCTCAACAGTGGCGCAGTGGCGGTTGATTGGACGGGAACGTTCATCGCACCCCCTCTT
>JBDNIG010000462.1:0-8260 GCA_041688415.1 Rhodopirellula sp. | reverse complement strand
TGGTAAGGACCGTTCGGTCTTTAAGTGTCCGATTTGGTCGTAGCGAAAGTCGCCAAGACTTTCGAATTGTTGGGTGGCCGAAACTCTTGGCGAGTTTCGCTACGACAGTTATTCATCGAATGGTCCTAAGTTGTTTCCCAACCACGACTTGCGTGAAGTGCCGTGATTGATCCGTTAACGCCAACCGGCGTTGAGCACTAGAAAACAGGAACTTCTTGAATTCGCGCGCTTGTTGGCATGGATTGCATCTTCCTGTTTCCGAGGAATGTTTAGCGAAATGCACTACTGTTTGATTCGTGTAGCGTCCGTCTCGTCTCGCCAGAGTTCGAGCAGACGTCGCATTGGCGCTAGCGTGGACAGGGACTCTGCGGATTTCGCCAGATTATGAAACTGGTTGGGATCCGACTCGGCATTGAGCAGCCTCTCGGCCGGTAGTGGCTTGATTCTCAGCGGGGCCGGAGCAGCGGTCAGTTAATCGGCCTCCGCAGCTTCCCATAATTAATTCACCGCTGCAAATCGGCAGGACGCATGTTCGCCAGCGATGCTGTATCGCCCGGGCAAGGCGTTCCTGACATACAGCCAATCGCCGGTCCGCACGACGCGTGGATGGTACTAAAATACGTGCCAATTGCATTCGGCCAACGCGACATCGTGAACCTTGGCAACCGGGTCGGAATGAAAATGATGCGGCGTAATAATTGACTTGGAGACTTTCGATCCGATGATCCGCTACTCGTGAGCGGCCTCGCTGACGCGTTGGGCTAGTAAATCAAAGTCGTCGCGGCGCCTCGCGCGGACTCGGACTCGCGTCTCGGCGAGACGCGGCTACTTGGTCTACCCGTCGTCGTTCACGGTCGATTACACCAACAATTCCCGCACCACGCGGGCTTGCTCGACTCCGGTGAGTTTTTGATCGAGGCCTTGGAATGGGTAGGTCAATCGCTCATGGTCGATACCCATTCGCTCGAGGATGGTAGCGTTGAGGTCGCGAATGTGGACTCCGTCGCGGACGATGTTGTAGCTGAACTCATCGGTCTCGCCGTGGACGACGCCACCGCGCACACCGGCCCCCGCCATCCATACTGAAAAACACTTGGGATGATGATCGCGTCCGTAGTTCGTTTTTGTCAGCGCACCTTGGCAGTAAATCGTCCGCCCGAACTCGCCTCCCCACACGACGAGCGTGTCATCAAGCATGCCCCTTTGCTTCAGGTCAGTGAGCAAACCAGCGGACGGTTGATCCGTGTCGCGACATTGGTTGGGCAGGTCTTTCGGGAGTGCTCCGTGTTGATCCCAACCACGATGAAAAATTTGGGTAAAACGTACACCGCGTTCGGCCAGACGTCGGGCCATCAGGCAACAGTTCGCGTACGTGCCGGGATTCAAAACATCGGGGCCGTACAGATCGAGCACGTGCTGCGGTTCGTCACTCAAGTCGGTCAGATCGGGGACGCTGGTTTGCATCCGGAATGCCATCTCGTACTGCGCGATGCGCGCATCCGTTTCGGGATCGCCAAAGCGACGGAGCGTTTCCCCATTGAGTTCCGCGAGCGTATCGAGCATGCGGCGACGGACGCGCGAGTCGATACCGTCGGGGTTGGACAAATACAGTACCGGATCGCCGCTGCTGCGCAGCGCAACGCCTTGGTAGCGGCTCGGCAAATACCCGCTGCCCCACAAGCGATTATAGAGAGCTTGGGCTTGCTTACGTCCCGTCCACGACGCCGTCATGACGACGAAGGCCGGCAGGTCGGCGTTCTCGGTGCCGAGACCGTAGCTGAGCCAGGCGCCGAGCGAAGCCTTGCCGGGTAATTGGTTGCCGGTGCAGATGTAGGTGATTGCCGGATCGTGATTGATCGCTTCGGTGTACATCGATTTGACCAATGAGATCTCGTCGACTTTGCCAGCCATGTGCGGGATCAACTCACTCGCCATCGTGCCGTTCTGACCGTGCGGTGAAAACTTGTAGATACTCGGCGCGATCGGGAACCGTGACTGCCCGCTCGTCATCGTTGTCAAACGTTGACCTTGACGGATCGACTCGGGTAAGTCCTTGTCGAACCAATCCGCCATCACGGGTTTGTGATCCCACATATCCATTTGGCTGGGGGCACCCGACATGAACAGATAGATCGCTCGCTTGGCCGCGGGGGGATGATGCGGCAGATCGGGCAATCCGCCGGCGTGATCGGACTCCGGTGCAACGGTTCCATTCGATGCGGCTTTGATGGACGAGGGTTCCGCGGCGTTCGCGCCCCCCGTGCCTTCGAGCGACGCCAGGGCCGCCATGCCGAGTCCGGCGCACGACTTTGAGAACAGCGAGCGACGGGTCAATTGCGACAGACGGGTTTGTGCTTCCAAAGCACCGATCAGATCGGCCGCGTTTTGTTTTGATGAGCGACTCATTTGCAAACCACCTCGTCTAGATTGAGTAGGGTACTGGCGAGAACCGTCCAGGCGGCCAAGCTCGCATCGGGCGAGCCCACCAATTTCGACGCTTGATCGGGATCGTCACTGTACAACAGCGTCAGGTCCGTCAACAAACTGGACAGGGACTCGCGTTCCATATCGGTCGGCGAACGCAGCACGACCCGTTCAAAGAGTTCCTTTATCGGCAGTTGCGAATGAGCCTCGTCCGCTTCGGTCATCTGGCGAGCCAGTTGCCGCGAGGCCTCCATCGTTTGCGGCTCGTTGAGCATCAGGAGAGCTTGCAGTGGCGTGTTGGTGCGTTCCCTCCGCGTCGTACACGACTCGCGACTGGGAGCATCAAACGTGGTCATCACGGCCGGTGGGCTGGTGCGTTTCCAGAATGTGTAGACACTGCGACGATAGATTTTTTCGCCCTCGTCGGCAACGAAGGTAGCCGTGTTCGAACCGGTGTAACCAACCGCTGCCCATAAACCAGCGGGCTGGGGCGGTTTGACACTCGGGCCACCCTGCCGGTCGACGAGCAGTCTCGATACGGACAACATTTGGTCGCGCAGCATTTCGGCATCGAGACGGAACCGCGGCCCGCGAGCGAGCAACCGATTGTTCGGATCGATCGCCAACATCTCGTCACTGGCCTTGGCATCACGCTGGTAAGCTTCGGTCGTGACCAACCGCTTCATCATCGCTTTGATATCCCATCCGCTCTCGCGGAAATCGATCGCGAGCATGTCGAGTAGCTCGGGGTGCGAAGGCGGGCTCCCCTGGCTGCCGAAGTCCTCGCTGGTTTTGACCAGTCCCGTGCCGAAGAGATGTTGCCAAAAGCGATTGACGGCAACGCGAGCGGTCAGCGGATGGTCGTCGGACGTTAACCAATGCGCCAGTGCAAGCCGGTCGGGCGAATCTCCACTGGGCAGCGGTGGTAAGAATGCGGGCACGCCGCGCTCGACCGCATCGCCGGGTGCATCGTACTGACCACGCAGCAAGACGTGAGCTTCGCGCGGCTGGACCGTCTCTTTCCAAACGAGCGTCGTGGGGATTTCGTTCCGCAAGTCCGTTTGCATCTTCACCAAACCTCGCCGCATGTCCTTCAGTGCCAACCACTGCGGAGCATCGCAGTAAACACTTCGATAGAACTCGCGCACCGCGTCGGCAGCAGATTCCGCATCCGCTTCGTCTGCAGGCGATTGATTTTGAGCAATCGCGGCGAGCGCGTCCTTGAGCGGTTGGGGCAATTCCACGGTACCGGCGGCAAAGGCCTCACCCAGTCGAGTTTCGGCGTCGTCGTAAAGCGTCAACTGCACATCGCGAAACATGTGCCCGGCGAACTTCGATTGATAATGGAGCTGGATGCGGAGCTTGGTGGGGGCCGATTCCGACGCGCCGAGCGGTTCACGGAGTTCGAACCAAGCCGTTCGCGGTCCCTCACTTTGATGTCCGGCGACCGCCCAGCCACTGGCAGCATCGATCGAGCCATCAATGGCCTTGGCAACCGCGAAACCCTCGTCGTCTTGTTGGCGGCTCGCCAGGGCGTTCGCAATCTTTCGCGGTTGCCACTCCGCATCGTCGTTAGACCGCGTGTGCAGCACGATCTCGCTGAGCACCGCGTTGCCGTTGGACGAGGCACCCACGCGAGGATGCTGTTCATCGGTCAGCGCCGCGAGTTGCAGCATCCGCCACTGGCCCGGCGGAAGTTCGCATTCGATCTCGATCGTTTCCTTGGCGGCAATTTTGCCCTCGACGTGAACGATCGTGCCTTCAACGATACTCGTTTCCGTTTTTGATTTTGGTTTGGCCGCGTTTGGCGCGAGCACCGCGGACTTGAGGTTCGGATTCGGCAGAAGCGACTGCTCCCAAGCCCGCTGAGCGGCGTCGACTTCCGGCAAGGGGCCAGCCGTTTGTTCATCAATCGACCCAATCTCCGCTGCGATTTCGCCGAGCCGCTGTTTTTGTTTGTCGTTGGCGACGCGGACGACGGGCGGATGGTCCTTGGCATTGCCGTCAAGAGCCTTACCGTCGAGCGAATTAAAATACGCCGACAATGAGTAGAATTCTCGCTGCGAAATCGGATCAAATTTATGATCGTGGCACACCGCGCAGCCGGTTGTCAGACCCAGGAAGATCGTGCCGAAGGCATCCGTACGATCAATCACGTTGCGGGCAAACACCTCTTCATAGATCGAACCACCTTCGCTCGTTGTCACGTTGAGACGGTTGAAACCGGAGGCAATTTGCTGGTCGAGATCGGCGTCAGGCAAAAGGTCACCGGCAAGCTGTTCGGTAATGAAAACGTCCATCGGTTTGTTTTCATTGAAGGCCGCGAGTACCCAGTCACGGTACGGCCACATCTCTCGATAGTTATCCAGGTGCAAACCGTGGGTGTCACCGTAGCGCACCAAGTCAAGCCAATAGCGGGACATGTGTTCGCCGTAATGAGGCGAGGCCAGCAACTCGTCAACATATTTCTCATAAGCGTCTGGATCGGTGTCGTTGACAAAGTGCTGCACCTTCGACCATGTCGGGGGCAGGCCCGTCAGATCGAAGGCGACGCGGCGGGCCAGGGTGTGACGATCGGCGGGGCCGCTTGGCGTGAGTGATTTTTCGGCAAGCTCAGCGTTGACCCAGCGATCGATTGGATCGCCCTTGATACCTTCGGGGGAGCCGGGGAGCTCATGTCGACGGGGGGCGATGAACGACCAGTGGGCTTGGAACTCCGCTCCCTGCTGGACCCAACGCGTCAACAACGATTTGGCTTCGTCGCTGAGGGGTTTGTGGTAGTCCGGTGGCGGCATCCGCATATCGGGGTCTTCTTCGCCAATCCGCTCGAGCAGCAGGCTGGTCTCCCAATCATCCACGTCGATCACGTAGCTCGCCCCGTCAGCGGTATCGAGGCGCACGCCCGACTCTCGTTTGTTCTCGTCCGGGCCGTGGCAGGCGAAACAGTGATCCGACAGCAGCGGACGAATGTCGCGAGCAAAATCGACCCGGTCACCGGTAAGGGGAGCACCGGCGAGACTCATGCCAGGCAGCGTGAGGATGAGTACGATGAGCGTCAGATACCGCGAATCAATCGGCAACATGCGTTGGACTCGGAGGTGGGAGGCGACGACGGGCGCAGAATGGCGTGAAAAACCGCATCTGCGTTAGCGCGAGGTGGGATTCTCCCATCATATCCGATATGTCGCCGAATACTAGGTCAACGCCGGCGGCAGGATGACGGGCCGCGGATGACGGCGTCCCGCTACTTTTCGAACCGCTTCCTATCGATTAGCCCAAATTCGCCCATTTTACGGAAAACAGGTGGCTCATCGGGCGGACGCGTGTTTTTTTGCGTGCGGTTTCTCCTGAGCCTGCAGGTTTGGGACGTTACAGGTGGTGATTTACTCTCCTAGGGCCAGCATTCTAAGTTGTGCACTTCAAAACATCTTCCTGTCACTCATCTTCCTGTCAAAAATCACACACCGAAACTGGACAGGAAGATGGGTGACAGGAAGATCACATGTCTGCGATTGTCTTAGTTTCAGCGAACGACGTACGCTTCCATCGGATGAGCTTACTTTGTTCACTAATCCGGTGTCTGACGCCACCGGCAGGGATCTGTCGGCCTCCGGCCTCAATCAGTGGCCGCAGTGGTGAGGCGACTTTGACTTAGAACAGATCACTGATCGCGGCGTCGAGGTTTGTCTCACGAGAATCCTTGGCTTCGGATTTTGCCTTGTCCTGGGTTTGATCGATCGCGATCAGCTCCAAGACATTGAATTCTGTAGCAACTCCTCCTCCGTCACCGACGGTTTGGGGATCATCCGCGTCGATCGTGGACACGGGTAGATCCCGGGTGACCGATGAGTCGCTGCCAGCCTTCACCGCGATTGTCTGGGGGGCGACGGACTGTGGCGCCAACGGTTCCGGTGACGACATTGGTCCCTGCTCGTTGAGGTAGTTGATCACCCGCAAGGCGTCCAGCGCGGTGACGAAGGCGTTGTCGCTGACGTCGTAGAAGTTGTCGTCATTCTGAATCGAGCTGATCGGCACGCCATCGCCGTTCTCCTGCGCATTGAGCAGGTCGATAATTAACAGTGCATCGAGCGAGGTCACGACGCCGCTGCGGTTGACGTCCTCAGCATTCACCGGATTGGTCAAACGGTGGTTGGTCGTGTTGAACTGGACCTCGACGGGATTGCTCTGAACGCCGCCGTTGTCTTGTACCTGAATGATCACCGTGTCCTCGCCGGTATGACCGGGGTTGGGGCGATATTCGAGTTCACCGGTGTCAGGATTGATCGAGGCAACGCCGCCGGTACCGTTGGTCAAGATCTCCGTTTTCGAAAGATCCAGGCCATCGGTCGCGATGAAGACATCATTCAGGTCGACGATCGCAACGCCGCTGCTGACGGCGTTGTTATAGGTCCCTGAACGAATCGTCCCGTCCGCTACGGGTTGCGATCCAATGTCGATCTTGAGTGTTAACTCTTGATACTTCGTGTTGGGATCGATGCGCGAGTCGGGACCGTCATCGGCGCGGAACACCAGCGTTGCCGTGCCCGACGCGTCGTTGGCGGGATAGAGGTACAGGGTACCATCGATCAAGTCCGGTTCGCGGCGGAACAGTGTCGACAGATCGGTGCCATGGGTACCCACCGAATCGGCGGGTTGGTAACGGAACACGACCGTCTGATTGGCTTGCTCATCGGTCGCTGACTGCGGCCCGGGTGACAGGTCGGAAACCAAACCTGGGAATGTGGTCGTGCCGCCGTCATCGCGGGCCTGTGCATAGAGGGTGTCGTTGGGGCCGAACGCGTCGCTGTTGAGCGTGAACGTCGGGACGTCGTTATTGGGATTGACCTGCAACGTGACCAAGGCCGGTGGGCTGGTCTCCGGCGGCGTTCCCGAATCGGTGACGAAGTACGTGAACTGATCCGGCGTGGTGCCGGGCGTTGCGATATTGTAATCGGTATCGGGGACGTACGACAAACGATCGAGATAACGCTCAGTCGTCCCGCCGTCGCTGACTTCCACGAACGTCACCGTCAAAACGCCGTTGGCCATCGTCAAGGTATGGGAGGCTTCGAGTTCGCCTGTATCCACATTGAGTGCGTAGTTGCCGATCAAGCTGGAGCCGGAAACCGTGGGGGTGGCTTCACCCGACAGACCGATGCCGGTCACGTGCAGCGACTGGTTTTCGGGGAACGCCGTACTGCCGCCCGCCAGGACTGGACCTTCGAAGTTCCCAGCTAGATCTAACAATCGAGCCTCGGTTTCTTCGATGGTGGTTGGGTCGCCCGTGACGGGGTCTCCCGTGCCGTTCTCCAATTCGCTGAATTCGAGCATCTCGAGGTTCCGACTCGGAGCGGTCGGCACATCGTTTCCGCTGCTCAGCGTGATCGTGATTCTCTCGCGGCGGACTTGGCCGAGTGCGGGGTTCGTGTTCCCACTCAGATCTCGTTCACTGACCACGATGTCATACACCGCACTGCCGAAGGCGTCGGGATTGGCGTCGAGAGTCAGCGTACCGTTGTCGGTCAGGGTCGGTTCGGTATCGAACATGCCCGTCGTTCCGCTGATCTGTTGCAACTCAACATGAACGGTCGAGTTCGCGTTCTCGTCGCGGGCACCCGACGAGGTATCCGAAGGTGCCGGGCCAGGCAAAATCACCGCACCCGTCATCGAAAACACGTTGGTGGAATAGGGTCCGCCTTCATCGCCGACAACAAACTCAGCGGCATTGTTGGTGTCGCTGCGAAGCGCCGGAATCGAGGGCAGGTCGTTCCTTGGCGTCACCGTCATCGTGACGGTGGCGGCGGCACTGAGATGGTTGACGGTGCCACGATCGTCA